>CAYTFM010000253.1:10384-13743 GCA_964436735.1 uncultured Victivallales bacterium | reverse complement strand
GGTGGGATCGTAATCATCCTCGTTGACGCCCATGACGATGGTCTTGACCTCGCCTTTGCCGGGGGCGCTGATGATGACTTTCTTCGCGCCGGCCTGCAGGTGCCCCTTGGCCTTCTCGGAGTCGGTGAAGAGCCCCGTGGACTCGATGACGTATTCAACGCCCAGCGCCTTCCAGGGAAGGTCGGCGGGGCTCTTGGTGGCCATGACGCATTTGATCTTGTTGCCGTTGACTACGAGAATGTCGTTCTCCTCTTTGGAGGCGTCGCTCTTCTCGGTCTTGACATCATGCTTGAACTTGCCATGGACGGAGTCGTACTTCATCTGATAGGCGAAGTAGTCGGCGTCCGTGGAGATGTCGACCACCGCCACCACATCGATCTGTTTGCCGAGAAGCCCCTGGTCGCAGATGGCCTGGAACGCCATTCTCCCGATACGCCCGAACCCGTTAATACCAACTTTCACCGCCATATGGCACCACCTTTCTTTAGCTTATTGAACTGAGACTCTTGGATTAGATGCACACACTCCGCTGGACAGACTTTGCCGAGCGAAGTTTGTAAAATATACGGCGAGGCGCGGATTTCAAAGGAAAATCAGAGATATTCGCGCAGGGATTTCTTCGCCAACGCGGCGACGATATCCTTGACGCGCTCGGAGTTGTTCTTCTCGGCGATGAGGAGGGCGTCGGGGGTGTCGACGATGACCAGGTTATTGACGCCGATGAGGGCGACGAGTTTGTTGGATCTGACGTAGTTTGAGTTGCTGTCCAAAGCCTCGCATGCGCCCAGAACCACATTGTTGTTCTGATCGCGTTCGGCGATCTCGAAAAGGGCGCGCCATCCGCCGACGTCATTCCAACCGTAGTCGACGGGAATGACCACGCGCCGCTCGGCTTTCTCCATGATGCCGACGTCAACGGGGACACGGGGCATTTGGCGATACTCATCGTCAAACCCGACGCCTCCCCCATGCGTCTCCCATTTCGTGCGGATCGCATCGGCCAGCGCGGCGACGGCGGGAAGAAAACGCTCATACGCATCGCGGATGGTTCCGATCTTCCACACGAACATGCCGCTGTTCCAAAAGAAGTTTTCGGCCTCGCAAAACCTGACCGCCGACGCGATGTCGGGTTTCTCCTTGAAACTCTTCACCGCCAACGCGCCGTCATCTCCCACGCAAGCCCCCCCCTCGATATACCCATAACTGGTCGCGGGATAGGCAGGCTTGACGCCAAACGTGACGAGGGCGTCGCCCATGGCATGACTGGCAGCTTGCCCAAGGCTTGCGAGAAACGCATCGGTGTCCTGGATCACATGGTCGGCGGGCAGCACGCACATCACGTCGTCAGCGGCGTGTGTGCGGGATATCCACGCGGCGCTGATCGCGATGGCCGGCGCCGTATTCATCCCGAATGGCTCGATGATGAGGTTGCTTTCCAGCAAGTCAGGCAACTCCCTACGGACAAGGTCGACCTGCGACTTCGCCGTGACCACGTAGATATTCTGGATGGGTATCTTCGGCAAGAGGCGGTCAACGGTCATCCGAATCATCGTCTTGTCGGATATGATCTTGAGGTATTGCTTGGGACAGTTCCCTCTGCTGAGCGGCCAGAACCTCGTTCCTGAGCCACCAGCCATCACAAGAGCGACAAGCATGAAACATCCGTCCTATACTGCATTAACTGGGGTTATTTCCCTGCATGAAATTTGAAACCAATTGAAAGAGGTACTATAGCCACCCATCTTTCCACTGACAAAACTCCAACCAAAGATTTATTAACACGCGGTGAAGCGCTATATTTTTGCAAAATTAAGAAACGTATCTCCCCATATCTGGATTTCATTGGCAACCCCATGCAGTTTTATTGCGCCAGCTGCGCCCGCGAGGTGGAGGCGAAGGTAGACCCACTCACTCAGGCGAAAATATGTGTTCAATGCGGGACGACTCTCGCCAGAGCCGCAAGCAACCTCTCCATAGGAACCATTCTCAACGGGTTCATGATCGAGGGGGTGATAGGCCGTGGCGGCATGGGAGTCGTCTACCGGGCGAAACAGATCAACCTCGAGCGCTCCGTCGCCCTGAAAGTGCTCACGGACGAACTCGCCAGCGATCAGGAGTTCGTCAACCGGTTCTTCAAAGAGGCCAGAGCGGCCGCCAGCCTCAACCATGCCAACATCGTGCAGGTGTTCGACGCCGGCAGCACCTCCGAGGGCATCTACTACTTCGCCATGGAACTGATCGAGGGCGAGTCGCTGGATATGCGCATCACGAGGGACGGCAGCCTTCCTCCCAAGACCGCCGTTGACATCGCGCTGAAAATCGCCACCGCCCTCCAGCACGCCTGGGACTCGCAAAAGCTCACCCATGGGGACGTCAAACCCGACAACATCATGCTCAACAGCAGTGGCGGGGCGAAGCTTTCCGACCTTGGCCTTGCCAAAAACATCCATGAGGACTTCTCCGCGAAAGAGGGCATCATGGCCACGCCGCTCTACGCCCCCCCAGAACTTGTCTCCGGCGATCTGCAGAAGATCGACCTCCGATCGGACATGTACTCCTTCGGCGCTACGCTGTACCATATGCTCGTGGGCGCGCCACCATTCCCCGGCGACGACCCCGAAGACGTCATGCGCCGCCACATCAACGAGCGGCCGATTCCCGTCAAAGAGAGAAACCGGGATCTGCCACAGCACCTCTCGGATGTCGTCGACAAAATGCTCTCGAAAAACCCTGAAGACAGATATCCGACGTGGTGCGATGTGGTCAAACATCTCGAGAAGTCGCTCGAACCGGAGAAGAAACCGGTCCATAAGCACCATTCGGCAAAGAAGAAGGAGCCTCTCGAGCACGCAACCGACCCCGCCGTGGAAGAGCCTCACGCCCCATCCCCCACCCTCTCCCCCGTCTGGATGGCGATCATCGGAGCGGCCGTTCTCATCGTGGCGGCCCTTGCGGCCACAATCTACTTCCAGCTCAAAATCCTCCCCGCGGCGGAGAAAAAAAGCAATGAGATTATCCTCAAGACATTAAGCACCGAGACCCCGGAGAGCAAGGCGAAGACCGCCTGGGAGAAGCTCAAACCAAGCCTCGAGGCCCTCCCCCTTCCCACACGAGCCCAGCGCATTGAGGAGTTCATCACCGAGCAAGGGGCGACCGCTCCCAAGGAACCGAAGGACATCCTCGTTGAGTTGAAAAAGAAAATCGACGCAAAGCAAGCCTTTGAGAAACGAGTCACCGCGGTTTTGGGGGAGCTCAAGACCTCCGATCCATTGAAACTGATTGTGCTCGCCGCCGACAAGCTTAAACAGGACGTCGACCAGATTAGCGCGGATAAAGGCAAGAATCCGATCCTCGCGAGC
>CAYTFM010000253.1:0-10374 GCA_964436735.1 uncultured Victivallales bacterium | reverse complement strand
GGCACTGACCCTGGCGCTATCCACTCTGAATCAAAGGATAAGCGTCTTGATGGCGGAGGACAAGCGCAAACATGAAGAGGAGCTCGCCCAAAAAGAGCGCGAGCGTATCGCCGAGCTCAAGAAACAGAAAGAGGAAGAGGACAGAAAGCGCACCAGCGAGCTTGAGCAAAACACTGCGATCAATGAGTACTACCTCGCCCTCACCGATCAGAACGATCCCTCAAAGCGCGCCCCCCTCCCCGCCATCGCCGAGCGCCTCGCGAAATGGCCGCAGCTGAAAAACGCTCCTCCCGCCTTTGCCCGGCGCGTCAAACTCATTCTCGAAGCCATACTGCCAAACGTCGACAAGCTGCCAGAGGTCATCATGTCCCACGAGGCCCTCTTCAAAGAGCAGTCGCTTCCCTGTCAGATCAGCTCAAACGTCCCCATCCCGCCGACGGCGAAAGTGGCGAAGATGGATGCGCAAAAAGGAATCAGCCTCAAATGGATGATTGAAAAGGCTGCCACCGGCAAGACATTCCACTGGAACTCATTGACGACCGCCAACTATTTCGACATTGTGGAGAAACGGCTTCTCGCAGGCGACGGATCGGCTTCTCTCGTCGAGTCGAATGCCAACCCCATCCTCTCCTTCATCCTCCTGAATTCCACAGAAGAGAAAAAACTGGATGACGCCTTAACGAAGCTGTCTATGCTCGACAAAGACACCAAAGAACTCTGGAAGGCCGTGGCGGGAGACTTCAAAATCGCCGCAAAGGAGGTCGAGGCCATCAACACATGGAACCAGCTCGCCACAGCGTTGAAGAACAATGACCAGCGCGCCTTCGACAAGAACTACTGCGCGTTCGTCCTCGGCCAGGCGGACTCAGGCACCTTCACCCGCTATGCGATTGAGCTTAAACGGCTACATGACTCGCTCTCCGGCAAATCACCTCTCATCGAGGCGGTGCCACTCTACCAGGCCATCATGGGGACAAACGATCCGCAGGCCAAGATCCGTTTCTGCACGCAGTTCCTCGGCAGGTTTGGCAATCTCCAGGCGTTGAAAGATGAAGGACTCACCGAGAAAGTCTCCGCCGCGCTGGACACCGCCTTGGACGGAGTCGTCAACACTGCCACTCTCGGGAAAAGCACAAAACTTCCTTTCGCCGAGTGGGAGCTGGCCATCCCCTCCGACTCCTGGGCGTTCGAGGAATCACTGAAAAAGACTGGCCCCTTGAAAAACGCCAAAGGCGGACCGGTCGTCTCCACCTTCGACCTCGCCGCCTCACTTGAATATGGCGATTGGGTCAAGGCATCCGCCATCCAGGTCGCGGGCAAGGCCATGCGGCCGGAGGAACTCGCCGAAGTCGACAGCTCAAAGACGAAGATTCAAGCGTGGGCCGTCTCCTTCATCTTCGCGGAAGGCCTCATCGGCATGCGCTACAACATCCAGAAACTCGAGGCAGAAGCCATTTCACGACTCGAGCAGCTCGCCACGGAATCCGACAGCGCGCAAGTGAAAAGCGACGCCACCGCCTTTGGCATGTACCTCGCCATGGCGACCCGCAACAGGATGCGGGCGCTCGACCTGTTTGGGAAGTTCAAACCAAGTCCCACGCCAACTCCATCCGACATCCGCGTCGCCCTCCTGCACCTGCTCGCCTTGCTCCAAGCCCAAGAGTTGAAGCCGAACGACCTCTCATCCGCCCTTGCGGCGATCGCCGAACTGATGGAGAGCTCTCCCGATTTAAAAAGCCGAACCACCGGCGACGCCCTGTGGCTGAAAACGGCCGCCGACATGGCAGCCGGACAACCGCCCCAAAACAACAAGGTTGATCTCGAAGGCCTCGCCGCAGCCCCCCCCTGCCGCTTCCCCGACGCCTGCGGGCAGATACTGCTCGCCAGCATGGCCAAGAATGCCCAGAGCGGCCACCCCATACCGCACGAAAACGAACTTTTGAAGCTGGTCGCCGGCAATGTGCGCGACAATGTCGTCTCCCAAGAGCTCTGGGTTCAACTTCTCGCCTATAAAATCGCCAGAAGCGCGGCAACCCCCGCCAAGCTCCCCCCTCTCCTCGCCGAGGCTCGAAACGACTTTCGGCGCTGCTCTCTTGGCTTCTACCCGAAACTCAGAATCCTATCGACCGCCGTCCTCATCATGAGGAACCCAAGCGCCGCCACCGCCCTTTCCAAAGACCTCGGCGCGTACCTTGACGCAACCCCGCTCGCCTCCGATGCCGAAAAAAGCGCCCCCGCCATCCTTGCGACGGACACCCCTGTCGAGAGCCTCAAGAGCCTCTCCATTGACGGAAAACCTTCGACGGGATTCTGGTGCGGAGTCGCCGCCCTTATCGCAGGCGACGCCACCACCGCGTCCACCGTCTGGCCCCACCTTGAATCGAACACGAAGTTCCACTCGCAGGAGGAACGCCTCCTGATCATGAGCCTGAAAAATCTTCCACGAGCTCAGCGGCCTCCGAAGAAATAATCCCGAACCCTAAAAGCACTGCCATGCCGAAAATCCTTGTCGTCGACGACGAACTCAGCATCACCGACATCCTCAGACCCCTCTTCGTCCGGGAGGGCTACGAAGTCTCCGTCGCCAACACGGGGATGGACGCGCTCGAGCTGCTGAAGCGCGACTGCTTCGACCTGATGATCACCGACCTGAAGCTGCCCGACACCGATGGCATCACGCTCTTCGTCTCCGCCAAGGAGTTCCAGAAACACATGCCCGTGATCGTGATGACCGCCTACACAGGGGTCGACACCGCTGTCGAAGCCATGAAACGCGGCGCCTACCACTACCTCACCAAGCCCTTCAAGCTTGACGAAATGCTGTTGCTCGCCAACCGCGCCCTGTCCTACGCCATGACCTTCCTCGAAAACGAGGTGCTCAAAGACAGCATCGACGCCCACTGCCACTTCGGCAGCCTCGTCGGCGACAGCCAGCCGATGCTCCGCATCTACAAACTCATCGAGAAGGTCGCCCGCACCAACTCGACCGTGCTGGTCAGAGGGGAAAGTGGCACAGGCAAAGAACTCGTCGCCAGAGCTCTGCACAGCGCAAGCCAACGCAAAACCTACCCGTTCATCGCCATCAACTGCTCGGCGATGCCCGAGTCGCTCCTTGAGTCGGAGCTCTTCGGCCACGTCAAAGGATCGTTCACCGGAGCGGTCACCAACAAGCTCGGCCTGCTCAAAGCCGCCGACAAGGGGACGCTGTTCCTCGACGAGATCGGCGGCATCCCCCTTACCATGCAATCGAAGCTTCTCCGCACCCTCCAAGAGAAGGAGATCCGGCCCGTGGGCGGCACGGAGACCATCCCCATCGACGTGCGCCTCGTCGCCGCCACCAACGAAGATCTCGAGGCCAAGGCGCGCCAGGGAACCTTCCGCGAGGATCTCTACTACCGACTCAGCGTCATTCCCCTCAATCTGCCCACGCTCAGCGAGCGCAAAGAGGACATCCCCTTGCTGGCGGCCCACTTTCTTAAGAAATTCAATGCGGAGAACACTGCGAAGGGCAACTTTGAACTGACCGAGCAAGTCCTCGACGTCCTCCGCTCCTACGACTGGCCGGGGAATGTCCGCGAGTTGGAGAACCTTCTCTACCGGATCGCCACCCTCGGCAGCGACCTCACGCCGGAAGAGCTGCCAGACTTCTTCAGGGACAAGCTACACCTTCTCAGGGGGCGGGATTTCACCGGTACGGGCGAAAGATTTTTCGCCTCGCCCCCCGCCGGTACGGGCGAAAAATTTTCCGCCCCAACAGAACTCGAACCTCTCGACAACTTCGTCACCCGCATGGAGTCTGACTATATCGAACAAGTTCTCGCGCGCTGCGGCAACGACAAAGAACTTGCGGCAAAACGGCTTGACATCAGCCTTGCGACCTTCTACAGGAAATATAAAACAAAGGAAAGGAAGAAAGAATGATGAGAAAATTCAACACCTTCAACTGGCGTCACGCCCTCATTCCCAGTCTCGCGATCGCGATGGCTTTCGTCGTCTCCTGCGAGGCCCTCGACTCAGGAGAGAAAAAAGAGAAAGAGGAGGAGTTCACCAAGCCTAAATATGTGATCACCATCAACGAGCTGGTCAAATATCCCCGGGCTCAGATGATCGAGAAAGAGGTGCCCACCTGCGACGGCCGCTCCATCTGGGTCAACATGAATCACTTCCTCAGTTCCAAATCCATCCAGGCCATCGAACCGGTCCCCAACAAGGCGAGTCCGGGGTACTACGACCTGAAACTGAAGCTTGACCGGCATGGCGCGCTCTCGTGGATGAACTTGAGCGTCCAGTTCAACTACAAGCCTCTCGCCCTTCTGATCGACGGTATGTATTTCCGCTCGATTGTCATCAAGCAGGAGACCACTCAGGAGGATACCGATGTCATCCTTGAAGGGCCTTTCGACAAGCTTCTCACGGACAAGCTCGTGAAGTTCGCTCCGCTCAACTACAAGTTCTATCATCCGCCAGACTGACGATCTTCGAAAGGCGATGCATATCTTCGCTCACCGATTCGGGATTCGAGTTCCAGGATCATCCTATAGCTCGAATCCCGTATTGCGTTTCACCACAAGTCTCCTGCGTGTTCAGGTCGACTGACCCGAATTACGCATTCGAGGTGAACAGCAACCGCGTCTCGATCCTCGATGGCGATAAATTGAGCGCATGCGCAAGGACATCACGGTACATGCGCTGCTGCCCCCGGTACCGATCCTCCAGACGCCTGACATCGTCCGCACTGGCCACCACATCCGTTTTAAAGTCGATGATGACCGCCTTCTCCGCCGCGCCAGTGGCATCCTTGTGAACGAGAACCCGATCCCAGGCGCCGCTCACCCATTTCCCCCCCAGTATCGTCTCGAACCGACGTTCCCGCCACAACTCCACATTGCCCGCAGGTCTTGTCAACTCCCTGCGGACACGCTCCCCGCTCAAGGCCTTGCTGAAAATATTCCCCGCCTCCGCGGCAACCTGCGCTGAGCAGGAAGCCGTCTTCCGCCATGCGGCGTACAGGTCATCCGGGACACACCCCTCGACCCACTCGATCAATTCGAAAAGCTCATGGACAGCCACGCCGACGCTGAGACGACGCTCCCGCTCGCCGGTGAATTGAGAGGAGAGGTCGACCTCGAAGTCCTCCTCCCGAGAGGGAGTCGCCTTCTGCGCCACGCTGTCGAACCCGAACGATAGCCTGATCGGTTCCCGCGGGGGAGCGATCTCCTCCCTGCCGTGGTCCGCGATCATTGCGGACTCGTCTCCCGCCTCGTACCACACCGACACGCCATACTCCTCGACAGACCGCAGGGGAGAATCCCCCCCCAGCAATTTCTTGAGCACGACGGCGGGATACGGCGTCTTCGATGTCTTCGCCGAGGCGTCGGCGAGCAAATACAGGGCTCGACGCGCGCGCGTCATGCCGACGTAGAGCACGCAGAGCTCGCTATAGAGCCCCTCCTCGGCAAGATCTTCAAGCAGGCCATCGAGGGGATGCACGTGCTTAGCCACCGCCTTGGATGGCATGCGCAGGCACCATTCCGGCCTCAGTGCCACATTTTTCTTCATCCGTACGCCGTCGGCGTCGAACGCCGTGATGCTGTCGGCGTTCAAGTCGGGGAGGAAGACGATGTCATAGTCAAGCCCCTTCGACTTGTGGATGGTGAGAATCTCGACGGTCCCTTTGCGCGCCTTGCTCCTGGTGCTGAACTCCTGAACGAATTCGACAAACTCAAGACAGTTCCTCGAGCCTCCCGCATCGAACACAGCCGCGGCCCGCAGCAGATCGTCGAGACGTCCCTTGTGGAACTCGTCGAACGGGCAGACCTCCGCCAGTTTGCCACCCCATTGAGCGACAACCGCGGCGAAACCTTTGTCATGCACGTCCTCGAGGAGCGTGGCGCAGAGCGTCTCCTTGCTGCGGATGAAGCGTCCAAACGGAGTCATCAGCAGGTGCTCCCAGGCGAGCGTGTCACCGGGATGCCGCGCGAACTTGAAAAGCGACAGGAAACCGAGAACCAGAGCATTGTCGACAATGCCCGATTCGCCTTCGACAGAACATGGCACCCGCGCCGCGCGCAGACAGTCGGCAAGAACTGCGCCGCTTCTATTTTCCCGCACCAACACCCCCACGCTCATTTTTTTCGAGAACGGATCAAGCTCGGCCACCTTGCCCGCGATGTAGCGGGCTTTCAATTCCATGCTCTCCCCGCCGCCGTCAATCCTCGGAAACTCGATCAGAGCGGCGTATCCCGCCTTGCCGGCGTTCTGCTCAACGACATGGTGCGTCCTCCACTGGAACCGCTCGACGACTCCCCTCGCCACAATATCGTCCAACCTTCCCGCCGAGAGGCCGCCGAACACCGCGTTCACCGCATCCATCACCTCTTGCCGCGAGCGATACGACGTCGAGAGCGGTCTTTTCTCCAACTGTCCCGGAAAACGCGCCGCAAGCGTCTCAAACGCCATCTCGAACAACGCCGGGTCGCCGCTCCGCCATTGATAGATGGCCTGCTTGGTGTCCCCCACGTAAAAGAAACTTTTCGTGCCACTCTCGTCCTGCAGCACTTCGTCAATCAGGTTCTCCAGGACGCACCACTGGTCGACGCTCGTGTCTTGAAACTCATCAAGCATCCAATGATGGTAGGAGCCATCGAGGCGGTATTGAATGTAGAGCATGGTGTCGTCGTCGCGCGCCGCGCTGAGCCGCCCGACTTTGCGCCCCTTTCCCGAAAGCAGATGCAGAACGTCCTTGAAGGTCAACGAGCCATTCGCCCGGACAAGGCGGTCATACGCCTCGTCATAGCGTCTCAGCACCGCATGAATCCCCCGCGTGGCGGCGAGACAATCCTCGATCTGGCAGCGCAGGACGTGCGACGACACATCGTCGAACAGCGCGCACTCTTCCACGGAAAGGACATACTGCTTTTTATTGAAGGCAATCGCGGCCGCACCGTTCATGTAATCTCCGACCAACGGCAGCACGCGCTTCTCCCAGCACTCCTTGGCGTCATCGGAAAACAGCGAGGACCGGGAGAACAGCGCCGCCTCCTCGAGAAATGCGACACAGGAGTTGAGCAGCCTCGCGTCCATGTCGCCACGCCCCTCCAGCAGCTCGATAAGCCGACGGGCTTTCTGGGAAATATTCTTCCGTTCAACCAGAAACGGCGTATCGGGCGGCAAGATCCCCTCCCCGGCCCATAGCGCCCCGTCAGGCGCAAGCAGATATTTGTCATGGTAGTTTTTAACGAAGCGCTCAAGGCAACTCCGCAGCCGCTTCTCCTCCAAACCGAAGGTCGCCATCTTGAACTCCTCAAGGAATTCCGCCCTCGCGGAAGGATCCGCGCAGCTCCAGAGGACGTCGTCGAGCACCTCGATCCTCGCGATGCCTTCGGTGCGCTCGTCAAGCAACTCGAAATCAGGAGCCATACCGAACTCGAAAGGGAACGCCTTTAAAACGGCGACGAAAAAACTGTCCAACGTGCCGATCCGCAACTGATGGATCGACATGGCGATGCGTCTCAGCATCTCGACGAGGCGCCTTCTCTCCACCTGCGGGAAGCCGGCTTCGACCGCCCGCCCGAAGTCCTTCGGATCTTGTATCCATGCGCGGAGCATCCCCATGATCTTGTCGAGTATCTCATGGGCCGCCATACGGGAAAAGGTCAACGCCACGATGGTTTCAGGAGGCACCCCCCTCTCGACAAGGCGTAGATAGCGGAAGGCAAGCTGGTAGGTCTTTCCCGACCCCGCCGACGCTGATATGACTTCATTGCCGATTATCTTCATGTCCATTCTATCACTCACTTTTCGCGTGGACGCATTTTCTTGGTTCGAGCGGGAAAAGCCGCGCGTCCAGCGCGCTGTGCGGATCAATCCTGTCCCGCGGCGGCAGGAATTCCAGCGCCTTCACCTTCTCGAGGACATCCGACGCGCACCCCTTCGCATACGGCAGGTACTCGCCGACATCCGGCCACAACAGGATTCCCGTCTGGCTCACGGCCTTCGGCAGATTGAAATAACCGACTTCGACTTTTTTGCCAGCGACTATCCTCCGCAAAGACTCGTCAGACTCGGCGAGGACGGCATAGAGCGGAAGTTGCAGATCCTTCCACCGGAACGTTTTCCCACCATGACTGAAGAGGGCTGCCTCCGGATGAGATGAACCGGAACGCACCGCCTGCACATGAGCGTCCCGCGGCTCGACTGGCCTGTCCGAGGTCTTGTAGTCTATGATCCTGGCGCGACCGCCATCCGCATGCAGATCGATCCGGTCGATTTTTCCTTTGACGAAGACTCCATTGAACTCGATCCCCCCGCTCCCCCCCAGCTTCCATTCCGCCATGTCACCCACAGGAAACCACCCCGCCTGCCGCTCGATGGCTTCGACTTCCGCCGCCTTTGCCAGCCGCTGCCTGACGCCTTCAAGCTGAATACGGACAGTCGCCAGAGGACGCAGGCCAAACCGCGCCTTCGCGATCTGATCGACCACTCCCAGCAAGAACCCCCGCAATCTACCTGCGTCCGCAGAGGAGCGCATCTCGGGATGCCGGCACATGGCCGCCAAAGCCTCGTGGCAGATATTGCCAAAGTCGAGGGCGTCCGCCTCCGCCTTGGTGTCGTCCATCTCCTCGCATCGGAGGCCGCGTGTCAAATAAAACCTGAACGGGCAGTCAAGATACTCTCTGAACCCTGTCACGCTGAAGCTCTTCAACGGGACAAAACGGGGTGCGAGAAGCCACAGGGGCGCGTCGGGGCGGGGAGGACGCTACGCCAGCGGGGTACCCACCTTGGCGAACAACCACCCGACACGCTCGACGAGCGCCGAGTCGACGCAGAGGAAAAGAAGGCGCGACGGTTTGAGGGGATTCCCCATGGCGTCGGACTTGCCCACCACCACATGGACATTTCCTTGCCGGCGGGAATTGACCACCAGCGCAAGCAGATAGGCGTCCCGCGTGAATCTCCGCTCATTGCTTCGCAGACCGAGCCGCCGTCGCAGCGAGTCGGGAAGAAAGGGATCACCCATGATGGAGTCTGGCACCATGCCCTCATTGAAACCAGCCACCACCACGGTCGGCGCGGACTTCCAGGGCAGCTCGAGCCAGCCGTCAACCTCGACCGCTCTCGGCGGATGCTCCTCGCGCAAGCGCTCGTCCTCGACCGCCCGCAGCAGCAAGGTCGCCACCTCTTTCCCCGTCAAATCCATTTTTTTGAAAAAAGCGGACTCCAGCATCCCAAGCTTGTCGCTCATAAGACCAGCAACTTCGACCAACCGTCCGCCTTCCGGATCGACCGTGGCCCTGACCTTCACGCCATCCAGAAACTCGGCGAGAAGCCTCCTGACGCCTTGCGGCAAAGGGTCTCTCCTCAACCGCTGAAGCCATTCGGCGACAAGTTGATACGCTTTCCGCACCTGCTCCGTTCCCTCGCTGTTGAACTCATCGCGGGACACCTCGGAGAGCAGTTCGCCAAGCGCACTTAAATCGGCGGGGATATGCGCATTCTGAAACGCGTCGAGACCGCTGAGCAGCGCCGCGGCCCTCGCCCCCCTGTCAATCTTGCGCAAGTGCCGCAGAAACCACTTGTTCCGCACTAACGAGGAAAAGGCCGCATAGCTTCCCGTCGACGCCAACTCAAGGAACTCCTTCAGGAAGATGAAAATCGACGATCTGCGCACACTCTCACCAGCCGGGTTGTATAATTCCGCGCCATGTCGCCGAAACGCATCCTTGAGCGACGGCAGCAGCTCCTCGGAGGCGGAACACACGTCGAACTGGTCCATCTCGAGCATTCTTCCACCGCCCTGCGCGGCAAGGATCGAGAGCACCACCTCGGCCTGCTCGTCAGGATCGCCCGCCACGTGGATGGAACCGTCCTCAACCCCTTCCACATGCCGCCCCATCCACTTCTCCCCCAAGGGGCGTCCCCACTCGTCGAACGCGTCCCGCAACGCCTCGGGGGCGGCGACCCACACCTCCACGGGAAGAGAAGCGGCGATGGCATCCAACTTCTCCACCGCCAACGGGATGGGATCCGGGTTTCCCACAAGAATGATCCGCTCGACTCCCGCAAGGCCCGCCTCATCCCAGACGACCTCGCGCTTCAGCTCGTTCGGATCGCGCAGACCGGCGTCCGCGAGAATGCGCACATATTCCTTCTCCAAAACGGCGAGATCAGCCCACCGCTCCCGCTCCTCGAGCTCCTCGCCACGCTCCTCCAAGACAGCGGCAATGCTCAATCCATTCTCGCCCAACTGCTCCCGCAATCCCGCAAGACGCCGCGCGGCGCCGCGCAGCCACGGCCTGTCCCTCGCCCCTGGCTCGACCGGCAAAAGCCCTTTCAGCTCCTCGTAATCCGCGTCCCGCACCCCCCCGCCCCACC
>CAYTFM010000252.1:4564-13801 GCA_964436735.1 uncultured Victivallales bacterium | reverse complement strand
TGGAGCTGAACATAGGGCTGCTGCGTCGCTTGATGCCTCCGCAGAGCCTGGCGTTAGAGCAACTCAATATGAAAATATTTACTCCCCTTCTTTTCTGTATACTAATTTCAGCGAATTGTTATGCTGAGTTAAATACAATACAAAAAAAATGGATTAAGGAATCATTGAAACTTTTAGTTAACGACAAAAATATTAAAACAGAAAAATTAATTCTTAAAAAAGATGTAGATGGTAAACTTGGTGGTTTCCTAAAAAGTAATAGGAAAATATTAATCAATGACAATGAGTGGATTATTGTTGTATCGCATTCGTTCCATGACGATGAATTTACAAATTCGAAAATTGGCGATATTACAATTATTAAAACATCTTCCGAAAAATATTATGTTAATCTGGGGCATACCTGCAAGGAATTCATAATTGAGTCAAAAGATGAAATTACGGATATTGAATCATTCCTAAAATCTAATGGTGTTGGAGATAAAATATCAATAAAGACTAATTGGAAAGAATATAAGCTCTAACAAAAAGATTCTCCCCATCGGCTCAGAGTGGTAGATTTTTCAGTTCATTACAGCCTCGGGGAGATCTAGGCGTTGGCCCCAAAGGCATATATGAAAGACAAAACAACAATTGGCGTCGCCTGGTATAAGCGTGAGCAATGGGATATGCTCAAAGCTATTTCTACTGATGGCCTTAAACTTGAGAACACCTATGACGAATGGTTATCAGAAGCGGAAACCACAATAAAAAATTTAAAGAAAAATGGAATTATAATCCAAAAAATATCGATAGATGTATGCGAACTGATCACTTGGGGAAAAACTAAAAACATACCAATCGATAGCGATGCAAGAGCAAATTACGTCGCAGAAAAAACTAAAAATTTAGCTGCAGATTGAGGGCCAACAAATAGCTTCTGCCAATCGGCAGTAGTGGTAGAACATTCAACTCGTTAGCCTCAGGCAGAGCTAGGCGTTGGGCCATAAGGCATATGACAACACCTACTGAAAATGAAACATGGATTAATGAAACGTGGATCATCGATAAAGGCGATGATGTAATTCAGAAGAAGACAAAATTAGGTATGCACGCACTCACCTCGTGGGAACGACTTGTTTACTGCCTCTGGGTTGCAGACTACGGCATGAGAAATGCAGGAGATTTGGATACCGCCAGTGATGTATATGCAACGTTCAAATCCGAGGCATATGAATTGGCAAAGGAACTAAAATTGAAAGCAACAGAATTCGCATTCAATTTAGACAATACACAACTTCAGATTCAATACTTTTCTCTGTTCAACACAATATGCAATGAAATTAAAAAAGCGAAATTTTAGGCCCAACAAAAAGATTCTACCCATCGGTTGATTTGGTAGATTTTCAATCTTAAAACCTCGGGTAGATCTTGGCGTTGGGCAATATAGGCATAGGAATATCAAGTCCATCTATAGTAGAGATTTAATCATGACAAAAGCAAAGAAAATTACAGATGAATTGGAAAGCATTACCAATAAAACTCTGCTTGCTGATGGAACTTGGCACGTACATGATGATTTAGGCCTAACATGCCAAGCCCAAAACCTAATTGAATTAAAGGTGTCAATTGTAGATGGCCATTTCCATTGTTGTGACATCGGCTTAACATCTCTGGTCGGCTCTCCTATAGAGGTTCGGGGCTTATTTGATTGTTCCAACAACAATCTTTCAAGCCTTAAGGGTGCTCCCAGTAAAGTAGGAGAGTATTTTAATTGTTCGAATAATAATCTCCTCTCGCTGGAGGGGTCACCAACAGAAGTTGGAGAGAGATTTGACTGTAGCTACAATAAACTTAAATCGCTTGAAGGATCTCCTGTGAGAGTTGGAGAATCATTTGAATGTTATGGCAACAAATTAACAAGTTTATCGGGCGCACCCAAAATCATCCATAAAGATTTCGACTGCTCTGACAATAAACTCACTTCTCTTGTCGGTGCTCCAGAAATAGTCAAAGGACTTTTTGATTGTTCTGAGAATAAACTTACCACGCTTAAGGGATCGTTAAAAGAAGTTGGGGGGAATTTGAATTGCTTTGTCAACAAGTTAAAATCTTTGGATGATGCACCAATAGTACGAGGGAAAATTTATAGTGATCTCGAACGATTGTGCGATTTATTCCCATAACAAACAATAGATAGAATTAGGAATAATTCTCAGCCCAACAAATAGATTCTGCCCTTCATCTTGGTATGGTAGATTTTTTAGTTCATTAAAGATTCGGGCAGATCTAGGCGTTCGGCTAATTAAGTGACACCCCAAACAAAGTTTATTTTGAAATGCCATGATGTCCGATATTAAAGCACACAACAAGAGTATTAAGATAATATATAGGATAACCGGAGTGTTCTTTTCTTTCGTTCTGGCTTTCTATTTATTATTATGTTGTTTTGCCTCTCATGAACCCGATTTGTATTTCACAAAATGCGTGAAGGATAAATATAAAGACCATTATGATTCTTCAGTAGTAAAACTTCTAATGCCTCCAGCCATGGTACTAGATTTTATAACATCTCCAATTCAAGTTTTCCAGATTATTGCACATGGAGCCGCAAAATTTAAATGAAGCATGATTGAATGCCGAACAAATAGATTCTGCCCTCAACTCGGAGCGGTAGATTTTCAACTCAAAACAGTTTCGGGCAGATCTAGGCGTTCTGATCCAGCGACAAAAAATATCAAAGGCAAATATATCAAGCCGTAAATTGCGTGATCCAGAATTCGCCAACATTTTCGAGTCCGGACACGAGGAATTTAAAGTCGTCGTAATTTCCATAGAATGGGAAAGCGACAAGGACAACCTTGCCGGCACCGCGAGTCCGTGACCATCAAAACGCATGGCATCACCCCGTCGCAGTACGGCGCCATCTACTGCGAGGGCAATCGGAGTAGATGCCCACCGGTCAGTGAGGATGTCCGCCCCTGCTTCTTATTACCCGACAGTCGCCTTTTTCTTATCATTCTCCTTCGAGGCCCGGACGAAGCGAGCGAAGAGCGGATGCGCCTTGAGCGGCGTCGACTTGAATTCCGGGTGGAATTGGCAGGCGACAAACCACGGGTGGCCACTTAGCTCCACGATCTCCCCTAGCGTGCCATCAGGGGAAAGACCGGAAAGTTTCAAACCCTTCGACGCAAACTTCTGGGCGTAGGCCATGTTGAACTCGTAGCGGTGGCGGTGGCGCTCGGCTATCTTCTCCAGTCCATATGCCTCGCGCGACTTGGACCCCTCGCTCAACAGGCAGTCATAGGCGCCCAGCCGCATCGTGGCACCCATCTCCTTGACAGGTTTCTGGGATTCCATCAGGTGAATGACGGGATTGGTCGTCTTGGGATCGAATTCCTCGCTGTTGGCGTCTCCAAGACCGCACACGCCGCGGGCGAACTCGATCACGGCGCACTGCATTCCCAGGCAGATGCCAAGGAAGGGAATCTTGTTCTCGCGGGCAAACTGCACCGCCTTCACCTTCCCCTCGATGCCGCGGTGCCCGAAACCGCCCGGAACGAGGATACCGTCCACCCCCGACAGGAACTTCTCGACTCCCGAGGCGTCGATATCCTCCGCCTCGACCATGCGGAAGTTCACCTTGACGTTGTTGGCGATGCCGGCATGCGTCAGAGCCTCATAGATACTCTTGTACGAGTCTTGCAGACCAATGTACTTGCCGACCACGGCGATCTCCGTCTCGCCGTCCCCCGGCGCAACGACCGTGCGCACCATGCGCTCCCAGTCGGCCAGATCAAGTTGGTTGAGCGGCAGGCGCAGCATCTCGAGGATACGCTTGTCGACGTCCTGGGCGGCAAGCGCCCCCGGCACCTCATAGATGGAGTTGTCGACATCCTTCTCCTCGATGACCAGATCCTCACGGACGTTGCAGAACAGCGCCAGCTTTGAGCGGTGCTCCTGCCCGATCGACCGTTCGCAGCGGCAGATGAGAATGTCTGGAATGATGCCGATTCCCCGCAGGATGCCGACCGACTGCTGGGAGGGTTTCGTCTTGATCTCCCTCGCCGCCCGGATATAGGGAACAAGGGTCAAGTGGATGAAGATACCGTTCTCCACCCCGATCTGCTGGCGGTACTGGCGGATCGCCTCGAGAAACGGCAGCGACTCGATGTCGCCGGCAGTCCCGCCAATCTCGGTGATCACGATGTCCGTTCCCGTCCCGTCGAAGGCGGAGATCGCGGATTTGATCTCGTTCGTCACGTGTGGAATAACTTGCACGGTGTTGCCCAGATAACCGCCCTGGCGCTCCCGCGAGATCACATTGCTGTAGATACGTCCCGCCGTGTAGTTGCTGGCCTGGGAGCAGGTGATCCCGGCGAACCGTTCGTAGTGACCGAGGTCGAGATCCGTCTCCGCCCCGTCGTCCGTGACATACACCTCGCCATGCTGATAGGGGGACATCGTCCCGGGATCGACGTTCAGATAGGGGTCGAACTTCTGCATCCTCACCTTGTAGCCGCGGCGCAGCAGCAGCAGCGCGATCGACGCGGCCGTGATCCCCTTGCCGAGCGAGGAGACCACACCGCCCGTTATGAAAATATGCTTGGTCATAAACACCCTTCCATCCTCAGAAAAATAAATGACTTTTGGCGGATGTACCGCAACTTTGTGAATAACGAGCCATGAGTTGTGGCGTACTATCCACAATTCACCATCCACTATTCACCTTCTATTCAGGGTACTATCCACCATGCGGCGGCAAAAAACAATCGCACTTCGCAACGCCTTTCTTGACTTCCCTCCGCCTCCCGCTACCTTTTATTTCACCGCCATTAGAGTGCTACCAGACCGCAACCTTGTTATACGCAAGAAGCAACACAACCCCGCCCCAGACCGGAGCGTTCTGCGCCGTATGAGTTTGACACCGACACTCCGTCCGCTCGCGTTCTCCATCCTCCTCTTATGGGGAGCCACCGCCCAAGGCGCCACGTTAGTGGTGCTAAAGGACGGAGCAATTCTGTGGGCCACGCATGCCAAGACAGAAGGCGACACCGTCTGCGCCGTCGTCTCCGAAGAGAAGACGGAAAAACTGCCTGTGGCGAACATCGCCTTCCTGCTCCCGGAGGCGGAGCGGGGCAATAGCTATCCACCGCAGGACATCGCCGCCAACATCAAATGCGCAGAGCAGGCTCTCGTCCAGTTCCCCAAGCTCGCCAAACAAGTCGTCGGCATACTCGGGGCTTGGAAGGCGCTCCAGGCCGGCGGCGAGAAACTGGCCAAGGAGTTGGAGGAACTGCTCGCAAAAACCGCAACCGCCGCTGACGACATCAACCTCTACCGCGACCTCTCCGCCAAGCTTCAGCTGCTTCGCTACCGCGACGTGGAGGGACGTCTATGGCAGCGGATCGATGCGGCGCTCGAGAAAATGCGTAACAGCTATCTCGACGCGAATCTGCCGCGCCTGCAGCTCCTCGCCACCGAAAAAAACACTTCGCCCGAGCACTTCCGCTCCCTCAAGAAACTCTCCGACGACATATGCTCGACACAGCCTGCCGACACCGTCAGGGCACAGGCATTGGAACTCATTGAGAAAAGCCGCTCGGCGACCATCGAGTCGCGTCTTTCAAAAGCCGACAGCGTCTACACCGCATCCCGTTCCGTCGACGCCTACCTCGAAGCCCGCGCCATCATCGCGGAGCTGCAGGAGGAGGTGGCCGCCACCCCCGACCAGAAGAGCATACTCGACAAACGGCTCCAGAAACTGGTCGACGAGGTAGCGAAGGCCAAGCCGGACTACACGTTCGCCTACAACGGATTTCCTCTCGACCGCAAGGACGCCGCGGCGCTGTCCAAGAACAAGACGTTCGGCTCGTTCACTGATTTCAGCATGATTCGGACGCGGGAGGAATGCCTCGTCTTCCCGCTGCAAGCTCCCGCCCCACTCCGCCTTGACAAACGGTTCTCCTTCCCGGCGAGAATCATCTGCAACCGCATGCAACCGCCCGGCAGGAAATACGTTGTGACCGCCCTGCTTCCCGGCGAGCGCACCGCCCACGAATGGATATGGGAATGCTCCTCGTTCACGCTCGTTTCCGGTAAGGCGGACGTGACGCTGTCCGGCGATTTGTCAGGTCTCCCAGCAGACTTCGCCTTCAAGAATGTCGATCAGAAGAAAGGGCAGGCCGTCTTTCTATGGCTCGCCGTCATGGACTCCGGCGCCACTCCGGGTGACAGCCAAATCGGCGCCCGGTGGATCGGGCTCAGCCTGGGCTGCCGCCTCCCGCTTCAAACGAAATAACTTGACAATCCGCCAAAGTGGGGATACCAATAAAATTTTGCGCACATGCATTTTTTACAGTCGACATAGCGGAAGGTTTTTTAAATGAGCAAGGAACAAGCCGAGACCACCCCAGTTGAAACAGCGGACACCGCCGAAGGCACCGGAGGTCGCCTGAAGCTCGTGATCGTCGAGTCTCCCACGAAAGCCCGCACAATCGGGAAGTTCCTCGGTAAAGGCTACCGCATCCTGGCATCGATGGGCCATGTGCGCGATCTGCCGACAAACAGGCTGGGCGTCGACGTCAAAAACAATTTCACCCCCTCTTATCAAGAGACCGGGCGGAAAAACGTCGCGCCGCTTCGCGAGGCGGCCCGCAAGTCCTCGGAAATATTCCTCGCGACAGATCCTGACCGCGAGGGCGAAGCAATCGCCTGGCACATCCAGGAGCTTCTCGCCCCTCAAGCGAAGAAAGCCCATTTCAGCCGGGTGGAATTCCACGAGATCACCAGCTCCGCCATCAAAAAGGCCTTCAGCACCTCGAGAAACATCGACCTCAACCTCGTCAATTCGCAGCAGGCCCGCCGCATCCTCGACCGCCTTGTCGGCTACCAGGTGAGCCCTCTGCTCTGGTCGAACATCGAGCGCGGCATCAGCGCGGGCCGCGTCCAGTCCGTCGCCCTGCGGCTCGTCTGCGAGCGGGAGCGCCAGATCCTGAACTTCGTGCCGAAAGACTACTGGATCTTCCTGGCGACCCTCGCCAAGAAGGCTGGAGACACCACCCCCTTCCCGGCCAGGCTCATGCGCATCGACGGCGGGAAAGCGGACGTAAGCGACGCCGAGACCGCCACGCGCATCGTCAACGCCCTCACCGCCGCCAACGGCCATCCCGCCGCCGAGCTTGCCGTCGACGACGTCAAGACGGAACAGGCGAAAAAGTTCGCCCCGCCTCCCTTCATCACCAGCACCCTCCAGCAGGGTGCAGGCACACTCCTGCGTTTTTCGGCGACGCACACGATGCGCATCGCCCAACAGTTGTACGAGGGCGTCGACATCGGCGCGGAAGGCCCCACCGGTTTGATCACCTATATGAGAACCGACTCCTTCACCATCGCAAACGAGGCCCGCGACGCCTGCCGCCGCCACATCGCCGCCACATTCGGCCCCGACTACGTGCCGAAGACGCCGAACGTTTTCCGCAACAAATCCAGCGCCCAGGAGGCGCACGAGGCGATCCGCCCCTCCGACGTCGAGAAGACCCCCGAGGCCCTCTCCTCCTTCCTCGACTGCGACCAGTTCCAGCTCTACAAGCTCATCTGGTCCCGCTTCGTCGCAAGCCAGATGGCGCCCGCCCTGCTCACCAAGACAACCATGGACTGCTCGGTAAAGGCGGCGGACGACCACGAATACTCCTTCCGCGCCAACGCATCCCGGGTCGACTTCCTGGGCTTCACGAAACTCTTCGCCGCCAAAGAAAAAGAGAAGGATGACGAAGACAAGAAAGAAACCGACGAGAAGGCTCCCGAGACGCTGCCCGCGCTGGAAAAGGGCGACCGCCTCTCACTCCGCGATCTCAAATCAGAGATGAAGACGACCGAGCCGCCCCCCCGTTACACTGAGGCGACACTGATCAGGGAGCTCGAGACCAACGGCATCGGGCGTCCCTCCACCTACGCGACCATCGTCAACACCATCCAGAAGCGCAAATACGTCCTCCGCACAAAAGGGAAGCTCACGCCCCAGGAACTCGGCTTCAAAGTCAACGACTACCTTGTCAAAACTCTGCCAAAACTCTTTGACGTGGGCTTCACCGCGGAGATGGAGACGAAGCTCGACGAGATCGAGGGGGGACGCCAGGCGTGGACTGCCATGCTCGAGAAATTCTACGGGGATCTTGCCGTCTGGATTGACGAGGCCAAATACGAGGATGGCCCCGAGAAGGAACAGGCGGAGCGTCTTCTCGCGCTTATTGAGGATAACGTCACTGACTGGGACGAGCCAAGGACCTCGGGGAAGCGCACCTATAGCGACGAGAAATTCGTCAAGTCGCTCAAGACGCAATTCACCAAGACCGGACGCCTTTCCACGAAGCAGTGGGACACCCTCCTCCGCATGCTCACCCGTTACACGGAGAAGCATCCGGCACTGACCGCAAAGGCTGCCGACGCGGGATTTTCGGCCGAATTGACCCGCGTCGCGACAGGCGCCGCCAACGGAGACGCCTCCGACGCCACCTCGGAATCCGCGGTAAAAGCGGTTGAAACGGCACGGCTCGTCATGTCCCGCCTTGAAGGGCTTGAGATCGCTCCGGTCGAGGAGAAAGGACGCTTCGACGAACGCGACTTCCTTGACTCCCTCAGAAACCAGGCGAAATCCGGCAAAGCCTTCTCCCCACGACAGTTGAACGCCCTCAAGCGTCTCATCGCCAACCACAAGGCCAGCCTACCCGACTTTCAGGAGCTATCCAACCTGCTCGACATCAAGGAAGAGCAGCGCGCCAGCCCGGAAGACGCCGCCAACATCGCATCACTTCTCTCCACGCTCGCCGCCGTCACCGTGTGGGAACCGGCCGTCAAAAAAGGCCGCCGCACCTACGACGACAAGGCGTTTTTCGAATCCCTTTCCGCCCAGCATCAGAAGGGAAAGGAGTTGAGCGTCAAGCAAGTTTTCGCACTTAAAAAGCTCGCCTCCAGGTACTTACAGAAAACAACCGCGCCTCAGTGAGCATCATGCCCCAACAAGTAATCATTAGGAGAGAATATTTTTTCCGTTTTTTTTCGCAAGTCGATTGGATAATTTTGACCTCATTGGGTATTTTTTATACTCTGTTTGCGTCTTTGCAGGCGCATAGTGGAGAGAGCGAGACTGACAAGGCCGTCGCTTTCCCCTCCGGAAGCTCGAAGCCCCCCCGGCCCCGCCCGGCCAGACTGGCGCCGGGGGGGGGATTTGCGCAAACCTCGGCCGCGGAACCGCGGGGC
>CAYTFM010000252.1:0-4554 GCA_964436735.1 uncultured Victivallales bacterium | reverse complement strand
TTGCAGGCGCATAGTGGAGAGAGCGAGACTGACAAGGCCGTCGCTTTCCCCTCCAGGAAGCTCGAAGCCCCCTCGGCACTGCCAGTCCAGACTGGCGCCGTGGAGGGTATTCGCGCAGACTCCGACCGCGGAACCGCGGAGCTTCGGACGACCATCCTGGCGGACGCTCTTTTAAAAATCGAGATTCTGGAAAAGGAGCTGGCCAAGACTCGCCTCATGGTCGCCACCGCCCTCGCCTCAGGCGAGATCGAAAAGGTCGACGACAGGCGACTTGCCGTCGACGAGGCGTTTGCCACTCTTGTGAAAGAAGGTTCAGCGTTCGCGTCGAAATCACGCGCCGCCTGCAGAATGGCCAGCAAAGAGATTGACGCCTCAAAACTCGGCGAATCCGAGAAGGCCAGGTTGAAATGCGGGATTGACGAGATCGCCGTGTGCGCGGAGCGCTTCGCCTATCTCGCAAGATCGGCCTCTGGAGGGCAGAAGCTCAAAACAGCCAGAATCATTGACGTGAACACGAAGCTGGGAGTCGTCCTCCTCTCCACAGGCTACGCCGATGGAACAAGATGCGGCCTCCTGTGGATGGTGAAAGAGACCGGTGGTGTCCAGCTCAAGGTTGTCTCCGCTCGGCAGAACGCCAGCGCGGCGACGGTGATCGCCGGAGACATTGGGGCACTTGCGCCGGGCATGTTGGCCGTGATCGGAGGCGGCGACGAGCGTTGAGACCGCAGTATTTGCGGATTTGAAGATATAAAATTAAAATAGCAGATTTGATTGGATCGATTGGTTATGGATGTGAGATCTATCACGAAGTTCGTCCGGATATCCCCTTATAAGGCTCGGGAAGTCTCCCGCATCCTTCAGGGAAAGTCCGCAAGCGAAGCCCTGAACATCGTAGACCTTGTCCCTAAGAAGGCGGCCCGCCTCATGGCCAAGACGCTGCGCTCCGCGATCGCCAATGCGGAGACCAATTGCGACTTGAAGGTCGACGGCCTGACGGTCAAAGAGGCCATCGTCGGCCCCGGTCCGACCATCAAGCGCTTCCGTCCGAAGGCCAGAGGCATGGCCGGCAGGATCAAGAAGAGGACAAGCCATTTCACTATCGTCCTGACGGACGAGTAACCATAGGCGGTCGTAGCGACAGCGAAAGGAATGACACGTGGGTCAAAAAGTTAATCCAAAGGGGTTCCGGGTAACAGTCACAAAAGACTGGGACTCGAAGTGGTTCGCCCGCAAATCCGTCTTCGGATCCTGGCTTAATGAGGATATGAAGATACGCGACTACATCAAGAAAGAGTTCGCCAGTGCCGCCATAGCCAGGGTACTCATTCACCGAGCCTCGAATCGCATGGCCATCGACATTCACTCGGCGCGCCCCGGCATCCTCGCCACCCGCAAAGGCGAGTATGCGAAGTTGCAGGAAAACCTCGCCAAGCATGCCAAAGGCCGCGAGATCAAGATCGACATCACTCCGGTAGACCAGCCCGAGACCAACGCGCAGCTCGTCGCCGAAAATATCGCCGGCCAGCTTGAACGCCGTATCGGCTTCCGCAGAGCCATCAAAAAAGCCATCCAGACCAGTATGGAGTTCGGTGCGCTCGGCATCAAAGTCCGTGTCGCCGGCAGGCTCGGCGGCGCGGAACTTGCCCGCATGGAGCAGTACAAGGAAGGCAAAGTCCCTCTTCACACGATCAGCGCCAACATCGATTATGGTTTCACAGAGGCCCGCACGACCGCCGGCAAAATCGGCGTCAAGGTCTGGATCTGCAAGCCGGCGCCGACCAAGAAGGAGGAATGACGACTCATGGCTCTTCTGCCCAGTAGAACGAAGTTTCGGAAATCCCAGCGCGGCAACATGCAGGGGCTCGAGCAGAACTGTAACAAGCTCGACTTTGGCGAGTTCGGTCTTCAGGCTCTTGACCGCGGATGGGTCAAGAACATAGAGATCGAGGCGGCTCGTATCGCCATCACCCGCCATCTCAAACGCCGCGGCAAAGTGTGGATCCGCATGTTCCCCGACAAACCCATCTCCAAGAAACCCCTTGAGGTTCGTATGGGAAAAGGCAAGGGAAACGTCGACGCGTGGGTCGCCGTTATTCGCCCCGGAAGGATGCTCTTCGAGGTCAGCGGTTGCACCGAGTCGGTCGCCCGTGAAGCTCTCTGCCTCGCCGCGGCCAAGCTTTGCATCAAAACCAAATTCGTGACAAGGCACGCCGCCATCCGCGGCTGAAACGATCCGGAGTATCAGACCAATGAAGATGAAAGAAATACACGAGATGAGTGATCTGGAGTTGGCCGGCGTCCTGAGCGAGTTCGGCAAGGAGAAGTTCAACCTCCGCACCCAGTCGAAGACCGGACAACTTCACAACTGTGCGAGAATTAGGACCATCCGCAAAGATGTCGCACGGATCAAGACCGAGCAAACCGTCCGGGCGAAAAGCAAAAGCGCAACGAAACAATAATTTGATTATACATTAGGACGAGTCAATGAGCGAGTCACAAACCAGCACCGCCGAACAGCGCCAAGCCAGAAAGACACGGGAAGGCGTCGTCGTCAGCGACTGCCAGGACAAGACGATCATCGTCGAAGTCACCCGCCGCACCCCGCATCCCTTGTACAAGAAAGTTGTGAAGTCAAGCAAGAAGTACTACGCCCATGACGAGGAGAACAAGGCGAAGAAGGGCGACAAAGTACGTATCGAGGAAACAAGGCCCCTGAGCAAGACCAAGCGCTGGAGGCTTTTGGAGATAATCAGTAATTCGTAATACCTAAGAAGAGATCCGAGGATAACGGCACATGATACAAATGCAGACAAATCTCGAAGTCGCCGACAATTCCGGTGCCAAGCGCATCACGTGCATCACCGTGCTTGGCCAGCGTAAGCGGTACGCAGGAATCGGCGACATTTTCACGGCTTGCGTCAAAGAAGCCACATCAGGCGGCACCGTCAAGAAAGGCGAAGTTGTCCGCGCTGTCGTCGTCAGGACCGCCCACAAGATCCGCAGGGAGGACGGTTCCTACCTCAGATTCGACAACAATGCGGCTGTGATCATCGACTTGCAGAACAATCCGCGTGGCACACGCATCTTCGGACCGGTGGCCCGTGAACTCCGCGAAAAGAACTTCATGAAGATCGTCTCCCTCGCACCGGAGGTGTTATAATGGTTAAAGCGCATGTCAAAAAAGGCGATATCGTAACCGCCATCAGCGGAAAATGGAAAGGCGAGAGTGGCAAGATTCTCGCCGTCCTTAAACCAAAAAGCCGCATCGTCCTCGAAATGATTGGCCTCTCGCCGGAGAAGCAAAAACAACTCGGTATGAAGACCGTTAAGAAATCCCAAGCCAACCCGCGCGGCGGACTCGTCGAGCGTTCCGTTTCTACCCATATTTCCAATGTCAAACTCAAAGAGCCGAAAGCCAAAGGCGAATAAGGAGTAGGAGTCCTCAATGCCCGACCTGTATAAAAATTATAAAGAAAAAGTTCTTCCCGCACTAAAGGAGAAGAGAGGTTACAAGAACGTGATGAGCGTTCCGCGCCTCACGAAGATTCTTCTTTCCACGGGAATCAGCTCCAAAATGGACCGTGACGCCTTTCCCGAGGCGAAACAAGTTCTCACGTCCATCTCAGGACAAGCGGCCGTCATCACCAAGGCGCGCACCGACGTCGCCAACTTCAAACTGCGCAAAGGCATGTCGGTCGGCGTGATGGTGACCCTCCGACGCAATCGCATGTACGAGTTTCTCGACCGTTTCATCCACATTGTCTTGCCACGTGTCCGCGACTTCCGCGGCATTCCCAACAAGGGCTTCGACCACAAGGGTAATTACAACATGGGATTGAAGGACATCAGCGTCTTCACCGAGGTCGACATCGACAAACTCAAGCATCCCATCGGCCTCAACATCACATTCGTCACAACCGCACGGACCGACGAGGAGGCGCAGGAACTACTGCGCATGCTCGAAATGCCGTTCGCCGAATAGCACCAAGAGGAATACACATGGCAAAAACAAGTTGGATGGTCAAATCCGAGCGCGGAAGTAAGTTTAAGGTGCGTAACTACACGCGCTGCAAGAGATGTGGTCGCACCCGCGCCTACATACGTAAATTCCAGTTGTGCCGCATATGCTTCCGGGAGCTGGCCTCGAATGGACAAATCCCCGGCGTCATCAAAGCTAGCTGGTAGGAGAACGCAATGAGCCTTCAAGACCCCATCGGAGACATGCTCACCCGGATACGCAACGCCGGCATGGCTGCACTGCCAGAAACATCAATGCCTGCCTCAAAGTTGAAGTCGGCGCTTGCCGCCGTCCTCAAAGAGGAAGGCTACATCAAAGACTTCACCGAACGCGCAGAGGGAGCCCGCAAGCAGCTGGTGATCCAGCTCAAGTACTACAAACGCAAGCCCGTCATCGAAGGGCTCAAGCGGGTCAGCAAACCATCGTGCCGTATATACTGCGGCCATGGAGAGATTCCGAAGATCAAGAACGGCATGGGCACGGTCGTGATCTCTACGCCGCAAGGAGTGATGAGTGGCAAAAACGCCGTCAAGGCC
>CAYTFM010000251.1:10661-13838 GCA_964436735.1 uncultured Victivallales bacterium | reverse complement strand
GCGCTGGCCTACAGCGGCTTCTTCCTCAATCTTTTCAACCTGATCCCCGTCGGCATGCTTGACGGCGGTCGGGTGGTCGCCGCGATCTCGCCGGCGCTATGGCTGGTCGGAGCCGCCATCTCCGTCGTCATTCTCGTCCTCTCGCACTTCAACATCATCCTCCTGCTGATCGTCCTGCTCTGTATTCCAAACATCATCAAGTTGTTCCGCGGAAAGACGGAGGAGGAGCGGCGCTACTATGAGGTGTCCCTTCCAAAACGGCTGCTGATCAGCGTCCTCTACTTCGGGCTCGCCGGTTTTCTCGCCGCGGCCCTGCTGTTGTTGGATGTGGAAACCAGGCGGGGACATGGTCATGCACAAAGGGCTTACGAGGCATATCGAGAAGCAGTCGAAGAGCGTGAAGGTCACTTCCCAGGTGGCCCATGCGCAAAACGAAATAGAGTCCGACGAACGCTGATAGATGCATCATCGAGGGATGGGAGTTATGCGAACCGCTCAAAAGGAGATCAAGAAGACGCTCACCTCATTTTCCGTTTTCTCCTTATCCCATCCGGGAATCGAACATCATAGCATACCGAGATTTGATTGATTTGTCTTTGTCGTAACTTTCTTATGATGATACATTACCGCATGGGCGTTCAACGAGTCCGCCCGCCAAACGCCAACCAATGAAGGAGAAACGACAAATGGCGACAGCGAAGAAACCCGTGAAAAAGGTCGTCCCGAAGGCGAAAGTTGCGGCGAAGAAACCGGCCGCCAAGAAGGCAGCCGCCAAGACCGCCTCGGTCAAGAAAGCCGCTCCTGCCAAGAAGACTCCGGCGAAGAAAACCGTCCCCGCAAAGAAGAAGACGGGGAAGAAGTGATCGGCTGATCATTGTTTAGATCGACGGACCTCGCCTTCGCGGGCGGGGTCTTTTTGTTCAGTGAACCGGAATGGAGTCAACCATGGCGGTAAACCGAGGAAAGATGATAGGATCCATCGGCGCGCTGGTCGGCACCATTGGGGCGTGCGGGACTGGAATATGCAAGGCGCAGGCTGGTGCGGGTATGTGGGCGATCATCATCCCGTTCGTGTGCGGCGCCGTTCTTTTCGCTGTTGGCGTCAAGATGTTCCGGCAAACATGCGGGACAGAATAGGGGAATATGGCGTATGAGGAGTGTATGGGTGTGTTCCAAGTGCCCGGAGTTCAGCTTTAAATTGCAGCTGGGCTGGAGCTTCCGCTCCGGCGAGAATGTGAAATTCACCTATCTGTGTGTCTGCAATGCCGACAGCACGCCAAGCTGGATAGACAACGAATACACCTGTGTGGAACTGCCGTCGGAATGCCCGCTGATGTCCGAGCAGCGAAGCATGACCAGTCCGTTTTCACTCAGAAAGAGAAAGGGCAAGTATCCCATAGGCCTGCTCTACGCGCTGAACGTTATTGAGCTTTCGAAGAAATTGTCACCCCATGGGAGCGCCATAGCGGAGTGCATCAATTTGAGCGCGGAGCCCGACGAGCAGATCATAAAGCTGGTTGACGAGGGGCTATCGAAGGGGTGTGCCGATATTCGTGAAAGCCACATGCGATGAGGCGTGGGGTGATGATCAGTAAATGAAAGGAACAATGCCATGACCAAGCGTGATATCGTGGTTCGCATCTCAAATGAGACAGGCCTCACCCAGAACGAGGTTACGGCCATCGTCCAGAAGACTCTCGACCACCTCGCCGACGAAATCGCAGCGGGGAAGACCGTCGAACTGCGCGAATTCGGCGTCTTCGAGGTGAAGGTACGTAAGGCGCGTGTCGGCAGGAATCCGCGGAAGCCTGCCAAAGATATCGCCATTCCGGAGAAGAGTGTCGTCAAGTTCAGATCCGGGAGGCTGCTCAAGGCGAGGGTCTCGAAGCTTGCGGCGTCCAAGGCGATGAAGGCTCGCCCAGTCGTGAAGAGCGGGGCGGGGGCTTCCAAGCCGACCTCCGCAAGCGGGCACGCCGCACGGAAGAAAAAGTAGAAAGGGGAGGCTGCCGCCCATGGTCATGCCGATCAATGATTCCGACGAGATCTTCGACTCTCCTAAGGGGAGGTGCGAGATTCAGTTCGTCCAGATGAACATGACGTCCGGCGTGGCGCAACTTCTATCCGATGACGGTTGCGGCTGGCTTCTTGAGTGCATAGCCTCGCACGAGGCCGTCGACGAGAAGGTGGGGAAAGCCGACTTCAAGATTTGGACGGTCGAGCGGGGGGAGGGGAGCTCGGGCGTCCAGCTCTCATGCTGGATCGACATCGATCGTGACAGGCCGAGCGGCGAGCAGCCGGATGGTCTGCTGATCGCCTCGCAGCATATCGAGCAAGTCCGCTTTCCCTTCGATAGCGTGAGACTTGACGCCTATGGCAGGTTCGCGTTGTTCTCTGAGAACGGCGTGCTTGCGCTGCCGGAGGAACGGTGATGGGGAAGGATAGTCGTTTCTTGTTGCGGGAGCGGCTTAGAATCCGAAGCCGTTCACAGAATTGGAGCTTTGGGCGGTATTTGGTTCCCTCGCTGGTGCAGATCAATCCTTCGTCAAGGATGGAGATTTCGCTTTTTTTCTCAACGACATCAAAGATTACACCCGCCCATTGGTCTAATAGGGATGCGAGGTGTTGATTTGAGCTGCAACGACTGCGATGGAGGCTGGTCATGAGAAGCTATGTGGCGATGGTGATGCTGGCTATGACGTGTTGGGTGGTTGCGGACGACGCTCCGCGGATCTGTCCGGTGGCGGTTCTGTGTTTCGAGGAGCGCGGGGAGGCCGCCAAGGGGCTTGGGGCCAGGGTGGCGGACATTGTCGCCGCCAGAATGTCGAACACTCCCGGCCTTCATGTGTTGGAGCGGCGGGATGTCGAGAAGACGCTCGACGACAGGGGGGTGCGCATGGCCGGAGCCGTCAGTCCCGGGCTTGCCGCCGAGGCGGGCGGAGTGACCGGAGCCAGGATTCTTGTCGCCGGACTCGTGGCCGACGCGGGCAAGTCCCTCTACATCGTCGCCAAGATCATCGGGACTGGAACGTCGAAGGTTTTTGGCGAGTCGGTGCGGGGCGAGCCGGGCGGGGACATCGGCCCGCTTGCCGAGCGGCTGGCCGATCTGGTGGCTGACAGGATCGCCAAGGATAGGAAAACACTCGTGGACGGCGTGGCCAGTCCGGAGGATCGCCTGGC
>CAYTFM010000251.1:0-10651 GCA_964436735.1 uncultured Victivallales bacterium | reverse complement strand
CTCTCGGGAAAACGTTCGGCGGAGCCGTCCGACCGAGCATCGCGGTCCGGATCTCGGAGCGCCAGCCGGGGGAGGCCGGCGTCTCCGTCGCCGCCGAGTTGGTGGTTGTCTTGGCGGCCGCGGGGTTCGATGTCATCGATCCCAAGTCGGCTCCGGAGCGGAAGGCCGACATCGTCTTCAACGGCGAGGGGGCTATCGAAAGCGTCATCCGGCAGGACGGCGTGGCGGCGACCAAAGCGTGGCTTGACGTCACGGCGGTGGACCAAAAGACGGGAAAGACTTTGGCGGTTGGACGCGGGGCGGCCGTGGAGTTCGACTCCTCAGGGAAGGGGGCTGCGAAGCGCGCGGTGGCGAGTGCGGCGCTGGCGCTGGCCGAAAGCCTGCTGCCGAAGCTGGCGGGAAAAGGCGACGCAAGCCCGTAGGGACGGCTGCTTTATCATGGACCGCGACGGGAAGGCGCCTTGCCGCTACTGGGAGACCGCATTCACTTGCGTCCGGTTACCCTGTCTATCAAGTTGGCCAGCCAGCCCCGTGGTCGGGGTTCGCTCTTCGCCGCCGGCTCCTCTTCCTCGCAAACCTTGGGCTCCGGCTGGTCCTCGCTCATCCTCGGTATGTTGATCTGGCTCTTCGACAGCTTCAGCGTCTCCGTGTCGTTGTGTCCGTTTTGTTGCTCGGTGTCATCCATGTGAACCTCCATTCGACTTCGAGCGAAGCGCGCCTATGTCGATTCCCAGCACCTTGCGGATCAATCCCTCAATTCTTGCGGGCACGCCTAAATCGCCCGACTCGATCCTGCTGACATAGGGTATGGAGATGCCAAGTTTCCCAGCGAGGACCGCCTGCGTGAACCCTTGCCCGAGCCGGGCCGCCTTGATGGCCTCCCCGATTCGTCCGCAGTCAGTAGAGGGTGCTATTCGATCCCGCTTCCCACACTCAACCCGCCTGCGCTTTTCCGCTCGGGCGCCTTCCTGGTCGGCGTCCATGTTGGCGGTGTCGTTGTTGTTGTCCACGGCGTTCCGAGCGTGTCTATCGCCGCCAGCGATGCGCAACTTGCCTCTGATGCGATTGCGGATGTACTGCACCTTGTGGGCGCTCCAGCCCGTCTCCTCGCATATCTGCCGACTCCTGAGTCCATTGGTCATCATGTCGAGCACCCTGCGCTCGTTATCAGTGAGCTCCAGATTCCGCCCTTGCCGAAGCGTGGATTTCCATACAGGAATTCGAACGCTGGTTTTGCGGTCGACGAACAGGTCGCCATCCGCCACGGTTCTCACAGCCGCCGCGAGCTTCCATACAGGCGCGCTCTTGTCGATGGCGCCGGTCGCTCCCGCCTTGAAAAGCTAAGCGACTTCCACTCTTTCCAGTCTCGCGGTGATCAATATCTTTGTATGAGGTGAAACAGCGGCGACGAGAGCCGCGGCGGCATCGCCAGCCATGGTTGGATCGAACAGGAGCAGATCGGGCGTCGTCGATTTGGCGGCCTCCAGCAGTCCCTCGACGGCGGTGTGGACGGCCACGACCTCGATGTCCCTCTCCTTTGAGAGGATTTTTCTGAGCCCCGCCGCGTCGATCGGGTCGGCGTCGGCTATGAGAACTCGTGTTATTCCGCCGTTCAACGCGCGTTCCTCGCGAATGTCATTGCTGGTTGAACAACTCTCCGACCTTGTCGACGGCGAGATCGGACGCCTTCACGCAAATCTCATAGATCCGCTCAAGATCCTTCTTCCCGACTCTGATCAGGTGGGCGCGCATGATGGACTCGGGGGGAAGGTTTATCCCGCGCTCTTCCTTGAGCCTGTCGGAGACCTCCCTGTACAGCTTCGCCGTGTCCTCAGGAAGCGTGATCGAGTGTTTGGAATGCGTGTCCATGTTGTTCCTGCCGGGAGATCCCGCGTCGATTGATCCGGAGCGAAGGCGCAAGGTACATGGGATAGTCGGCGGCGTCAAGGCCGCGGGAATCAGTCCATGCATTTTGCCCCGCCTCCACAATCAACGGACTGCGCCATTCTCACGACGTTCCTTTGAAAAAGATCCGCCCGATCTTGCGGAGAAGCCCTTGGTTGTGGGGCAGCCCCGCGCGCTCCGCCTCCTTGTCGGTGAGGTTGTGGCTCCGAAGGGCTTGGAGGATGTGCTTGCAGGCGGCCGCGCTGTTGGCGAGCCTTGGGCCGTGCCTGAGGAGAACCTTCTTGGACTTGAGCGTTCCGGCGAGGAGTATCCCCCGTCCAGGCTTGTGGATGTGGCTGATGGCATCCTCGACCTCGTCGGACGTGTGCCGCTCCATGACCTCCAAGGATTCTTTGATCGATGGCTCCATCTTGAAGCCGACACGGCTGCTGTTGGGGTTGCGCTCGTTGATGTCGATGAGCCTTTTCGCGAGCGAGGTGACTCTTTTCTGTCGGAGGTTGAGCATGCGTCACCTTGTGTGAATGTGCGGGAAATAATTGTTTTGCAGATACTTGCCCGTGACGCCGGCGGCGCGGGCCTCCTCCGGGGTTATCCTATGCCAGGCGAACATTGTGACGACGAACTCGTCGCCCACCCACGAGGCCGTGGTGAGTAGAAGCGGGATCTGTCGCAGGAAGAGCCTCCTCGAACCCTCCATCGAGATCCGGAGAAGCTCGGGGTGGGGCGACTGGACGAGGGACAGGCCTGCGTCTATCTCGTCGTCCTTGAACGCTGAGATCATATCGGAGACGCCGCAGAGGGCGGTCTCCGCGACGCTTTGACTTGGGGGATCGTTGAGCGTGTCGTTGAGGCTGGCGAGCTCTTTGGCGAGAGCCGCAACTCTTTGATTGTCGATCATAGTCCACTCCCTGCCGCCACTTGTCACGTGCGTCCGATCACCTTGTCCATCAAATCGGCCAGCCAGCCCCGCTGCCGGCATTCGCGCTGCTTCACCGGTTCCCCCTCATGCTTTCCGGGCTTTGCCTGAACGCATACACGAATCCCCACCCGCCATCGGAATCCTCGACGGTCATGCCAAGCTCCTTCAGCCGCGCCAGAACAGCCTCGGCGACATAATGGGACGGAGAGCGGCGGCAGAACCAGTGTCCTTTCTTCAGCACATCCTCATGATCGACGTGAAGCATGCGGAAGGGATTCTCGGATGCGCCAGCGCGCACGTCGGGCAACGCGCACTCCTCGAAATGCGACAGCATCTTGGCGACAAACTCGTCAACCACGGACAGTGACGCCATCTTTCCAACCTCGCTCATGGCACCCGTTCAATTGGGTGCTGACCGCAGTTTGAGCTGTCTTGACTGTAAAGCCTCCGCGCCACAACCCCGGCGAGGATGCGAAGGGCTGGCCTGGTGAACTCGAAGGGAGCCCCGTCCGGAACGCGGTTCGTGTCGGAGTACATGACCGCCGCCAAGTTCCCCCCGCGGTCCATCAGCGGCGCGCCGATCATCTCCCGCAGGTTCATCTTGACGACGGAATTGCTGAGCGTCCCGGACGGCATCCTGTCGGTCTCGAGACGCACGACCCCGCCGTCGGACTCGAGAAGACGTCCGAGAAAGCTCGAGCTCAGCGGACAGAATCGGATGTCGATCTGACCGCCGCGGCGGGAGCGGGCGGCGAGGATGGTGGCGGACACCTCGCCCGTCGATCCGGCGCTCTCCAATCCAAGCACAAGACTCTTCTCGTGTCCCGTCAGTCGCAGCATGGCGTCGGCGGCGAGACCGCACACCTCCTCCCGTCCCGAGGCGGCCGAGATGAGGGTTGCAGACGAGAGGACGCCTGGCATGAAGCTTCCCGCCGACTTCCTGTACTCGCCAAGGTCGATCCTCCTGATCTGCTGGAGCTTGAGGAGCCCACCTCCGAGCGGTATCGCCTCGGGGTCGATCTTCGATCCCTCGGGAATGTCCTTGGAGAGCGTCCGCAGGCTGAACAATCCATCACGGAAAGCGAGTTTGAACGACTGCGGGGAGACGGAGACGCCCCTGATCACGATGTCGCAAGCCGGATCCGAGCCGACGACGTGGTCCCGCGGGAGCAGCCGCCACGCGGAGCCAGGTCTCAACTTGCCTACAGTGGAGGAGCAGACGAGTTGAGCGAAGTCGAGCTCCTCGCCGCATACCGGACAGCGCGCGGGCTTGTCGTGGATCGACAGGTCGCAGAAGGGGCATCGCATATCTTGACTCATTTGGGCTCCTTGTCCACGTCATTACCGCGCATTGCGCTCAGAATGCGGTCCCTGAGGGGTATCCGTTTCAGAGAGGATCGCAAATATACAGAGACTCCCACGTCGGCACAATACGCGCGGATCTTCCAACACCAGGACCAGTGGGGTATCGTAGACACCGCCTAAACAGCTGTTCTCGCTCTGTAATTCCGACGTATCCCGCATCTCCTCCTCGCCTCGGCCCAGCTTCCGTCGCCAAGTTTCCTGGCTGCCGCCGCATGTAGACGGCTATGGCCCCTTCGCATGCTGGAATATGAGAGGTCAAATCCTTCCCTGTGGAGGGCGTCAACCGCCTCCCTGATCTCCACCTTGCCCAATCCTCTTCGCAGCATCACCCGCTTGTGGTCTATCCCCGCGGCCTTGAGCGTGTTGTTCCAGCTACCGAACCGCTTAAGCGCAGCTTGATAGAGGGGTTTGTGGTGATCCTGGGTGTGCTTGGAGCTGATCGGCTGCCCCGCCTCCTTGAGCGCTTTGATCTCCTTTAGGACTTTGGCCTTGGTCCATCTCCTGTACCTGCGCACCTCGTCATAGTCGATCCCGCATGCCTCTATCGTGGCCTTCCATGAACCGAACAGTCTGCACCCCGCCGCGTGGACATCGGGATACTTCGCCGCGTAGTACGACGAGTGCAAGGGCTTCCGCCCTTGTTTCGATATGATGTGTCCGACGACCATCTCCCTGCGCCATCTTCTCCAGCCGATCACGTCTCATCACCTCCCATCCGCTTGAACGCGTACACGTATTTCCAACCATCTGACTTGTCGATGGTCAGTCCGAGTTTCCCAAGGCAAGCCAAAGTCGACTCGGTCACCTCGTTGGATGGAGAGTGGCGGCACAACCAATGCTCAGCCTTCAAATCGCCAATGGGAGCTGAACGCAGCCTCTGAAAAGGGTTGTCCGGCGCCCCGACATGGATATCGGGTGTCGCATGTCCGCCGAAATGATTCATGACCCTCCTCACCATCCCGTCGACATTGCCGACAACAAACAATTTCCTCATAGAAATATACCTCGCGGATTCATCTTGCGCTTCCACCTATACCATATTCCCAGCCGCAAACGTAACTACGTACGTGGAATCACGCATGACAGGAGGGCGTTCACGCATCTTGACTTTCGAAGTTTTCCAGTTATCGTTTGACCATAGGGATTAAACACTACCGCATGAACCAATACTCCCCGAGAGGCGTGAGATGCGATTGGCACTCTTTGTCCTGCTTGCGACCATCTCCGTCGAAGTCCTCGCCCAAAATCCATCCCCCGCCCCCGATCAGGCAATAAGCCGCACCTATTATTCGGGCGCGGAGCAGAAACTCACCCTGCGCTATTCCAAAGCTGACGCCAGAGGATTCTGGAAGATCTCGTCAAACGGAAGAACTCTCGTGTCGGGCGACGCGCGGACAGACGCCTCAGGCGACGCCACGATCTCGTTCATGCTGCCGGAGTTGAAGCCCGGGGTGGTCGTCGACGCCGAACTCACCTGGGGCGTCGAGAAAAGCGAGCACACGCAGGCACTGCGCTTCCACTCGCCCAATCCTTTTAAGGAGAAGCGCAAAGTCATCAGTGACGCGGGCGTCGGCGTCTGGTGCCAGGATCCCGAGGCATCCAAACTACGCAAGTTGTTCACGCGGCTTGACGTCCCCTTCGCCGCGGCGGAGGCGATGGCATCCTTCACGGGGGCGGTGCTGCTTGTCGAGGGAATGGATTTCGACGAGAGTCCCGGCATGTTCGCCACGATCAGGGATCTGTGCGGCAAAGGCGCGCAGGTGATCGTGGTGCCCCCCGTCAAAGGAGGGATGTCCTTCGACAGCGCCACCTGCTCGAGAATCCTGCTTGCGGGCAACAACCAGATCACCTCCTTCGACAAAAAACTTGACCCGGCGCTCTGGGGCGGTAAACCGCTGGAGGCTTTGAAGATGAAATGGCAGACCTCCGACGGGACGGACTGTCTTCGGATCACTGGCGGCCTTGACTCCTCCGCAGCCGGCTTCACCTACTGCGAGATGGAGATAGGCAAAGGACACCTGATTTTCTGCGGATGGGATCTGGCCGGAGGCTCAGACATCTCACCGACGCCTCTGGCGCTACTAAAAGTTCTCATTGACCAGGCATTGAATACGCAAAAGGAATAAATTTTAGGGAAGGAACGGATCATGAAGACTTTGCACCTCCTGAAACTCTCGGCCGCGCTACTCGTCTCTCTCGCCATCTGCCCGCACGCCCTCGCGCAGGCCGCCCAGCCAGCGCCCGCCGCGCAACCCAAAGCCGACGAGGTGGCCGCGCTGCCGTTGACCGTGGCCATTCTGCCATTTGAGGAACGCGGCGAAGGCGTCAAAGACATGGGGGGCAGCGTGGGGCTGCTCGTATTCAAAGGACTCTCTGCCGATCCCCGCATCTGCCTTGTGGAGCGCGCCGAAATCGACAAGGCGGTGAACGAGCAGGGAATGGGGCAGTCCGGGGTCGTGAACCAGGAGAAAGCGGTCGCCGTTGGTCAAGTCGTGGGCGCGAAAATCATCATCACGGGCTCCGTGTTCAAGGTCGCCGGAAAGACGAATATCGTCGCGAAGATCATCGCCACCGAGACCACCAGGGTTATCGGGTGCGGCGTCGACGGTAGTGAGCCGATTGACATTCTCTGCCAGAAGCTATCGGCCGCCGTCTCCGAGAACATCGCGAAAAAATCCGCCAACATCCTTCCGGCGCCGATAACGGTAACCGACGTCGTGGAGACGCTCAAGACACAGCTTGGCGACGCGAAACGGCTGAAGGTCTTCGTCTCCTGCTCCGAGCGGCATATCGGCCATGAGGCCATTGACCCCGCCGTGGAGACCGAGTTCAAAAAGATCCTGGCTGACATCGGGTGCGACGTGCTGAACGCCGACGTGGACGCCGACGTCGTGATCAAGGGCGAGGGCTTCAGCGAGACGACTCTCCGCAAAGGCGGGCTCGTGTGCGCCAAGGCGCGGGTCGAACTCAACGCCACGGCGAAGGGGGGGACATTGATCTGCGCCGACAGACAGGTTGCCATCGGCATAGACGCAGCCGAAGGAATCGCCGGCAAGCAGGCTCTGCAAAACGCCGCCGCGAAACTGGCCTTGCGCATAATCCCGAAAATCGTCAAGAAGTGAGCATGCCGGCAAAGCGGTCTACAGGAAACGGACAAGGCCGCACGGCTTGCGCCATGATGCGCCCATGAGCGACGGGAACTCCGAGGAGGCACGACGGACGGCGGCGTTTTCCTGGCCGTCCAGGCATCTGCTTGCCACGACGCGGCAGAGCGCGATCCCTCCCCATCCGACGAGGAAGGCAAGCACTCCGCCTATCATCTCGAGTGTCATAAATAACGCACCTACGTGGCACTGCGGTCAAAGAGAAGTATCACAGCGCCCTGCCATTACACCACCCCGCCGTCAGTTCTTCTCTATGACTTTGAGTTTCAGGAGCATCTTGACCAGATCCTCCTTCGTGTACTGCGATGGATCGTTCTTCACGCGCCCGTTGAGCTCCCGCAAAGCCGTCCCCCTCGCATCCTCCTTCTCGAATCCCGATTTGACGTACTTGTCCACCAGGTTGCCGAAGGTCTTCTTCTGCGGCTCGGTGAGCGTGTTGAGGTACTCGGATATGGTTGATTCCTCCATCCCGCCGACCTTCATGTCGGATTTGACGAGTCTGTCCCTGAGATCCTGCAGCTTCTTGAACAGCTCGGCCTTGCTGTACTCCTTGGACGGCTTCGGAGGCTCATCCTGCGGAGGAGCCGCCACGGATGCGGTCTCACCTATCGCCGCCGCAACCGTCTTACTGGCGTAGAGGTTCAGGCTCTTGACCTTGTCGATCTCGGCGAGGAGCTTGTTGGTGGCGTCCGAGGCTCCGCCGCCACTGAACGTCCTGACGGCGTTGGTCGCCTTACCTCCACGGTCACGCTTGTCGCGGACGTCCTTGTAGGCGTCGTGGAGCTGGAACACGTATTTCGGGATGTCGATGTCCTTGAAGCCGCTCTCGGTGACCCTCTTCTGGACGCGGCGCCCCAGGTTCGAGAACTGGGCGAACTCCATGTCGAATTCGGACGCCTTGATGAATCCCGCATCGTCTTTCCCGCCGCTGAAGTAGGAGGACATCCGGCGGAACGCCTTCTCGAACTCCTCAAGATCATTGCCGGGGGGCTGGCCGCAGACTCCCGTCAAGCAGAGGAGCGTCAATAATAAACCCGTTTGAATCGATATAGCGTTCATCTTCCACAACCTTGTCTCAATGAACATGCGGAACCGTCTGTTTCTCATTCTCAGTTCACCCGCCGCTTTCCGTCGGGAGACGCCATCGCCATCTGACCGCCCTTCACCCATATGTCGAGCCCGGAGCGCTCGGTCGAGCCGCCGACCACGATCCCGGCGGTGTTCAGAAGGACGACGTGGGCGTTGGCGGCGGTGTCGACGCTCCCCGCGTCCAAGCACCGCATCGCCCAGAACGCCACCATGGACTCGACCACCGTGAACCGCCGCTCGTAGCCAAGCTTCTCGAACGATGACCCCACCCGCACGAAGAGGATCGAGTGGCCCTTGTCCTGGAACGCGCGCATGCCCTCCGTGAAGCGCAGGCCCATGGCGCTCTCCTGGAACTTCATCCAGTTCGTGAAGACCTGCGCCGGGGCCGACAGAGCGTCGGTCTCGTCCTTGGCCGAGGGGGCGTATTTTATCTCCGCCCTGCTCTTCACCATCTGTCCGACGATCTCTTTCGACGCCTTCACCGCCTCCTCCTCGGAGATCGCCGCGCCAGCGGCCTTATTGGCCACTCCCGCCGACTTGGAGCCCGCCGACCGGATCCTGGCGCTCATCAACTCCATCGCGGCGATCCTGGCGATCCTCTGGGGGAAAAGCGTCGTGTAAGCGGAAGGGTCGACGTTGTGGATCGGTATGCCCACGACCCCTTTCGCCAGCTCGATCACGATCTTGCCGTTCTCGAAGGATTTCAGCAACCCCTCGGCCACGCCACCACTACGGAGCGGCACCCGATAGGTTCTGCCGATCACGGGATACTTCAGCCGTTGGACGCATTTCTCATAACTCCGCTCAAGGTCTGCCTCGAAGTCGGGCTTCTCCGCGCGTTCGGCTCCTGAGGGGATCAGCGGCGTGTCGCCGTTCAACACAACTCTTCTCGTCTCCGGCTTCTCTTCGCCCTCGGCGGTCTCGGACGCCCCATCCGCCTCCTTTTGGATGGCCACGGCCTCCTCCTCCGGCGCAACCGCCACCGGAGCCCGCGCGTCGCTCTTCCGCTGATCCGCCAGCTCGATCTTCAGCCTTTGAGACTCGAACAGCGCCTCGGATCGGGACACCGCCGCGTCGAACTCCGGCTTGAGCGAGGCGGGGACGCGCTTGACAAGGCTCAACACCTTGCGGGCCTCGATGGGTTTGCCGCCTTCCATCAGCCCGCCGGCCTCGCCGAGCGACTTCCTCGCGGAGGCCATGCACTCGTCGAAGGCGTCCTTCCTCATCTTGATCTCGTTGCGTTTCACCACGTACTGGTCAAGATCGGACGCCGGCGCGTTCTCCACCGCCAACGTTAGATGCCGCAGCGCCTCGTCGAACGCCTCGGGGTTCCGCTCGAGACATTGATTCCCCGCCGCGAACGACGTCTTGGCCAAGTCGGTCCGCTGCTTATACGTCACGAACGCCCATGCCCCGCCACCCGCGATGACAGAGGCGGCGATGATGGTGATGATCCACGCCGACATCCGGGAGCCGCCGCGGTGCCCCCGCATCTGAAATTCCGGGCGGCCCCTCGCCGCCCGCCTTGACGATTCCGAACGATCTCCGTCTTCCATTTGTTTACCAACTCCGTGTCTATTGTGTTACCACTAATCTCAAACAATTGTCATGGTCCGCGCCACATGCGGCATGTTTTTCTCTCTCACTCCTCGTCGATCTCCGTTCCGGGTATCTCCACCGAACCGTCGCCATCCGTTCCCTCGGCGATGTCTTCCTCCTCGTCGAGCGGGAAAAGCCTCTCGAAAGGCTTGAGCAACCCGTTAGAGAGCAGGAACACCGCCGCTCCCACACCGATCAGCGCTGTCTCGCAGGCGAGCGACCTGAACGACACCACGCCATCGGCGAGCCAGCGGAGGAGCTCGAAGGCGCAGCCGAAGCCAAGTCCCGCCGCCAATGGGAAGACGAGCACCCGCCACCAGATGACCACCCGGACGTCATCCTTTTTGAACACCACGCTGAATGGTCTTCACGGAGCAACACAGCCTTGATCAGCGGGAGGGCCTGTCGACCGTCCCGGCCTCAATCTTCGACTTCTCGACGACGGCTGGCGTCTTGTCTGTCTTCCCGTCCGCCGCGTTCTTCTTGTTCTTGTTTCCCCGTCCCATGTGGTTCCAGGCGCGGTTCGGCGTGATGAAATGATACGGATACTGCCAACCCGCCACCTCCTTGTCGCCTTTCAGCCTCCTCTCCACCTCGGCGTGGAGCCCCG
>CAYTFM010000250.1:5184-14126 GCA_964436735.1 uncultured Victivallales bacterium | reverse complement strand
AAGTATATTATATGGGCATCCCGTTCGCAATAATATTTGTTAGACAGGCTCCATACCTCGCCGGAATTCTGCTTGGGCTGATGCTTTTGGCTTCATTCGTGATCCTCGGCGCCGGACTTGGGGCTTCGGGCGGCATCGCGCATATCGCCGCCTCGATCTCCCTGTGCGTTTCGGCTCCTCACACGCTGGGGAGCGAGTATTTCGGCACGTGGGGCGCCACGCCGCTGAAATATTATCTCGTGTTCATGTTCGTCGGAACTTTTGTCGGAGCACTGTTCTCGGCGCTCCTGGCGAACCGCGCGCGCATCCACGTCGAACGTGGCGCCGCGTCATCCGTGAGCCGCCGACTCTGGCTCGCCCTGGTGGGCGGCGTGATCGTCGGCTTCGCAAGCCGCCTGGCCCAAGGCTGCACATCTGGTCAGGCATTGAGCGGCGGCGCACTGCTTCTCACTGGTAGTCTTGTGTTTCTGGTCTGCCTCTTTGCCAGCGGTTATGCCGCGGCCTGGTTTGTAAGGAGGCAATGGCATGATTAGCACCTACTATGGCCTTGGTGCCCTTGACACCCCCCAAGCCTTCTTCCTCGCGCTGCTGATCGGTTGTGGCTTCGGCTTCGCGCTTGAGCGCGCCGGCTTCAGCAGTTCGCGCCGTCTGGCCGGCGTCTTCTACTTCACCGACATGGCTGTCGTGAAGGTGATGTTCACCGCGCTCATCACCGCCATGCTGGGACTTTCATATCTGATGGGTTTCGGCTGGATTCAGATCGATCAGATCTTCCTCATGCCGACCATTTACGGCGCCCAAGTCGCGGGCGGCCTGCTGTTCGGCGTTGGATTCGTCATGGGCGGTTGGTGTCCCGGCACGGCGGCGGCCGGTCTCGCCGCAGGCCGAATCGACGCTCTCGCATTCCTGCTGGGAGCCGGCGGCGGAAGCATCCTGTTCAACGAACTCTTCCCGGCGATCCGGCCGCTGTACGCCGCAGGGGATCAGGGCACGCAGATGGCCTACACCTCCGTGGGCATGTCACGCAACGGGTTCATCCTGGCGTTCACGCTGGTGGCCGTGGCAGCCTTCTGGATGGTGGAGTGGGTCGAGAACGCGCGTGCCGGGCGCGGGCCATACCTGGGTTCGCCGTTCCTGAAGGCCTTCAGCCTCGCCTTCGTGGCGGTGGCGGGCGGATTGTTCGTCTTGACGCCTGCCACCACCGGGACTGCCGCGATGTCCGCCGGTGCGGCCATCCAGGCGGACGTGGACGAGAAGGCACTGATGGAAAGGGTGGAGCAGGCGCTGGATCATATTGAGCCCGAAGAGTTGGCCGACCGCCTGATGATCGGCGAATCGGATATTGTGGTCGTGGACGTACGGCCAGTGGTTGAGTTCAACGCCTTCCATATCCGCACCGCCATCAACGTGCCGCTCGCCCAGTTGGCGAAGTCCCTTCACCCCTACAAGAACAAAGGCCTGATCGTTCTCTATTCCAATGGCATGACACATCCCGCCCAGGCACGCGACTCGCTCCAGCGTCTAGGCTTCGCCAACGTCTGGCTGCTGACGGACGGACTGAGAGGCTTCCGGGATCGCTGCCTCAAGCCCGTCTCGTTGCGGTCGGAGCCGTTGACGCCGCCTGACACCGTCCGGGTCAACGCCTGGCGCACTTTCTTCGCAGCGCCCGGCATTTCCGAGCCTAACCTATAGATGTAATGTTATTTCCAACAATAATTTCCCCAAACGATGTACCGATATAACATGAAACGGAAATGAATAACAGAGGAGATCCCACCATGGGCACGATCACCACCACAGACGGCACGGAAATCTACTACAAGGACTGGGGTGTAGGACAGCCTGTCGTGTTCAGCCACGGCTGGCCCCTCAGCGCTGATAGCTGGGAGGCGCAGATGGTGTTCCTGGCATCCCACGGATATCGCTGCGTCGCCCATGACCGCCGCAGCCATGGCCGGTCGAGCCAGCCGTGGAGCGGCAATGATATGGACACCTATGCGGACGACCTTTCAGAACTCATCGAAACGCTCGATCTCACGGATGCGGTCTTGATCGGTTTCTCTGCTGGCGGCGGCGAAGTCGCCCGCTATATCGGACGCCACGGCGCGAAACGGGTGGCCAAGGTCGCGCTGATCTCCGCCGTCCCGCCACTGATGCTGAAAACGGCGGACAATCCCGGCGGCTTGCCGATGGAGGTGTTCGACAAGATCCGTCTCGGCTCCATCGCCGACCGCTCACAGCTCTACCTGGATCTCGCCAGCGGTCCCTTCTTCGGCGCCAACAGGCCCGGCGCCAAGGTCTCACAGGGCATGATCGACTCGTTCTGGCTCCAGGGGATGCAGGCTGGGCATAAAAACACCTTCGACTGCATTAAGGCGTTCTCCGAGACGGATTTCACTGAAGACCTCAAGAAGTTCGACGTCCCGACGCTGATCATTCACGGTGACGACGACCAGATCGTGCCGATGGGCGCCGCCGCCCTCCGCTCAGCGAAGCTGGTCAGAAACGCTACCCTGAAGATTTATGCTGGCGCACCCCACGGCCTCGCATACACGCACAAAGAGCAGCTCAACGCCGATCTCCTGGCCTTTCTAAAGTGCTGAGGTCGCCTTATCGGCTCCACTTGTCTGGAGGCGTTCCTGTAAGGCGTTAGGCGATGGACGCCACACGCAGGCACACCGTCAAAACAGCATTCTATTCCCGCGCGTAGCACAACCGAAGCAAGAGATGGATGGATGATCGGCATGGGCAAACAAATCAGGTGGCTGCCTCTTCTACTGATCACGATCATGCTGCATGGCTGTTTCTCAACGTATTTCTCGACCGGCTCATATAATTCGAAATCCGTTTATAGTTATCCACTTAACAGCACGATCACCCAACACTCGATGTCCTACGAAGGCGTGGAACGCAATCCGGTGATCGTTGTCCACGGCTTTCTTGGTGCCCGCCTTAAAAACATACGAACCGGCGAAATCGTATGGGGGGAATTCACGGGGATGGACTCGTTGAAGGGTTTTTCCGATGAGCAGTTGAAGGGGATCAGCATCCCTATGGAAATGGGGAAACCTCTCAAGGATTTGATCAACGATGTGTGCCCGGCCTCGATTCTTCAAAACGTTGGCATCGGGATACTGGGCCTGCATTTCGACATGGCGGTGTATGACAAGATGCTCGAAATTCTTGCGAATGCCGGATATGTGGCCGAGGACAAACCGCTCCCCGAAGGCAGTCGTTTCCCCTCGCTGTTCGTTTTCTACTATGACTGGCGCCGTGATCTTCCTGAAAACGCGGGCAGGCTTCATGAATTCATCCTAAGGAAAAAGGCGTTGCTGCAGGAGCAGTACAAGAAATGCTATGGATTGGATGAGTATGATGTCCAGTTTGACATTGTGGCGCATTCCATGGGCGGACTGCTTGCCCGCTATTATCTCGAATACGGAGACCAGGAGCTTCCCGAGGATGGTTCCATGCCTGTGCTTGACTGGCGCGGAAGTACACACGTCGATAAGTTGGTCGTTGTCGCGACTCCCAACGCCGGGTACCTTGACACGTTCGTTGAACTGCAGAAGGGACTCCAGATCACGCCGGAAGCTCCGGTGTATCCGCCAGGAGTCATCTGCACTTTCCCAACCTACTATCAGATGCTGCCGCTTATCAGCACCCGGTCGGTGATCTACAAGGATGACCCCGAGGGGAAGGTTGTTGACATTTTCGATCCCGATGTCTGGGACAGGATGCGGTGGGGGCTGGCCGACCCCAAGCAGGATGTCGTTTTGAAAATCATCCTTCCAGACGTGAAGACTCCCGCGGCGAGACGCGCCATCGCCCTCGACCATCTGAGGAAATGCCTGAGACGGGCGAAACAGTTCACCGATGCCATGAGGATAGAAGCGGTTCCGCCTGATGATGTCGCGCTTTACCTGTTCTTGGGAGATTCCGTGCCGACGAGCAGGACAGCCGAAGTCGACCGTGACACCGGCGATTTTGAAATCACCGCCTATGAAGCGGGCGACGGCAAAGTCCTGGCTTCAAGCGCGCGCATGGATGACCGAGAGGGGGGCCAATGGAGACCTTTTTCCGTCTCGCCGATCAAGTGGCAGGCCGTCATCCACATCTTTGCCGCCCACATGGGAATCCCCACAAGCCAGGAATTCGCTGATAATGTGAGCTATTACCTCCTTGAGGCGACAACCAAAAAACAGGCGGAAAAAAGAAAACAACCGGTTTCGTCTGACGAAGATGAAATGTTGGTCGGCGAACCGTCACTTCCCCGCCTCTGATCGAATTCCATAGGCTGCCGAGCCTACATGCTCAACGTGAATGGTAAATGGTGAATTGTGTATAGTTGTAGGCACCACCATTCACCACTCACGACTCACTATTTTCAAAGTTGTGGCACAGCCGCCTAACTTGACGCTTAGGAAATTCAATGTGGTAACCACTCCCTAACAGGCGGGACCCAGTTCACGGCGTCTGAACAGAGCCACGAGCGTGAGCGAGTGGTTGTACCGTGGCCGCAAATGCCGGCTAAGTCCACCCCGCCCGCTTTGGGCGGAATGTCCTTCCATCTGTCCATAGATCCCTGACTCCGCTGCTGCGGATGGCTTCTCTGAACCCTTAACCCTGCCTTAGTCCCCCTTCCCACTATAGGTCGCCAGACCCACATTTAGCCCAACGTGCTCCTCTGCCACAAAAAGCCAAACATAAAACAATACGCATAACATACACGTAATAAGCATGTAGTGACTGCGCATCACCTGTTGGCACGGCGAATGCTCCTAAGCTGCTGTAGAGGTGGAGCCGCAATCACGCAGGTGACGGTGGGCGGACGAAGGATCACGCAAGACACATTCTTAAGGAGTTGGAAATGAATAATCTGCACATGTGGCATGAGTGCCAGACCTCCACATGCGAGGAGAGGTCAATGAGTCCCGGCTTTCACGGAGAAATCGGGATGAATGGGGAACGACACACGATGCAACGGTCTGCCACGTCCCAGAAGGCTGGGGCTCTTGAGTCCATTTGCGGTGTCGCTCAGTCCTTAATCCGCTGCGGCGGACTCGTCCATCGCTCCTTGCCGACCCAACATGTCGCCATCAAATCGTGCAGGATATCGCATTGCAACTCCTTCGCCTAACAATTTGAGGACATCCCTTAGCTAAGGCATAACATGCGCCACAAGAAAAAGGAAATACTGGTTGCCGACGTCGATATGCAGGAGTGCGGCAGGATTGGCGGGTGGCTTGAAACAGGTGGACACTCGGTCATGATGGCACGTTCCGGCGCGCAAGCCTTCGCGGCGCTAAGTGGTGGGGGCGTAGACCTCGCCATCCTCGACGCCACTTTGGAGGGGAAGTCGGGGATTGAGATCCTCGAGGAGCTGAGGAGTTCATGTGACGAATGCGAAGCGTCGTGGATTCCCGTGATCATCATGAGTGGCGGCGACAGGAAGATGGAACGGCGCGCCAGGATCGCGAACGCCGATGTCTTTTTCTTCAAGCCGCTCGTAAGGGAAACGCTTTTGGAGGTGGTACGGCACCTACTGCACAGTGCCTCACAGGCGACGAAAGGATTACGGTGGAAGGTCGATCGGTTGTAAGGCGAAATAAGAATAAACGGGAAGGAATGCGGACATGGAAACGAAACTCAAAGGGACAGTGATGGTTGAGTCGGCGGCGGAGACGGTACGCTCCGCGGTGAAGAAGACCATCCATACACAACCTAAAACATAAGGACATGACCATGACATACCTACTGCCAGAAGAAAGGGGGCGGAACTGTCAAGAAGCTTTCAGCTCACACTACGCAGAAAACAGCCACGTCTATGGAGGGGAGTTCCCCGCAACAATCGAAAGGAATCAGAAAATGAGAAACACATATGAAGAAACGCCACAGCAAAAAGAAGTGACGTGCGCGACGCATGTTCACGCTCCATGGGCCCCTGGGGTAAAGGGAACAAAAAAGATCCTCATGGGTCTTGTGTTCGCGGTGGCCGTCATGGCCCCGAACTGGGCACTGGCGGCGGCTCCCACGGTGGATGACGCCACCGGGGCGACGAACGTGATGTCGATCAGCGCGGTACTGAACGGGACGCTACTCACGACGGGGGGGAAGTCGACGGGCGTGTATGTGTACTGGGGCGAGACCGACGGGGGGACATCGTACGGGGCGTGGGGCAACGCGGTCGATCTCGGGACGAGCACGGCGGGGGCGTTGAGCCTTCCCTTGTCGAGCCTGGTGCCGAATCGGACATACTACTACCGCTTCTACGCGACGAATATAGATGGGAACGCATGGGCCATCGCGACCACGAGTTTCACGACGCTGTTCGCGGCGGGTCCGCTGCCTGTCATCCTGGGGTCGACCGCCAACTTCACGATTCTGTCCGGGGCGGCGATCACCACCACGGGGGGAGGCGTCATTAATGGGAATATCGGGGCGAGTCCGATCGCCGGGTCTGCCATTGGCATTCCCCAAGCTCAAGTCAACGGGATAATCTATGCGGTCGACGCCAGCGGGCCCGCAGGCGCGGTGATCGATCCCGCGCTGCTGACCACGGCCAAGGGCGATTTGACCATTGCGTACAACGACGCCGCCGGCCGAGTGCCCGCGCCTACAGGACCTTTCCTGAACCCCGGCGCCGGGAATATCGGCGGACTGAACCTCATCCCCGGTCTGTACAAATTCACGGGCACGGCGTTGATAACGGGATCGGACGTCACGCTCACGGGTGGCCCCAATGATGTATGGATCTTCCAGATAGCGGCCGACCTCCAAGTGGATAGCACGATAAAAGTCATTCTGGCTGGCGGCGCGCGGGCGAAAAACATTTACTGGCAGGTAGGCACCTCGGCGGTTCTTGACACGTTCTCCGTCTTCAAAGGGACGATCATCGCTTCTCAATCCATCACGATGAACACCAGTAGCGTGATGCAAGGCCGAGCGTTGGCGTTCACTGGCCAAGTCGCCTTCAACGGTGATGGCGGCAGCGTGCCGCCGGACAACGCCCCGCCGGTGGCGGTGGACGACGCCTATACGACGGCAGGAAACACCACTCTGACGGTGGCGGCTCCCGGTGTGCTGATCAACGACAGCGACGTGGACGGCAACACCCTCACGGCAGTCAAGGTCACCGACCCGCTGCATGGCGTCGTGACCCTGAACGCGAACGGCTCCCTCTCTTATGTCCCGACGACGGGCTATAGCGGCATGGACAGCTTTACCTACAAGGCCAACGACGGACTGCTGAACTCGAATGCGGCGACCGTGACGATCACTGTCACCGCCCCCGTCCCGACCTATACACTGACCATTGTCGGCGGAACAGGGAGCGGCGCATACGAGGCTGGGCAGGTCACTTCCGCCATCGCCACGATCCCGGCCGGAAAAGTCTTCGCCGCATGGACGGGCGATATCGGGAATCTGGCGGACTCCTTGGCCGCCGCCACCATCGTCACCATGCCAGCCGCCAACATCACCGTAACCGCCACCTTCGCCGATGCGCCGCCCTCCACCTACACGCTGACGGTCGTCAACGGCACCGGCGGCGGCTCGTTCGCTTCCGGAACGACAGCCGCGGTCATCGCCACGATCCCCGCTGGAAAAGTCTTCGCCGCATGGACGGGTGACATTGGCTATCTGGCGTCAGCGACAGCAGCGGCGACCACAGTCACGATGCCAGCCGTCGCCATATCGGTCACCGCCACCTTCACGGACGCTCCGCCTAACACCTACACGCTGACAGTCGTCAACGGCACCGGCGGCGGCTCGTACACCCTTGGAACGACAGTCGCCATCACCGCCGTCATCCCGGCCGGAAAAGTATTCGACGTGTGGACAGGCGACATCGGCTATTTGGCCGACGCGGCATCCGCGGCGACCATCGCCACGATGCCCGCCATCAATATCACGATCGCGGCGGCGTTCAAGGATGCCCCGCCCGCCACCTACACGCTGACGGTCGTCAACGGCACCGGCGGCGGCTCGTACGCCGCCGCCACGACAGTGGCCGTCGCCGCCGTCATCCCCGCTGGGAAAGTGTTTGCCGCGTGGACAGGCGACATCGGCTCTCTGGCCGACGTGGCGTCCGCGGCGACCACCGCCACGATGCCCGCCGCCAACATCACGGTCACCGCCACCTTCACTGACGCGCCTCCCGGCACCTACACGCTAACGGTCGTCAACGGTTCCGGCGGCGGCTCGTACGCCGCCGCCACGACAGTGGCCGTCGCCGCCGTCATCCCCGCTGGGAAAGTGTTTGCCGCGTGGACAGGCGACATCGGCTCTCTGGCCGACGCGGCGTCCGCGGCGACCATCGCCACGATGCCCGCCTTCAACATCACGGTCACCGCCACCTTCAAAACCGCGCCGGTCGGCACCTACACGCTGACGGTTGTCAATGGAACAGGCGGCGGCTCAGCCTCGTACGTCGCTGGCACGAAAGTGGCCGTCGCCGCCGTCATCCCGGCCGGTAAAATCTTCGACAAGTGGACGGGTGACACCAGTTCCCTGGCTGACGCGGCAGCCGCGGCGACCATCGCCACGATGCCCGCCGCCAACATCACGGTCACCGCCCTCTTCAAGACCGCGCCGGCCGGCACCTACACGCTGACGGTCGTCAACGGCATCGGCGGGGGCTCGGGCTCGTACATCACTGGCACGAAAGTCGCCGTCATCGCCACGATCCCCGTCGGAAAAGTGTTCGACAAGTGGGCTGGCGACAGCGCGTATCTTACGTCCGCCACGTCCGCATCGACCATCGCCACGATGCCCGCTTCCAATATCACGGTCACCGCCCTCTTCAAGACCGCGCCAACCGCCACCTACACGCTGACGGTTGTCTACGGCACAGGCGGCGGCTCGTACGCCGCCGGAGCGATCGTGCCCGTCGCCGCCGTCATTCCGGCCGGTAAAGTCTTTGCCGCATGGGTCGGCGACAC
>CAYTFM010000250.1:3200-5084 GCA_964436735.1 uncultured Victivallales bacterium | reverse complement strand
CCGTCGCCGCCGTCATTCCGGCCGGTAAAGTCTTTGCCGCATGGGTCGGCGACACCGGCCACCTCGCGGACGCCGCGGCCACGGCGACTATCGCCACGATGCCCGCCGTCGCCGTCACGGTCACCGCCACATTTGTGGATGCCCCGTCCGGCACCTACACGCTGACGGTCATCGATGGCACAGGTGGCGACTCGTACGCTCCCGGAAAGGCCGTCACGGTCACCGCCGTCATCCCCGCCGGGAAAGTTTTCGACGCATGGACCGGCGACACCGGCTACCTCGCGTCCGCCGCAGCCTCCGTCACCATCGTCACCATGCCTTCCGCCAATATCGCCATCGCGGCGACCTTCAAGGACGCCCCAGTCGGCACCTACACGCTGACGGTCGTCAACGGCATCGGCGGCGGCTCGTACGATCCGGGAACGGCGACGGTCATCGCCGCCGTCGTCCCGGCCGGGAAAGCCTTCGCGCAATGGGTCGGCGACATCGGCTATCTCGCCAACCCCTTGCTCTCCGGCACCACGGTCACCATGCCCAGCGCCAACATCACCGTCTCGGCCACCTACAAGGTAGCCGTGCCGTGTGTGATCACGCTGGTGAGCAATCCGGCGGATGCTGGCATACTGACGGTCTCCCCGACACAAATCTATGTCGGCGACACGGTCAGTCTGACCGCCACGCCGACCGCCACCACGTATGTCTTCGTGCGCTGGGAAGCGACCGAATTGGCGACGCTCGCCCGTCCGTACACCGCCGCGTCGTCGGCCCTGATCAATGGCGATGCCACACTTACCGCGTTCTTCGCGGTAAAGTCCCCGATTCAGAAGGCGGAGCTGAAGCTGGACAACTCAAGACCCAACAGAAATGCGGCCACCGTCACGAAGTCGATGCTCCCGATGACCGGCGGCGCGCCGTTCACGTTCGACATCAAGACAGACACCCTGGTCACGCTCATCGACGGCGTCGACTACGTGATGGACACCGAAACCGGGGTCTTCAAGCAACAGGGTACGAAGAAGATCTACACGTTCACCTCGAAGCCATGGATGGCCGTGCGCACCAAGGTGACCCTCAACCTCGAGAAGGGATTCTGGTCATTGTCGGTGTCGAAGGGCAACAAGCTGAGCGATACCCTCGACAGCTCGGACGGCGTGGGACTCTTCCTCGTCGTCGTGAAGAAGAACGACGCGCCGGGAGTCTTCAGGGCCTATGGCGAAAGTCTTGCCATGGGTGAGACGACCTCGTGGCAGTATGCGGCATGGGTAAACGGCTGGACGCCATCTGATTCCGGCATGACGGTCTCCAGAGCAACTGGCAAGTTCCTCAGCGACAAAGCCAAAGGCAACAAGGATCAGTTCAAGTCGAACGGGACATTCTCTCCCGGCACCGGCTTCGCGTTCGACCCGGCGCATGACACCGTCTCGATCTCGATCGACGGCATCTGGACTCAGAAGTTCACGACCTTCGACTCCAGCGCCCTCACGAAGAAGAACCTGATCAAGTCTACGGCCATAAGCGTGTCGGACAAATCAAAATCCGAGATCGTCGTCGACCTCGGCAAGCGGAACTGGTCGTTCAAGATGAACGGCGGCAACCTCGCCGGGGTATCAGGTTTCGACGGTATCACCATGAAGCTTGACGTCGGCACCTACACCGGGTCCGCCTTTATCAAGCCCACGCAAAAGAGCGCACTGAAATACCCCGTAAAGAAGTAATGAGGGCATGGGGTGGTAGGGGCGGTTCACCGAGCCGTCCCTTCTGCACCCCGAACCCTGACACGAAAAGACATGCAAGAATAAAGGAGGTGAACTGCCAAGAAGCCCTCAGTTCAATGTGCGTAGCAGACAACACAACCATGGGGAAGATTCCCCGCAACAACAAATG
>CAYTFM010000250.1:0-3190 GCA_964436735.1 uncultured Victivallales bacterium | reverse complement strand
ACCCTGGTGTTCGCGGTCGCTGCGGCCACACTGTTCGTCGCCAGCGCCCCTCTGCGCGCGTCGGAGGCCGACGACAAGACGGAGTCGTCGTTCAAGAGCTCCTACGTCTATATCACCTATCTCAAAGACGATGCGATCAAAATCGCGGCTAAAGATGGTGTCGTCACGTTGACCGGAACAGTGTCCGAGGAATCCCACAAGGTGTTGGCGCAGGAGACCGTGACGAGTCTGCCGGGAGTCACCCGCGTGGATAATCAACTGGCAACCAAAGCCGAAGTCGCCGCCGAAAACGCGGACGCGTGGATCGCCAGAAAGGTGAAGCTCAGCCTGCTGTTCCATTACAACGTCAACTATGGCAAGACCACCGTCTAGGTGAAAGAGGGCATCGTGACGCTCAAAGGCGAAGCCGCCAGCGCGGCCCAGAAGGATTTGACCGCCGAATACGCCAAAGATATCGAAGGCGTCAAAGAGGTGAAGAATGAGATGACGGTGGCGGCGACTCCGGAACAGCCGGAGCGGACAAAGGGGCAGAAGATTGATGACGCGTCCGTCACCGCCCAGATCAAGACGGCGTTGTCGAACCATCGCTCGACCAGCGCCATGAAGACCAAGGTCGAGACAAGGAATGGCGAGGTCACGTTGAGCGGCATTGCCAAGAACGCGGCCGAAAAGGCCCTGGTCACCAAGCTTGTCACCGACATTCGGGGAGTGACCAGCGTGAAGAACGAGATGACCGTTGAAGAACCCAAAACCAAGTAGAACTGTTTTCGGCTGGCGCGGGAACGCGCCAGCCGACGGCACACAAATCTAAAGGAGTACTTCACCATGAGTGTCGGAACACTATTACTGATTGTCTTGATTCTCATTCTTGTGGGGGCATTGCCCACCTGGCCGCACAGCAAGGGCTGGGGGTACTACCCAACCGGCGGGCTCGGACTCGTAGTCATAGTCCTGCTCATACTGGTGCTAATGGGCCGGCTTTAAAAATTACTGACGGAAAATGCTCCTGTGTGCTTGTTGCGGCTCACACAGGGTTCGCCCTCCAAGATGCGCATGAATATCAAGCGTGAATTGGAGGGCGAGGCCTGTCCGAGCCGCGGAAAAAGGGAGTCCCCCTTTTTACCACACGACCTACGCAGTTCGAGGCGGTTGGGGAGGAAGCCTTAAGTTGAAAGTAAGACGTTGAAAATGAACAGACAATCCAAAGGGAATCAGCACATGAGAACACCATATGAGAACACGCCCCAGCAAAAGGACGCGACGTGCGTGACGCATGCGCGCCACCCACGGGCACTCGGAGTAAAGGGGACGAAACGGATCCTCATGGCCCTTGCCATCGCGGCGGCCGTGCTGGCCCCGAACTGGACGCTGGAGGCGGCAGGTCCAGCGCCAGTCAATCTGGGATCGACCGCCCATTTCACGATTTTGGCTGGAGCGGCGGTCACCACTACGGGGTCAGGCGTCATCAATGGAGATGTCGGGGCGAGTCCGATCGAGGGCGCCGCCATACACTTGACCCAAGCTCAAGTCAACGGGACAATCTACGTGGTCGACGCCAGTGGGCCTCCAGGCTCGGTGATTGATCCTGCGCTGTTGACTGCGGCCAAAGGTGATTTGACCGTCGCGTACAACGATGCCGCCGGACGCACACCCGTGCCGACAGGGGACTTTTTAAATCCCCAAGGCGGGAATCTCGGCGGACTCAACCTCGTTCCTGGTCTCTACAAATTCACGGGCACGGCCTTGATAACGGGGGCGGACGTGACACTCACCGGTGGGCCTGATGATGTCTGGATCTTCCAGGTCGCGTCCGACCTGCAAGTGGGCAGCGGGATTAAAGTCATCCTGGCGGGCGGCGCGCAGGCGAAGAACATATTCTGGCAAGTCGGCACGTCGGCGGTTCTTGACACGTTCTCCGTTTTCAACGGGACTATAATCGCTGATCAAGCCATCACGATGAAGACCAGTAGCACGATTCAAGGCAGAGCGTTGGCGTTCAGCGCCGGAGTGACCTTCAACGGCGTCGGCGGCAGTCTTCCGGACAACACGCTGACGGTGGTCAACGGCACCGGCAGTGGCACGTACGCATTCAAGAAGGTCGTCCCGGTCATCGCCACGATCCCCGCCGGAAAAGTCTTCGACACGTGGAGCGGCGCCACCGGCTATCTAGCTGATGCGGCCTCCGCCACCATCGCCACCATGCCCGCCGTCGACATCACGGTCACCGCGGTGTTCAAAGACGCCCCGGTCGGCACCTCCACGCTGACGGTCGTCAATGGCACCGGCGGCGGTTCGTACGCCCCCGGAACGACAGTCGCCGTCTCATCCGTCGTCCCCGATGGAAAAGTCTTCGACACGTGGGTTGGCGACACCAGTTACCTTGCCGACGCCACGGCCTCCGCCACCATCGCCTTGATGACCACCACCAACATCACGGTCACCGCGGCGTTCAAAGACGCCCCGGCCAGCACCTTCACGCTGGCAGTTGTCAACGGCACCGGCAGCGGCGCATACGCCTCCGGCGCAATAGCCGCCGTAACGTCTGTCGTTCCCGCAGGCAAAGTCTTTGACAGGTGGGCCGGCGACACCGCCTATCTTGCGGACGCCACGGCCTCCGCCACTATCGCCACCATGCCCGCAGCCAACATCGTGATCGCGGCACTCTTCAAGGACGCCCCGGTCGGCACCTTCACGCTGACGGTTGTCAACGGCACCGGTGGCGGCGCATACGCCTCCGGAGCGACAGCCGCCGTAACCACCGTCGTGCCGTCAGGCAAAGTCTTTGACAGGTGGGCCGGCGACACCGTCTATCTTGCGGACGCCACGGCCTCCGCCACTATCGTCACCATGCCCGCAGCCAACATCGTGATCGCGGCACTCTATAAGAATCCGCCCCCCGCCACCTACACGCTGACGGTCGTCAACGGCACCGGCGGCGGCGCGTACGCCGCCGGAGCGGCCGCCGCCATCACGGCCGTCATTCCGACGGGTAAAGTCTTCGACAAGTGGACGGGCGACACCAGCTATCTCGCGGACGCCACGGCCTCCGCCACCATCGCGACGATGCCCGCCGCCGCCGTCACGGTCACCGCCCTTTTCAAGGACGCGCCGATCGGCAGTTACACGCTGACGGTGGTCAACGGCACCGGCGGCGGCGCGTACGCCGCCGGAGCGGCCGCCGCCATCACGG
>CAYTFM010000249.1:1929-14137 GCA_964436735.1 uncultured Victivallales bacterium | reverse complement strand
TTTCTTCAGCGACTTTCTGCTCCGGCTTGAGGCGCAGGACTTCCGTCTGGACGGCCTGCTGCACGACCTCACTCTGCGCCACCGGCACGAGTTGCCCGACTTCGGCCCGACCGGCCCTGATTACTCACCGTTCATACGTGATCTGCTCGTCAGCAAATCGCACCGCGCCACGGAGGACAAACTTTCTTATCCCAAAGACATCTCCCGACTGAAACTTCGGCGGCGACGGTTCGACACCGACTTCTGCGATCTGCACGACGAGATGAGGGCCGCCCCCGATTCCGTGTTCTATTTCGTCCACCGTTTCACCTGCGAGAAACGGACGCGGTTCGCCGCGCTGCTCGGCTACGACGGCCCCGTGACCCTGTGGGTCAATGGGAAACACCTCTTCGCGGATCCCGCGGGAGCGAACCCCGCGACGCGCGACGAGGAGTCGATCCCGTTCACAGCGCAGGCGGGGGACAACGAGATCATGGTGGCGCTGCGCGCGGACGGCGGAAAGGCGTGGGGAATCTACCTGCGCCTCAAGACTGAGTCAGCGGTCAATGGTCATGAGTCATTGGTGGCCGATCACCCTTGACAGCCATTTAGTTCTATGCTATAATTCTAACACGGCCGGGTTTTGTGAGACATGATTAGTGGTTTCATGCTGTACGCATTATGTTTCACGTTTTTATCTTCCTGCCGCAAAGGATTTCCATGAACCGCACCCACACCTGTAAGGAACATATAGAATGAGCGCGCCGCAGCAGAAATCCGCACACATTGCGCTTTCGGACAGGATCCGGGGGATGATCGAATCGGGGGAACTGAAGCCTGGCCACCGATTTCCCCCCACCAAAGAACTGGCCAAGCAGTGGAAGACCTACCCGTTGGCGGTACACAACGCCTTCCAGATCCTCTCGAACGCCGGACTTGTGGACCGCCTCCACCGCCAAGGAACCTTCGTCAGCAGATCGTCCACGGTGCTTGGCACGGTCGCAGTCTACCTTGGCACCGACCTTATGTCGGACGAGCACATGAAATTCGGCAGAACCGTGTACGCCGAACTGATGAAAACGTTGAAAGAGGAAAACGTGCGCGCCGACGCGCTACTCGATCCCCGCGATGACGATCACGCCCACATGCCATGGCCTCAACTCGTCAAATCGATCGCACGCAAGGAGTATCAAGGAGTGATCGCCCTCGGAGCCGACGCCCCCCGCATGAAATGGCTTGAACGGCTTCCCACGCTGCTCGCCAGCAACAACGATCTCGCCTCGCCAACCCCCGACTTCGCGCGACTGGCTCTCACAAGCCTGGTAGACAAAGGGTGCCGCTCCATCGCCTCCATCACCTCGTTCGAGTTCGAGCGCGACGAATTCCATTCGACGCTCCGCTCCGCCGTCAAAAAGCGCGACGTGGAACTTCGTCCGGAATGGCAGATGCGTCCGAAGGAGTGGGTGCGCAGCCACGCCATGGAACGCTACGGCTACGATCAGTTCATCGCCCTTTGGAAAAGCGGCGCGCGCCCCGACGGACTCATCGCCTTTCCCGACAATCTGGCGCCCGGTCTTTTGGCGGCGATGCAGCGGCTGGGCGTACGGGCTCCCGACGACGTGCGGCTGGCGCTCCATAAAAATAAAGAGATAGATCTGGTCTGCCCCTTTCCCACCACGTTCATCGTCTATTCAGCCGCCGAGTTCGCCAAGGGGATCGTTCAGCAATTGAAACGAAAACTGTCGGGAGAGGCTCCCCCGCCGTTGAAGCTTACGTGCGGCGTGGAAGAGAACACTCCTTAAACACTCCGAGGGTGCGATGATACGAGCGGCCTCATTGCCAGGGACGACCGACGCGCGGACATGTCCCGCCGGACGGATTGTTTATGATGGGAAATACAATTCAAGACCATTAAAAATCTGGAAAAACAAGTATGGAGCGCACACATAGCGTTATCCCCAACACGCGGCTTCCGAATCGGATGGGACTTCGGATTTTCAGGAGTCGGACCATTAATAATTCTATCAAGGTGAAGGCAAATGCCTTCACCTTGATAGAATTATTAGTCGTGATCGCCATCATCGCGATCCTCGCGGCGCTGCTGCTGCCCGCCCTCAACGCGGCGCGGGAACGGGCGAAGAACATCCTCTGCGTCAGCAACATGAAGCAAGTGTGCGTCGGGATGCACAGCTACGGCGCCGACAACGACTCGTGGCTGCCGGACCACCGCAACACCGGAAACGCCGCGTACGTGTACACCCAGCGGGTGGGGAATTTCGACCACGTCTTTCCTGACTACCTCGCCCCGTCGATCGCCAACTGTCCCAGCCTCCCCACCCATCCAACATACTACCACCTCACCTACGCCATCATCGCAGGGGAGTCGAAATGGTACATCCCCTCGGGGGATACCTCCAATGGCTACCAGCGCATATCGATGCGGCGCCTTAATAAATATGACAGCTTGGCCGAATCCTTCTGCCCCGACAATCCGTCGAAACGAGTCCTGGCCGGCGATCTGTTCTTCGGCTGGGACGGCGCGCTCAACTACACGTGGATCAGCGGTATGTATGGATGGCAGTACAACGTGGCGCACAAGGGAAAAGGCAGCACCACGGGGTACGAGGACGGCCACGCCGAGTGGGGCGTCAATCCGCTCGGACGGATATGGTTGAGCTGGGCCGAATGGCAAGGCAGGCTTGGCTGCTGGGGCGGGGGAGGCCCCTACTGGGGATATAATTGGGCGGGCTGTCCCACCGTCTACGTCGGCAAATGACAGTGAAATGTGAAAGCAGCCCGACGCGCACAGAAAACCAGTTTCAAGTTTCAAGTTTCAAGTTTTTCTTTCCCCTCCACTCTCCGGGAGAGACCCCTTCCGCCTTTTTAAAGACGCGCATGAGGTACTTGTCATTGGCGAATCCCGCGGCGCGGGCGACCTTGACGAGCGGCAGGTCGGTGCGCTCGAGAAGTTCCTTGGCGCGGGCGACGCGGCGGCCTTGAATGTAGTCGACCGGCGACGTCTTCTCCTCACGCCGGAACGCATTGAGCAGCGTGCCGCGGCTCACCCCGAGAGTACGGGCCAGCGCGTCCACGTTCACCGCCGTCGACAGCATCGCCTCGACCGCCGCCTTGGCCTTGGCGACAAGCGGGACCGACGAGCCACCATCCCCGCGCCTCTCGTCGGAGGCGACACCGCCGCAGGCGGCCGCCAGTTCGTACAGCAATGACAGCACCTCGCATGGCGTGCCGCGGAAACGGTTCTCGTAGATCGACATGATCCGGGCTACCGCGAGAGCCGCGGCGTCCGCCTTGACGGGACGGACCACCAGCCTGTCCGACTCGAATCCGCACGCCCGACCAAACGCCTCCGCCCCCGTGCCGGTAATCCACAACCAATTGAAACTCAGCGGATCTTCGCCGGGCAGCTCCCAAAACTCGTACGGCATGCCCGGCCACACCGTGTATGCGTCGCCCGGACCGAATCGCCATTCGCCCGTCGGCGTTTTCAAAACGCCATGCCCGCTGAGGACAAAATGCGGACAGCACACGTCGTACACCCCGGCGCGGCGGCAGGCGCCATACCCGTTCCGGTAGTGCCCCACCCCCGCCAGCCAAACGGCCGAACCGGCCGGCGGAGCGTCAAGAGGCCAGGTGTGGTAGACAAGATCTTCTTTCATTGTGCAAATATATACCTTTACATGCGCAAGATTCAACCTCGTTGACTCTTTCTAACGATAGCCAATAAGGCTACACTTAGGTATATCACAACTTTATTATTGCGCAATTAGATACCATACCGAAAGGGGAACCGATGACCAGCCGCTTTGCAGAACTGACGAACGAGCTTCGTTCCTTCTACGACGCCAGACGGAGTTGCCTTTTCCGTGAGCCGGAATGGATTCCCGAGGAGACGCGGGAGGCGCGAAAGCGCATCCGCGAGGATATGGAGGCCTTCACCGCGGCACATCCCGACGCGCATCCGTCCCTCATGAAGGCGAGGCTGCATGAGGCGATCGCCGCGCGGTGCCGTCCGACCATCTTCCGTCACAGTCCATTCTTCTTCGAGATCGACGCGAAGCCGTCTGAGAGCTGGGGGTGCCCCGGCTCGTTCGACGAGACGCCCTCGTCCTGGCTGCGCGAGAGAAACAACATCCTTGCCAAAGACCTTCCCGAGTCACGATTCCTGTCCGAATGTCCTTTGCTCTCAGGTGGCGGGTTCGACAACGACCATCACAGCATCGGCTACACAAGGCTTCTGCGAAAAGGGATCAACGGCGTGCTCGCTGAAATCGCCGCACGCCGCGTAAAACAGTTGAACGTCGACCAGTCCGCCATCCTTGACGCCATGGAGCGAAGCTGCCGCGCGCTGCTGCTCGTCGCCGCGCGCTTCCGCATGGCGGCGGAAACGGCGCTTGCCGCCGAACACGACCCCGAGGCGCGCCGTTGCCTGCGCCTGGTCGTCGACGCCGCCACGCATGTTCCCGCCAACCCGCCGCGCACGTTCCACGAGGGGCTCGCCGCCCTTGTCTTCCTCCGCGAGGTGGTGGCTTCGTTCGAGGGAATCGGCATCTCCGTCCTCGGCCATCCCGACCGGCTCCTCATAGAACTTTATCGCCGCGATGTCGCCGAGGGGATTCTCACAAAGGACGAGGCGCGGGATCTGATCGCCCGCTGGATGCTGCCCTTCGACCTCAAGTCGCACGTCAACGACAACCAGTGGCCGGAGACCAGCACCTGCATGACGCTGGGCGGATGCGACGAGGACGGCACGCCAGTCTGGAACGAGCTCACCCGCCTTTTCATCAACGTCCACCACGAGCTCGGCCTGATGAACCCGAAACCGAACTGCCGCATCTCCAAGAACTCGCCCCAGGAGTATCTCGAGCTGATCGCGAAGCTCAATCTCGCGGGACACAACAATTTCGCCTTGATGAACGACGACATCCTGATTCCCGCCCTCGTCCGCGCCGGCAAGACGGAACGCGAGGCGCGGCTCTACGTCAACGGCGGCTGCCAGGAGCCGATCACGGAAGGGGTCGAACACAGCGCCGGCGCCTACTACTGGATCAACCTGCCGCGTCTACTCGACCTGTGCCTGCGGCCAACCGATGAGACGCTGCCTCAATGGGCCGCCGACGTCCTGCCACAGCCAGTCGGAGCCCACGCCGACTTCGAGGCGTTCTACGAAAAATGCCGGGAGCAGATCCTGCGCACTATCAATATCGGAGCGGAATGGCGCGTCGCTGTCGGGAAACTACAGCCCCGGATCAACCCCTGCCCACTCTTCTCGGCCTCGCTCGAGGGATGCGTCGACAACGCCGCCGACTACACCGCAGGCGGAGCCCGCCACAATCCCAGCGGCATCTGTCTTGTGGGCGTCGCCACCTTGATCAACTCGCTGCATGCCATCCGCGAGGCGGTCTTCGAAAAACAATGGTCCACCATGGAGGAGCTCCGCGGCGCGCTGGCTCGGAACTGGGAGGAGTTCGAGGAACTGCGCGGCAGGATGCTCTCCCTTCCGCGCTATGGTCATGGTGACGCAGCCGTCGACGCCCTCGCCGCCCGCTTCTCCAAAGAGGCGGCGGCGTTCATCCGCTCGCTGCCCAACGAGCGCGGCGGGCATTTCCAGCCCGGCTATTTCTCCTATTCATTTTTCATAGGGATGGGCAAACAGACACGCGCCACACCAGATGGCAGGAAGTCGGGAGAGCCGCTTTCGCAAGGATACGGCCCCGACCACAGAGACTCGGCGGCGGGCGTCACCGACACGCTCCGCTCGACCGCCGCCATCGACCTCGCGGACTTTCCCGCGTCGTCGGTGCTCGACATGCAACTCCCCGCGGGTGGCGGTATCGACGCGGCACGACTCGCCGGACTGATGCGCGCTTTCGCCGCGCTCGGAGGCTCGGTCGCACAGTTCAACTGCGTCTCACGCGAAGTCCTCCGCGACGCCCAGGCGCATCCGGCGCGCCACGCGGAACTCACCGTCCGGATCTGCGGCCTCTCAGCCCGCTTCACCGCCCTCGCCCGTGACGTTCAGGACGAACTTGTCAATCGCGCCTCCTTGACGGCGTGATACGGGATGCCCCTCATGAACCACTCAATCTGGTTGCCCCTTATGCTCTCTTCCTCACTTATGGCCGCCGCCCTACAGCCTTGGATGTCAGCTGAAACCTTTCCTCTGTGGCCCCACGGCGCCCCCGGCGCGCGGGGACAGTCGGCGCATGACATTCCGACCGTGACCATCTACGCAGCTTCCGCCAACGCCTCCACGGGAACGGCGATCGTTCTTTGCCAAGGCGGAAGCTACAGCGGGCACTTCGAGGCGCAAGGTGAACCGTTCGCACGTTGGCTCAGCGAGCATGGCGCGAGCGTGTTCCTCCTTAAATACCGGCTCGGTTCGGCTGGCTACCGCTATCCGACTCAACTGAACGATCTGAGCCGGGCGGTCAGAGTAGTCAGAACTCGGGCAAAGGAATGGGGCGTGAATCCCACACGCGTCGGCGTCATGGGTTTCTCGGCAGGAGGTCACCTCGTCTCAAGCATCTGCGTCAACTTCGACGGAGGAGATCCGACGGCGGAAGATCCGATCGAACAGCAAAGCTGCCGTCCGGATTTCGCCATCCTCTGCTATCCCGTCATCAGCATGCTCGTCAAACCGGAACAAGGATCGCTTCAGAATCTGTTAGGCGACAAGCCCTCGGAAGACCGTCTGCGTTTAGCCTCGAGCGAATTGAACGTCCGCCCTGACACGCCGCCATGCTTCGTCTGGCACACCGTCGAGGACACGCTGGTGCCACCCGACCACAGTCTTCTCTTCACCGCCGCGCTTCTGAAAGCGGGAGTCCCCTACGAACTCCACCTCTACGAGAAAGGGCCTCACGGCACCGGCCTTCTCGGCACCACCCATCCGTGGACAGACGTTCTGCTCCACTGGATGCGGCAGAGGAATCTGCTGAAGTAGTGCCGTTGAGCACAACATAATTTCAGAATCCTTGATTCGCCGAAAGTGTCGCTGTGGGATAGCAGTGGCTCGGACAGGCCTCGCCCTCCAAAATGCGCATGAAATTCATACATGGGCTGGAGGGCGAGGCCTGTCCGAGCCGCAGAAAAAGGGCACAGATACTTTTCCCATCAATATGCGGTGTTTGAGGAAAGCGCATCAGGAAGTCTGAATTCATCACATCAGAACGCTCCCGACAGAATGACCCTCTTGGAACCGCAGGCGTCCCGCCCGGCACAGCGACCGACTATTACGCCTGAAAGCTGATCTCCGCCCAGCGCAGCTCGCCGGGGAGCTTCGGAGGGACGAACTCCACGAGGTTGCTGTCGGTGAAGAGAAGATTCAGCGGAATCTCGTAGCGCAGAATCTGCCCGATTTCAGACATCGGCTTGCACCAGTCGATCACGTTGACCTCGAGCGCGGACTTCGCGGGAGCGGCCGTCGGTTGAAGCGGCTCAGTATTTAACCGGACGGTCATCTGATCCGCCTGAAGCGGCGGCGTGTCAGGCGAGAATCCCAGATGCAACACCGCCACGCTTTTCGTGGGAACGGGCCCCGTGAACAACCGCACGCTGACGTTGTCCTCCATCCGGCCAAAGTCGTAGCCGTGCTGCGGACTGGTCAACGGTATGGGCAGCGCCGCGCCGACCGGTTCGCCCGCCGCGCTCATGCCGGCGAAGGCGGCGCAGTGACGCCGCGGCGCGTCACGCAGCGTGGCGATATCGCCGATCGCGTGAAGGATGGTTTTGAATTCCGCCGGATTCCCCGATTCGCGGTAGCAGTCGTTGAAGAGGTAGACGCCGTCCGCGCCACGGCTTAGAGCGTTTGCGCAGACCCCCCGCTGCAGGTCGTCATGCCCGAGCAGCGGCCCTTTGAAATAAGGATAGGGCTGATAGGCGCCACCCGCTTGGACCAGCAACCGCGCCTTGCCGTCGGTCAGCAGACGCCATTCCTCGACGCTGACGTCGAAATTCGCGCAACCGCCAAATGAACCGATGACCACTTGCTCCACAAGGCTGTGCCGAACCCATGCGGGCGCGTCGTAGCCCAGGCTCCATCCCACGCGCGGCTCGGCGGGGACGCGGACGCCAAGCTTCACCGGGTGTCCCACCCGCGCCGCGCAGGCGTCGACGAGCCTTCGAACCTCCACAACGAACTCCGTGAGGATTTTCCTGCCGGCGTGCTCATGGCCGGGTTTGAAGTTCATCCCCCAGCGCATCCAATCAAGCTCCAGGCCGTCTATGTCGAAACTCTCGCACACCTCTTTTATAAAAGAAAGGTAATGCGCCCGAACCGCCTTCTGCGCGTAGTCGTACGCGCCTTCCCAGCTGCGCTCCCAGCGGTACGGCGCGCGGCGCAGCTCCGGATGCTCCTTCCAGAACTTCGACTGGCACAGCAAAACCCACCCGTCATAATCGCTTTCACCCGAGGTGCGCTGCACATACTCCTTCAAGCCGTGGCAGTCGTTCATGCGGATCGTCAGCCATCCCTCGACGCGGTGATGGCGGCACCGGTCGAGCCACACCTGCAGATGATTGATGCCGCGTCCGCGGTTGAGCAGCCACAGGTTGTGGATCCAGTTCCGCGCGTGGTCGCCGGGAATCACCTTGCGATGCTTTTGGTCGAGCAGTTCCAGGATCGGCTGGTCGGATCCGCCGTCATACTCGTATCCCTCGTACAACGGCTCCCGCGTCTTGCTGTCGAAGAGCGCCTTTTGCATCGAGCAGCAGAACAGCACGCCCGCCACCTGCGTGTCTTCCACATAATAATCGACCAACCGCCGCAACCCCTCCTCGGTCATGTCCTCGGCGGGATGGCATGAATAAAAATGCGCGTCGTCCTCGTTGATGAAAATTGATCGCTTCATATTCTCTCCTTTTTTCATAAGCTTTTCGGTGAATGCCGTCACCGCCTTAAAAGTGTGGCGACGGACTCGCGTTCGACGAGATCGCACGGCAGCAGGATGTCAAGCGTGCTCGGTGGACGCCCCTTACGTTTCCCTTTCCCGGCGGCAGGCGCGGCGGCGGCGGGTTTCGCCTCGATCAAGGCCACGACCTTCTCGGCGACCGTCTTGGCGAGCAGCGCGGTCGACTGCCGCACCACCGTCTGCGGCGGCGAGAAATATTGGTAGACGGGGAGGTTCTCCAAGGTGACAAGCGAGACATCGCCGGGAATGTCGAGATGCAGGATGTTCTTAATGATGTGAATGGCCTCGAGGCAGCACGGATCGCAGAAGTTGGCGATGGCGGTGGCGCCCTTTTTCAGGACAGTCGAGATGATCTCGTACAGCGGTTGCTGGCTCGTATGCCGGATCAACTCCGGCTCGAACGCCATTCCCGCGTTCCTCAAGGCGTCCTTGTAGCCGGCGAGCCGCTCGCGGCTGCCCCAGTTGAGCTCCGACTTCTCGATGAAGGCGATCCGCCGGTGCCCGCGCTCGAGCAGATGCGCGGCGGCGAGCAGGCCCTGCTGGCGGTGATCCGTCGCGATGCTGTGCACCCCCTGCTCCATCATCGGATTGTTGATGCTGACGAGCGGCAGGTTCGGCACACCGCGCAAGGCGAGGATCGTCTCGCCGAAGGTCAGGTCGATGACGCCGTCGACATGCAGGCTCTTGAGCGTCCCCAGATCGCTCCCTCCCACGAACGCCGGCGAGAAGCCGGCGAGGGCGAGATCGCGGGTGAGCAGGGCGACCATGCTCGAGGTGAAGTTGGAGGCGTCGCTGATGTCGGCGATGCCAGCGACGATCCCCACCGTCCGACGCCGCGTCTTCGGCGCGAACCCCAGCTCGCGGCTCGCCCGCAGCACCCGCTCGCGGATCTCCGCCGCCACGTCGGCGCGGTTGTTCATCACCCGCGACACCGTCCCGGGGCAGACGCCCGCCCGGCGCGCCACGTCCACCACCGTGCAGTTCGACCTCATGCAGCACCTCTCGCCTCTGTATAAACAATTTTATCATGAAGTGAAACTTTTTCAATCGACGGCATGTGGACAATCTCTGAAATTGAAGCTGGGGCGGTCCTGCTCAGCGAGACCATCAGCCGCGGCGAATTTCCGCATTATTCATTTCCGTCTCGCATTCTACGCTTAAATCGTTTGGAAAATTTCATGTCGCAAGCAGCGTTAGATCCGTAGGTTAGGTACGGAAATGAATATGAAAAATCCAAACGTCTGAGACAGTTCAATAGCTGCCAAATCCTCCATCTGTCCAGATGGAGACGTTTGGATTTTAAGATCCAAGGCGGTCCGTCGGGCGTGGCAACGGGAGAAAAGTGAGTCAGGCTCTCATGCATAGTTTGGTTGTGGCCTCGTGCCGCCTTGGAGCAGTGCCTAAAAGCAGGCCAGGATCAATGTGGGAGGCGCCGTCCCGGTGGCGATCTTGCTTGAGTCGCCCGCAGGACGCGGCCTCCCACATTGATGAGGCGAAACGGTTCAAAACCTGCTTCCGGAATTCGAAACGCATCTGCAATTCTTGTATATTCTTTAGTACTAATTCATGAGGTCTCGATGAGATTCACAGAAGAATGGAGTCTGAAGAGTTTTTCCGACGCGCTGACCGCATGGATGGAAAAGCTGAGTAAAGAGGAACTGTCGGCCGCCCTGCTCCGCTACGCCACGCACCTTGACAAGAGCGAGCGGGTCGGCTTCTTCGAGAAACTGACGGCGAAGCCCTCTTCGCTGACGGTTATGGGCAGCAAGGCGATCCTCGAAGAGATCGACGCGCTGGTTGAGGAGATCGAAGAGCGTGTCAAAAACATCGAGGATGGCGAAGACGTCGACGATGACGACGATGACGACGACGGCCGCGACTGGCGGCATGGCGGATATGGCGCCGAACCAGATCTGGTCTCAGAGGCTCAGAAGCAGGCGATGGGATCGATTTTGACAAATAGCGGCAGGCTGGCGTTGGCTGGCGCATATGCGGAGGCCGTTTCCGTCTACGAGAAATTCTTCACTTCGCTCACCGAATTGGAAAGAAGGAGCGGTCACGATCTATTTTCGGACGTCAGAGCCGACTGGAAGGACGCGAAGTCGCTCTACTGCCGTTGCGCGTACGAGAGCGCGCCTCCGGCAGAAAGACCCGCGCGGCTCGCCACGATCATGCCGCCATTGACCAGGTTGAGCGACTATTCGCTTCCCTCATGGCGGGATGTCATTACCCTTTCCTCGATGATGGAGGCCCTTCCGACTCCGACGCCGGATGTCGAAGCCTTCTTGAGCGCATGGCCGAGCGCCCTTGCAAGAAACACGGATGGGCAATCACAACTGCTCAGGGTTGAGGCAGCCTACCTGAAAGACGGTGTCGAATCGGCGCGGAAAGTCGCCGAGACCGATCCGCGGATGAATGGCTTTCCCTCCATCCGATATTTTCTTATTGACATGCTGATATGGAAGGAGCATCCCAGTGAAGCTCTGGCGGTCGCGAAGCAGGCGCTCATCGAGTTCCACGGCAAAGCCGACACGCCGCAACTGGCGCAAAAGCTGGCGGAACTGGGCGAGGCCTATGGCGACTCCGAGGCGGAACTGGAAGGGCTTTGGGAATTGTTGATCTCGCAGCAAGAAAGCGGCGAACTCGTTGACTTTCTCGCCGCCGCGCAGAAGGCCGGAGACTATGAACGGCAGCTCGACAAGGCAGTCAAATTTCTTGGCACCCAGCAGAAAGCCACCATCGCCTCGGTGGCCGCCCGGCTGGCGAAAGGCGACCTCGACGCCGCATTCCAGTCCGTTGGCACGATCCCCGCGCTCGGATGGTCCTCGCACTATGAGCCAGCTCCCGCACTCTTCGCGGGACTGCTCGCCGCGCTCGCCTTCCCGAGACTTGCGGCCGCGCCGAACATCAGGGAACTGCTGGATCGGCACTTCAACACGGCGGGTGGCCATCACCACTGGCACTCTTCTGGCGCAGGCGGCGGTTCGCCCCACATGGAAGCGAGTCCCACGGGTGACTCAACTGGCAGAAAACCAAAGTTAAGCGATTTCGTCCTCCGGGGACTCAAGGGGCTCTCGATTGACCACGTCAAAAGGCAGGAGTATCTGAAGTGGGCGCGGAAGGTGGCCGACAAGCGACTTGAAGCCATCGTGTCCGGCAAACACCGCGGCGCCTACCACAGGGCGGCTGAAGCCCTCGCCGGCTTCTGCGAGTGCCTCGCCGCATGCGGCGAGTTGCCCAAGGCCCACAAGCTCCTGCTCGACACCGAAACGAAGCACAAGCTCAAGTACGCCTTCACG
>CAYTFM010000249.1:0-1919 GCA_964436735.1 uncultured Victivallales bacterium | reverse complement strand
GGATATTATGATGTCATGAATCATGATGTTCGCTGTTTTGATGATTTATAACTTTATATACTTCCTACTTTTACCCCCTTATCTCAATTTGAGAATCAGGTGTGACACCGCCATGCGCTCTTCTTGATTTGCCGTTGCCACCCACTATTACGATGGCAGGAAACTCATAGTACACATGATTATCTCCCTCGATGTACGCGCTTGGAGTCGGGGCCAACTTGACTGCTGTGTGCTGATGGACGACAAAGACCAGTGCCCAAAGCATCGGCAAGTCAAGGACAGCTTGCGTAACTGACTGGAAATTGCTTTCCGCTTTGCATAACCAAAGTAGCTATCGTCTCGTAATTGCATACAATGCCGTGTCACACTATAATGATTGAACTCTTAAAAGCGGGAGGACATAATGGCGTGGATTTGTCTGGTCCTGGCGGGCGTAAGTGAGATCGGCTGGCCTATTGGCCTCAAGCTGGGGTGGTCGCAAACAGGCGCGAAACCATGGTGGATCGCTTTCGCGATTTTCTGCATACTGATTAGCGGCGCACTGCTCTTGCAGGCTCAACGCACAATACCGATGGGGACGGCCTATGCCGTATGGACGGGGATTGGAGCTGTGGGAACATTCGTTGTGGGAATTCTCATGTTTGGGGATGCCGTTTCGACATTGCGGATCACTGCCGCCGGAATGATTATTCTCGGCGTCATAGGTCTCAAATTCGCATAATGACACGTTGAGCGCTTAGGGACACGGAATTTACTAATCTACCGTTTTGCCGCTAGGGATTTTGGCGGTTTTCAGGAACGAGAGAGGAACATATTGTAATATGCGACGATTGAGTGACGCCGAAAACGGGCAAAAGACCAGCGGCCCTACGGGGAGGGGCGGCATGGCGCTCCCTCCAAAACTGGTAGATTAGAAAGTTCCGTGTCCCTTATAGCTTTTCATATCATTCTCGTCGAAGTGAAAGGAGTCCTGCCATGATCAATGTGATCGCTTCAATTCGTGTCAAACCTGAGAACGTCAAAGAATTTCTTGCGATCTTCAATGCGAACGTTCCCGCGGTGAGGGCCGAGCAGGGGTGTGTCGAGTATTCCCCCACGATTGACGTTGACTCCAAGCTTCCAGTGCAGGTTCTCGACAAGCACATCGTCACCATCATCGAGAAATGGAGCAGCCTCGACGCCCTCAATGCGCACCTCAAGGCGGCCCATATGCTCGCCTACAAGGAGAAAGTCAAGGACATGGTCGAGAGCGTCAGCCTCAAAGTCCTTGAGGAGGCACAGTCGGAGGCCGCTCAAGAGAAGGCCCCAGCTGAGGTGAAAAAAGAAGACAAGCCCAAGGGCGAAGATAAAAGCGCCGCCGACGCCGCCAGCAAAGACAAGGTCGGGGATAAGACCAAGACGGCGGGGGATGGCGAGGGCAAGTCCGACAAAGGTTCGAAAACGCAAATCGGTATTCCCAAAGAGGGCAAGAAGGGCGAGGCCAAGTCGCCGAAACCATCCACCGAGCTGACGAAAGAGGAGCTTGAGAAGCTTTCCCCGCAGGAGCGGAAGAAGAAAGCTGAGGCGGCTCTCCTGTCGAAATTGACGGATGCCCAGCAGGTCGAATACAAGAAGGCGATGGACGAGAAGGAGAAGACGCTCAAGAAGTTCAAAATGTGGGTTGGCGTATACGTTCCGATGATCATCGTCCTCGGAGCCGTGGTCGGCGTCTTCGCCTTCATGAAGCTTGGGCAGATGAAGAAAAGCAAACCGGCATCCACGAAAACCTCGATGGCGCGACAGGCTCCGGCCCCCGTCTTCAAGCAGGCTCCTCCCGCTCAGAGGCCCGCCCCGACGCAGGCGGACAAAGGGGAGCTTGCGGACGAGGACGATGGCGACATCGCTCTTGCGGCTCCCGTCCCGATGCCTGTTGTGGCTGC
>CAYTFM010000248.1:6974-14183 GCA_964436735.1 uncultured Victivallales bacterium | reverse complement strand
CGGGAGAGAGTTGCAGTGAATTATTTTTCGACTATGTTCAGTTCCCGCACAATAAAATGCGGGTCTCGAACGTTTGCTGTGTAGAGAACCATTATGATCGGAACTGAAACGCAACAACCAAGCGACGAGGAACTCATCGGGAGGTTTCTCCACAATGACACAGCCGCGTTCGACATCCTCTATGAGCGGAACCACCGCCAATTATACGCCTATCTCGGCAGGCTCGTGCCGGGGCACGCCGACAGGATCGACGACCTTTTTCAACGGACCTGGATCAAGGCGATTAACACTCTTTCGACCTATTCCCACAATGACCGCTTCATGTCCTGGCTGCTTAGAATCGCCCACAATCTGGCCGTGGACCTCTTCCGCCATTCTTCCAGCGACATGGAGGAGACGTTGCTCGACGGTGATCGGGACCATATGGAGGCGGACGACAACACTCCCTGGCGGGAGTTCGAGCGAAAAGAACTCATCGAGCTCGTCGAGGCAGGACTCGCCACACTCCGCCCGGAGCTGCGAGAGGTCTTCCTGCTCCGTCAGGATGATCTCAGCTTCAAGGAAATCGCCGACATCCAGGCGTGCTCCGTCAACACCGTTATCGCACGGATGCAGTACGCCCTCAGAGGGCTCAAATTGTTTCTGAAAGGCAAACTGTAAGGGGGGACATGCTTTATGAAAACGACACACGACAAGAACGAGTTCAAGCCACCTCCGGGAGATGAGGAACTGCTTGCCAGCACCATGCGGGACGGACATCTCGTCGACCTGTGGCGCACCATTAAGGACGTCAGGCCGGCCATGCGCGCGCCTCCTGCGCACATAGCCGCCGCCATCAAGGACGAGGCCCGCAAGGCGGCAGGACGGCGTGTCCTGCGCTTCCGTGTCCGCATCGCATGGGGAGTGGCGGCTGCGGCCGCCGCGGTCGCTCTCGTCTTCCTGTCCCCGTCTCTCCTCAAGACTGACCAGCCGGTTGGGGATGATTCCACGATGATATCCCTTGCACCACGGACTGCCCCGCAACAATCCGCCACTTCTGGGACGAACGACCTCGCCTGGTCTGACAGTGATTTCGATCAAGAACTGCTTGAGCTCAACACGGAGATTGAATTAGATTTCCCGGCGCTCGGGTCGGACAAGGAGAACGATGCCGAGAATCAGATTCTCGACGATCTGGTGGGCAAGGGCGACGACAGGTTGTCCGCTGCTTGAAGGGAGGGAGAATGAGGGGGGCAGGGACCAGGTAAAAACGGGAATCATACTGAGGATAAGTATATGAAAACAGCAACGATCTTTTTTGCTCTCATTTTTTGCGTCATGGCACTTTCAGCCTTCACCGCCGATCAAGAGACGAATGCCGGAACCTCAAACGACACCGTCCAGCCCCCAACCAAAAAGGGGAAGCTTGCGCGGCAGCAAGGACCAGATGGGCAGCAGCGTGGCGACCTCGCCAAGCAACTCCTCAGAGATCTGCCGCCTGACGACGTCGAGCGTCTTCGGAAACTCAAGGCGGACAGCCCCGAGGAATTCAAAAAGGAGATGAAAAGACTTACCGCGAAAAACAAGGGCAAGCAGCAGGGTGGTTTTCCCCCTGAAGACACGCAGGAACTCAAACAACTTGTGAAGGACTTCAAGGATACGCAGGATCCCGCACAACGAGAGCAGTTGAAGTCGAAGATAAAAGACGAGGTCAAGAATATCTTCGAGAAGCGGATGGCAGACAACAAGGAGCAGCTCGACAAAGCCGAGCAACGCCTTGCGAAACTGAAGGAGCTCTACGAGAAACGGAAGACGAACGCCGACGCCATCATCGAGGAGCGAGTCAGGAGCCTGACCGTGGACAAGGAGTCAAAACGGGACAAGACGCCAACCCCATCAACCAGCGCCGATTCTGAGTCGAAGTGAGAAACTACTCCTCTTGATGGTCGGGCAATGCTGGCACATAACGTTGCGGTCAACATTCTATCGACAACTCCCCTGCCCCCCATGTACCTCATCCAGTTCTGCGTCTACCAAAAGGGCGACTCGACCGCTTACCACGCCGCCGAGCACAACAATGCGATATTGACCCTCTCCGGCCATGCCGAATTCCAAGAGTCCGGCCATGAGAAATTCGACTGCCTGCCAGGCACCTTCTTCGTGATCCCCCCACGCGTATCATACAAATGGCGGATCGTTGAGGAACTGACGCTTTTCCAGTGTCTCCACAAACCGTTCTCTTTCCTCAAGCATCGAGCCTTCGCAAACCTTTTCGGCGTTTCGAACCGCCACCTCTCCTCGTTCCAACTGGAGAAGCGCGATTTTGAGGAGTTCAAGCAAAGGATCGAGCGCGATGCCGAATGCCAGGAAGACGCGCGGGGACTGATGCTCTCCGCCGACATGCTGCGGATTATGGCCTCGGCGGTGGCACTGTTCACCGCCGGCGACACCTCCCAGCATCCGGCGCTTGTCCGTGCCATAAGCCATTTGGAGGCGAACGTTCATCGCAGCATATCGCTGACCGAACTATCCCGGCATGCCGGCATGGGAAGCAGTCGCCTTTCCCAGCTATTCCGTGAACGGGTCGGAAAATCTCCGATGCAATACTTGGCGATGCTCAAAGCGGAACACGCAACCAAGCTCCTTCTGGTCGACGACCTGCGCGCGGGCGAGGCGGCGGATCGCCTCGGATTCTCCTCAGAAAGCTATTTCCGCCGTTTCTACAAGCGTCAGACAGGGGTTTCCCCCGGGCAGGCCAGAATTCGCAATAAAGGACATGGATTCGTAATTTAGTGCATATCCGCTAGTGGATACCATCCGCTATAATGTGAGCATCACTTCCCGAAAGGATGTCTCATGAAAAACGTGCACACATGCCAGCATCGCCTCGCCAACGCTCACATTTCCCTTGTCATCGACGGCAAGGCGAATCTGCTCGAACTCAAAAACCTCACGACTGGTCATGACTACGCGGGAGGGCAAGGCCTCTGGCGCGTCATCTACGCCCACGACGAGGTGCTGGAGGAGGAGATATCCGCGGAGGACTGCGATCCGGAAATAACCGCCCCCACCCCCACGTCGCTTCGCATTCACTACTCGAGCATGAAAGCCGTCACAGGCGCCGAGGAGGCTTTCTCGCTTACACTCCTCATCCATTTGAACAACGACGCCTTCGAGTTCTCCGCCACAATAGCGAACAACGCAACTCTGAACCGCATCATCCGCGAGTTCAACTTCCCGACCATCAAGAAGGTCTTCCTCGCTCAAGGGCAACATCTTTTCTGTGGCGTAAACAGGATCGCCGACATCCCCGCCGCGATTGAAACGCACCACTCCGGTTACGTCGCCGATGACAACACGGGACTCAATCTACCATTTTGCAACGAAGGTTTCGCCGTGCTTGCGAACGATGTCGACGGACTCTATGTGGGGGATCACGACCCGACTTTCGAGGTATGTTCACATCTGTTCAGGAAACGCGGCGGCGAGATCGACGCGGGAATCCATAAAAGCCCCTATCTCGCCGCAGGCCAAAGGCGCATGTACGAAGGCTATGTTCTTGCACCTTATACCGGCGATTGGCATGTCGGTGCGAAAAAGTACCGCGCATGGGCGGACTCGTGGTTCACGCCCCCCGTCCGTCCTGCGTCCATCGCGAATGGCTGTAATGGCTGGTACCGCCTCATCATGCGCCACCAGTACGGCAAGATACTCTTCCGACACGACGAAATGCCGCGGATCCTCAAATCGATGAAGGAGACCGGCATCGACACACTCTTCGTCTTCGGATGGCACCGCGACGGGCACGATGCCGGCTATCCCGAATACGCCTACGACGAGTCCCAGGGAGGCAAGGCGGCTCTCAAGGAGCACTTCCGCCAGTTCCGCGCCAACGGCGGAAAGATCATCCTTTACTTCAACGGGCGTCTCATCGACACGGCGACGAACTTCTACCGCACGCGCGGCAAGGATCTTTCCATCCGCGGTTGCGACGGGCAGGAACTCATCGAACGCTATATGTTCGAAGGTCCGGGTATCGACATGCGGCATCAGTTCGGTCATAAAAGCTTCGCACTCGCCTGCCCCCACTCTGGCGAGTGGCTGGGTATTCTGAAAGGGTTCATCGACAGGGCCATCGAGCTTGAGGTCGACGGCGTCTTCTTCGATCAGCTTGGTTTCGCCGAGCGTCCCTGCTTCGGCGAGAATCACGGCCATCTCGTCCCCATGCTCGACGGGCGCGCCGTTCGAATGGCCCAACTGCGCGAGCTCCACTCCTATCTCAAGCACCGCCGCTCCGACATGAGCTTTGGCATAGAATGCATCAGCATGTTCACCTGCGGTCTCGCCGACTACTTCCACTCCTATCCAGGCTGGAACATTGCCTCGAACGACTGGCTCGGGAAAGGCGAGAAACCGAAACTGACCACCTTCATCGAGCTCTTCCGCTACACCTTCCCGGAAGTTCTCATCTCCGACCGGGAGATCCGCGACGACACCGACATCGAACGCCGCGTCAACCTCGCGCTGCTGCGCGGACTCATCAGCGACGTGGAGGTTCACCGCTGCCGCTCCCTCATCGACGAGCATGCTCCACTCTACAAACAGTATCTCACCAAGGCGAACAAGCTCCGCGACAGATTCCGTCACCTCATCATCAACGGCCTTTACCAGGACACCGATGGCGCTTCATGCGACAACAAGGAGCTTTCCTGGTCCGTGTTCGCCGCTGGGGAAGAGGTGGCGCTGGTCGTCACGCAAAGCCATTTAGCCGAGACCTCGGCAACGTTTGAAGTCCCGGGCTACCAACTGAGCGAAGTCGCCTCCGTCAGTGGTGACGTCCGGCATGCGCCCCACAACAAAGGATTTTCTGTGACGCTGCCGCGCCACGCTCTTGCGGTGGCTGTCATGCGGAAAGCGTAGGCGGCGGCATCGCCATGGGATGCGGAACAACTCGGGGCGGCGCTCATAGACTTCAGCCGGCTGCACCAGCACGGAAAGTTCCCCGTCCATGAGTCGTACCCACAGTCCGACATCCACGGCGTGGTGAGGTGAGCTCACCGTCGCATGCATGCCGCTCATACCGGCATCCGCGGTCGTTTACCGCCTATGCTTCACTTCGTCTGCCTGGCCAGCCATTCCAGTCCGGCACTGAAAACAGCCTCGTGGCCGCCTTCGAACAAGGTGAGCCGCGTCTTGCCGGAATCGCGTCTGAGTAGGATTTTTCTGCCGCCGTAGGTGGCATCCACTCCCGTGAACGCCAACTCGGGGGGCACAGTGGGGTTGTCCGTCAGCAGCGTGATCTGCTCGTTGGACAGCCGGTCTTTCTCCGCGGCGAGCAGGTTGAAGGCCCGCAACGACTGGCGCACCGGGACGGAGTTGCCGAAATGTCCGTCGCTGATGCCGGCGTTGATGTCCATCGGGATTTTTTTTGCCGCTGCCAAGTAGGTGATGGCGGAGCGTTTGCGTGCTTCCTCGGAGGCCTTGCCGTCCGTCTTCGGCTTGCCGCCGCACGATTTCTCGATGTTGTCGGCGTAGCCAAGCTTTCGTTCAAGGCATTCCTGATGCCAGGCAGCCAGGTCGCTGATCGGACACCACGCCGAAGCCGCCGCCCAAAGATCTGGCGCGCGTCCCGCCAGCAACAGCGTGGCGTAACCGCCGCCAGAATGGCCGATCAGGTAGATTCTCTTGGCGTCGATGCCCGTCTTGCTCTTGGCATAATCCACGGCGCTCAGGATGTCCTTCACCACCAGTTCCGAACCGGTGGCCTCGGGCCGCGTGTTCGGCCCACGGAAGTCCGGCTGAACAAAGGCCCAGCTTTTATCGACGCACCATTTGGCGCAGGGGGCCTGCATCGTCTGCTTGTAGTCATTGCTCCACGTGTGAAGTGAAACCAACAGCGGCACCGGCGTCTTCGACTCTGGAGCGTAGAACAGCGCCGACTGTTCCGTGCCGTCAGCGTCGCTCTTGTACCGTATCTCACGCACTTCTTTCGGATATTCCAGGGGAGCGGGCGAACCAATCTTCTCCCATTCTCCCATGCTTGCGAAATCGGCGGAAATCTTCCCGATGCTGCTGATTTTCCACTTAGCGACCAGGTACTGTTCGACGGCTACAATCTCCTCGCCGGCGAGTCTGCGCTCATAAACCAGGATCTCGGCGAGAGGCCCGTTGAAAGGAGCGTAACTTGGAGTTCCAAATCCGAGCTTGAAGCCGGCGGGCGTTTGAATTCCCTTGAAACCTGTAACTACGGCGACATTGTCCTTCCAGTCGGAAGGTGCCTTGGCGATGACGCCATTCACCCGGTATTCCGGGAAATAATTGTAATTCTCCCCAGTGAAACCGACGGAGAAGCCACGCTTATCGCCGTCGGTGCGTTCAAGTGGGTTCTGGTTTTCCGCCGAGCGTCTCCCCACGACAAACGCGGTGAACATCTTTTGCTTAAATGGTTCGATCTTCATCATGGTGGCCAACCCGTTGAAGACTATTCCAGGCGACTGGTTGACTGCCGTGGCCCCATAGAGCGGCTGGGCACTGGTGTCCGACTGTTCAGCGTTGAACCCCTTGCCGCTTTTATCACTCCATTTACTCACTTTGCCTGACGCGTCCTTGGTTATTGACGAGGCATCCGCGGCGTCCAGCCAAAGCACCAGACCGGATACCTCCTGTGGTTCCGTTAGTGTTCTCGCCTGCCCGAACACCGACAATCCGCACACTACCGCTACTGCCGCGCCCGTAGCCACAACAAACCTTTTCGCCTGCATCATACACTCTCCCTCAATGTCGGATAGCCGACAGGCTGACCTGCGTCATTTCATAGGCTCCAAGAGATTTTGCGATTAGCTTCATTAGCCGATAAGTGACCGGCCGCCCCTCGAGCTACTTGCATTGGCCCTCAAACTCCTTGTCCAGACTCTCGAATCGGACGGCGTCGCCACTGCGTGCCGCCTCCTCCAGTTCACCCAAAATCGTCGCCAAGCGGACGACCAACCGCCGCCACTCCTCGTCTGCCTTTCCGGAGGGCGGTTTAGCCTTTAGCGCGGCCACGGCGGAGCGTCGCTGGGCGATGGTCTTCAGCTCGGCGAGCAGCTTCATGCATGCGTCATAGTGCTTGTCGCGAAGCGCCGCGCGAGCCTTGGCGAGCAGTTCGCGCGCGGCCCCGTCATTGGTGGATGCCGAATCCGGGGCCGCCGTGCGGTCCAGGTACTTGCGGGCGCGGCCCGCCTCCTCCTG
>CAYTFM010000248.1:0-6964 GCA_964436735.1 uncultured Victivallales bacterium | reverse complement strand
CGTCGCTGGGCGATGGTCTTCAGCAATCCGTCGGTCTGCGCGCCAACCACTTTGAACGCCCGCCGGGCGGTGAAGAGCGTTTCGCCGGATTCGTTTTTGATGATGGCGGCGACAACGTACTCGCCATCGGATAGGCTACCGATATCCCAGGGCAGGGCGCGGATCTCCGGGCGGGCGGGAGTGGCCTTAAGATCGGCGTCGCCGACATCCGCAACTTTCTTGCCGTCCTTCTCGATCTGGACAGACGCTTTCCAGGTGCCGTCAATGAATGCCGACGCGCCAATCGACACCTCGCGCTTCTCGTTGGGCCGGCAAAATGGTTCGCCCGGTATCGAGACGCTCAACGCCAGGCCGGTGTCGGCGCCGAGGACATCCGGAATACCTTGAAGCAGTCCAAGCTCGTAGGACAGCTCAAGCTTCTCGCTCGACTTCAAGCTTTTTTGCGGGGTGCCGAACTCCAAATTGCAGGCTTCGGGATTGAAGAGATAGAACAACCCCTGGACCTGCTGCCGCGGGAGGAGTTGGACCACGCCCGAGCGCTTCTCGGCGTCGACGATGGCCGCCCAGGAGCCCTCGTTCGCCAAGCTGGCGGATTTCCCGCTTTGGAACGGGATGACCAGCACCCCGGCGGCACGGTCGATGTGGCACTTGTCTGCCAGCGACTCGTCACCACCGGCTCGAAACTCCGGGTGTATCCAGATTTTGACAGGAAGGTTGTCGGAACCTGTGTTAACAACGCTGGTGGTCGCACGGAGTTTGGCCTCGCGGGAGTGAAGAGTGAAATTCTTCTCGAACACATATTTCGAGACGGTTTTCGCGTCTGCTGGATAGCGGAGACGAAGGGCGACGGTCTCCGAGGTGTTCGAGGTGATTTCCGCCTGGAAGGGCTTGTCCCAGAGTTCGCCGGGCCAGGAGCCAAGGTGCTCCTCAATCCCGCCGATGTCCGTCCATCCTCCCCCGGCGAGGGAGCCGGCCTCCACGCTGGCATCATACAACTGGTTGGCCCCATCGTCGCGGTTGATCAGCTCGATCAGGCGTCCGCCGACGTCCGGCAGGCTCCTTGCCCGAAGGTAGCCGTTCTCCAGCCCGAAGCTGGGATGGCCGCGGAACGTCTCCTTGGTCAGACGGCAAGCCTGGCTCCGCTCGCCCCCTTGGCGCGGCTCTTGCCAGATTTTCGCAGTCACGCCGATGGGCATCACTGCCGAGACCTGCTCGCAGGCGATCTTCAACGTCTTATCAAGGAAAGGGAACTCGACAGTCTCGCCGTCGGCGCACTTCCGGCGTTTCTTCTCGCCGCCTTTCTCTACGTTCAAGTAAACGGTTCCGCCCCACTCGCCTTTGGACTCGACTGCCACGCTGACGGCATACTCTCCGATCATCATAATAGCGTCCTCGATCCCGATCCGTCCGTTGTAGGGCAATTCCTTGCCGCCCGCCACTTTCGCGGCGTCGCCGGTCACCTGCGCCAATTGCAGCGCAGGCTCGAACGGCTTGTCGCCGGGCACCGCCTGGCCTGGCTTGAGGGCGTAGACGACTCCACCCGGATTCGGGGCCAGGCCGTGGATGGTCGTGAAACCTTTCTCGTATGAGCACGGGACAGGCGCGCCAAGGGCGGCGTCAGCCACCTGCCACTCGCCCTTAACTTTCAGTTCGAATGGTGTCAGCGGCGGCGTGCGCTCGAACGGGAATCCCCCGGCGGCGGCGGTGTAGATCAACCCCGATTTGGCGGGGCCGGTTATTGAAAGATATTTCTTGCCTTTATGAATCCATGGCCGGACGATGATCTCGGTGTCGTCGCAGGAGTACTCGCGCTCAGCGCCGCAGAGGGCCATCAGACGCTCCGCCATCTCCAGCGGCGCATGGGAGGTGGTTGCGCGCTTGCCCGCGCCCGTGGCCTCGCTGAGGAACTGCCGCCCGAAAGGCATCCCGGTTAGCAGCAATGTGCCTTTGCCGATGCGCGTCCGGGTCACGGCGGCTTCGCCGCTGCTGTAGTTCATGACGATCTCGGCCTCAGGAAACAGCGGTTCGAGGGCCTCCGGCTTGCTGGTCGACAAGCTTTTGGCGGAGTAGAAGTGGCCGTTGCCCAAGTCGACCTCGGTCTTTGCGGCCGGCTTGGCCGCCACCCCGGCCAGACTCAGCATGGCGTCGCGGCGGTGCCCGTGCTGGTCGAACCGCCCGGAATCGGAGGTCGCCAGGACTGTGCCGCCCGACTCGAGGAAGGCCTTGACCTTGCTCTCCAGATCCCGGTTCATGTAGGTGACCTCCGGCAGGATGAGCATACGGCACTCCTTGGACAGGAGTCCGTCGAAGATCGCACCCTCGTCCAAAGCCCGCGCCTGGAAGTGCAGCATCTGCATGGAGCGGTAGAAGCCGCTTACCGCCTGAAAGCTTCTGTCCTGCTCGACTCCCGGCCAAGTCGTGTGCCGGTTCGTCGTCGGGGAATAGACGATGCGCACGGGCGGCTCCTCGCGCTGACCGTCAAGGAAAATCGGCCCCACGACATCAAAGTCTCTCATCACATCCTTGATCATCCAGCCGAGGTTGGTGACATGGTTGTCGACGTCGACGAAATTGCTGTACGGCAAGGCCGCCGAGCTGCCGGCGAATGTGCACCAGCCGATCTGTCCCCAGCCAAGACCGTTCCAAAGGTAGAACTTGAGGAAGTCGCTCCCCTCCATGCAGCAGGCGTAGGTCGCCCCCCACTCGGGCGTGATTGACTTGTGAAAGAAGCCGGCGATGTCAGCGGTCATGACCTCGTCCCTCAATGGCCCCAGGCTGCCCATCTCAAGAGTGTTCCAGTCCATGACCTTGCCGAAATCATAGTAGTTGACACCATGCGCCGGGACGCTCTCCTGCCCGCAGTAGGACTGGTATCCCATGATGGTCAGCCGTGGCCCGTATTTCTTGAGCATGTGGATCAGAGGTTTGCGCACCTCCTCGACACAGTAGACCTCCCTGTACCTGGTCCAGTCCTCCCAGACGGCGTGCTCAAGCTGGCTCTCGGGCCGCTTCGAGGGCAGTTTCACCTCGTCGAACGCGCCGAGCGACGCACCCCACGCCTTGTTGAGCCCCTCCAGAGATCCGTATTTCATTTCCAGGTAGCTGATGAGCTTCCGACGCATGCGCTCGTCCCACATGGACCATTGCATGTTGTGCTCCTCCATGCAGAAGATCCGCGCACACCCCGGATGTTCATCATTGATTTTCTTAATCCGCCAGCCGATGTCCTGGTCATATTGTTCCCGTGATTCGGGGGTGTCCCACCAGCCGGACTTACCGGACGGCTTGATGGTGCCGGTTTGGTAGTCGAACTGCGCCGTGTCAAACGGCAGCGAGAAGCGACCGCCCTGCTCCATGCCGTCGATGCGCATGCCGCTGGTCAGTCCCGTGTCTTTGTAAATGCTGCCGGAGTACTGGTCTCCATATATGGGAATGCCAGAGAAGCTGAGGTCTTTGGCGAGACGGGCAAGCTCTGTTTGCCGCGTCAATCCGCCAGGGGAGACAAAGTCGAAGCCAAGGAAGATTTTCCCCCACGGGTTCTCCACCCTCCCCAAGGTGGACGGCTTCGCCAGCATGCTCAAGGTTTTCCGGCCGTCCGCAAGTGACGCCTCCAGTTCGGTGGCGTATGTTTCGCAACGGGCGGCCAAGGTGCCGCGCTCGGTGATGCCCGACTCTCCCGGCTGCATTTTCTGGTTCCTGAACCCCACCCATCCGGCCAGCAGTTCCTGGAATTTCTTTTGAATATCCATACCCTGCGCGAGAGCGCTCCGGCATCCCTCTGGATCCCCCGCGCCGTGGCAGGCACGGGCCAGACGGCCAAGATCGCCCATTGCGCCGACCGCCGCCTTGGAACACTTTTCCATGGCGGCCTCAAGTCGGTTGCAGGCGGCGACGAAGACGGCGCTTCGCTCGCCGGGCAGTCTGCTCTCGGCGATTTTCAAAGCGGCCAGCAGGACGTGTTTCCCGTCCTTCGATTTCAGCAGATGCGCGCCACTGTGTCCAAAATGCAGCAGCGTGTAGCCGTCTTTCAGCGCCCTGTGGCTGCGGTAGACGAAAAAGTCGGACTCGCAGTCCTTGGGCAAGGAGCCTAAGGTCGTGGTGCTGAATCCTGAATATTTCACGCCGCTCGGTTTGTCGAAAAGGTAGAGCGGCAGGAGCACGTCGTTGGCGAACTCGTGCGAGGGTCTCCCATCCCCCGGCGCCTGATCGAAGATCGTCCACCGCAACATTTTGCTTGCCGCGGGAACCGCTTTCACATTCACGCCGCTGTCCGTCTGTATCGCAAATGGCAAGATCGGCGGGAGGGATTTTCCCCATCCCTGTCCAGCCAAGGCGGGGTTGATCTTCAGATCCTCGTTGAAGGGACGCCCGTATGCCTCGGCATTGATCTGATATGGATTCGGCCACGTGCCGAACTCGAACTCACCGCAGAGCGCGATGGAGGCCCCCGACATGGGATTGATGTCCGCAACCCATCTTTTCAACTCGTCGCTGTGTGAGAACATCACGCCAGGCGAGGTTCTTTGCTTCCAGACATAGTCATGGTAGGCCTGGATGTTTTTCCCCGACTGGTTGTCCTTGCGCAATCTGGCCGCCTCGTCGAGAACCTCCTTCGGGGCGGTCTGGAGTCCCTCCCCCATGCTGCCGTCCATGACGACCGTGCCGCCGCCGCGCATGAACATGCCCAGAGCGTGCTCGGCGTCGCGCGGCAGCAGTCCGCCCGTGGCCACGATCAGCGTGTCGAATTTCGCGTTGTTGAACTGTTTGACGTCGCAGAACTCCTTCACGCCGATGACCGTCACCTTCAGTCCCGCCTCCTCCAGCGTCTTCTTGTACCATTCGGCGGGCCGCGGACTGCGCGACGGGAATCCCTCCTCAGTGAATACTGCCACACGCATGCGGGTGATCTCCGCGGAGAAACCGGCGGCGCAAAGGACGAATAGGGCGGCGGCAAGAAACAGTCTCGATGACGCGCGGAGCTTCATGACTAACCTCCAACTAATTGTTGTTGAAATCCAATTGTAGACAGGATCCACAGGATTGGCAGGATGTGGCAAAAGGCCGGAATTGCTCTCTCTTCATCCTGAAAATCCTGGTATCCTGTCAATTATCTCTTGGATTTTCGAAGTCAAACTTCCTAAGCTGCTCCAGCCATTTCCCGCCATTGTCAGACAGATAGCGGTAGGCGCTGTCGCGTGGCTTGTAGAACTCGGAGAAACTCCACAGGATGAAGCGCAGGCTGCGCTGCCCTTTTTTCCCCGTCACTATCGGGAATATGGTGTAGTTTGAATCGAGATAGGCGACCTGCGCCGACTCGCACTCCTCCGGGACGACCATTAGGGCGCAACTGCCGCGCCGGTTGCCGTTGGCGTCGAAGCAGTACAGCCACCACTCCTTTGATAGATCCAGGGCCGCCGCCCCCCTGCCGTGGCGAATGGCCCGGGGGCCGGTTGAAACCCAGCGGTCGTTCGGCGTCTCGCCGTTGCCGCCGCCCTGTCCGGGCATGGCGCAGAGCGACACCGACAGCTTTCTCTCATGAAGGCTTTCTTCTATACGTTTGAGCTCGAGGAAAATCTTGTCGTCCCCCGGCAGGATCACGGTGCGCAACCGTGCCGGCCCCGCTTTACTGTCATTCCACTTCATGTCGAAAACGGCGGCGCCGTTCTTCAGTTCGCCGCGCGGCTCCTCGGCGTTCTGAACGGGCTTGTCGTCAACTAACACGGTGGGGCCGCCATACCAGCATCCCCCGAGGTTGAAGCTGGCCGTCTTCTTCACCAGATCGACATCGCCCACAAACTCATATCGGGAGACGGAGCCACTGTGGAAGGTGAGCGTCCGTTTATAGGAAACAATGTTCCCCTCGGTGTCTTTTTTGACCTGCTGAAGTCCCGAGTCTTTGATGAACACAGTCAATTGCGCCCTGACCGGGAGACCGGACAAAAGGAGGATCAGGAACCCAAGTATAGTCGAGTTCGTTTTCAGCATGCGCCACTTTGCCTATCATGAAGGTTAATCAATGCCAGACCCCGTCGTAGGACCAGAACTGCGGTGCGGAGGTGTATCCCGGCAGTAGGCCGCTGCTCCTATCGGTGTGCCCGTCGAAGATTAAAATATTAGCGCCACCGCCGTGTCTCACCGTGAAGTAGACGCGCTGCTCGAAGTTTTGCGCTGCGTTGTCCCCCATGAGCATCGTGATCGAAGGATATACCATCTGCGCATCTCTTCTCCTATTCTGCTGGCTAGTGCCAACCGCATAGGTGTTTCCCCCATAGCTTAAATACCCCTTCCCCCAGGCTGCATACCATTCCTTCTCGTCGGAGGGACACAGAAAATGGCGCGGCTCACATTGATACCACCAGTGGGGATTCGACTTCAGTACCCCAAGGTAGTCAAGCATCACGCCATCGCTGGTGTTGGAGACGGCGGAGTAATAACCAGCGGTGAGGGGAAGCCAACCGTTCCAGTCGGAGATGTACATGTGCGACGCCTGTCCCATCTGCTTTAGAAAATTAGCGCAGGAGGTCCGTTTGCCCAACTCCCTGGAGTTCCTGAGGGCTGGCAGAAGCAGGGAAGCCAAGATGGCGATGATGGCGATGACGACCAGCAATTCTATGAGCGTGAACTGGGTTTGTCTTGCTGTACAATCTCTGGACTTGTGCATCGCCTCACCCTTGTTCTATAGTTGGCAGTTCAAATCGCCTCACCGTACCCACCTACTTTTCACCACATGACCGGGCCACACGCAAGTCGCCCGTGATGGCTGTCCGTGAAGAGACGGAGACGTCACCATCAATGCGCTTCAATAGATCGTCAAGCACCGCCTTGGCGAAGTCCGCCGGGTCGAACTCAATCCTCGATATCTCAACATGCGACATGATCTCGACGCCCTTGTTGGCAAAGGAAAGCACGGCGATGTCGTCAGGAATCCTCAGTCCCACTTCGGCCAGCGCCTTCACAACCCCCT
>CAYTFM010000247.1:1592-14242 GCA_964436735.1 uncultured Victivallales bacterium | reverse complement strand
GTGAAGACGATCACAAGCTACCTCACGCCCCCTTCTCCACACTCTTCGGCCTCGCCCGTGGGTGAAGAAGCCTGCGCCTGCCCTGGGTGGACGTTGCACATCGTCCAACCCCACCGCTGCCGCGCCTGCCCTGCCCTCCACCGCAGGGGCCCCTCCCGGCACGTCTGAGGAGCAGCCGACAAAAGCAAAAACACGTAGGGTGCACACCCCATTTCATAGTAGGTCGTCACCCCATAGTGGAATCCCCCTTTACGTCCTATAACTATTTTATAGAGCCACATGCGCACACTGCGCGGTGGGAAACGACACGTCAACCTGAATGGCGGCACGACCGATCGAACTCGCATGAATCCTGAAAGCTCATCTTCTCGTGAAAAGAAAAGCCTTGCTAACTGGGCAATGGCGTTTGCGGTGCTGTGTGGCCTTATCGGCCTCCTCGCCCTCATCGGGTGGCTGTTTGGTATTCACTCATTACGCTCCCCCTTCCCCTCGTTGAGCAGGACGATGATGCCGAACATGGCGCCAGCTGTCCTGCTTATCGGCGTAGCGTTGTGCTTTTTGATCAAGGGGTCATTCCGGAACCGGTGCGTGGCAGGAACGCTGGGGGCTTTCGCCATGCTGGTCGGCCTGCTCACGCTTGCCGAATACGCCTTTGCCGTCGATTTCGGCATCGATCAACTCCTGTTCAAGGTTCCGCCCGGAGAGCCGGACTCAGCAAGTCCAAGCAGGATCACGCTCAACGCCTCCGCCTCCCTGTTCCTTCTGGGTTCCGCCATCGTCCTGTCAAGCATCAGGCACACGGCGACACGTCTGGTATCCGAATTACTGGCGCTCCTCACCCTGTTCCTGAGTATCATGACACAAGTCGGCTTCGTCCTGAAAGGCTTTTCGGTGCCGGGTCTCAACAGCTACACGGCGATAGCCTTCAACGCCAGCATCGCCATACTCTGCGGCTCAGCGGGATTTCTGCTTGCCATCGAGGCGCACGCGCAGGCAGTCAACAGAAGAAGTTTGTTGTTCAGCTCCCCCAGCGTCGTGCTGTTCTCCATGGCGTTCATCCCGTATGCCATCGGCGTGTTCTTCCAGTTTCAAAGTGTCGCGGATCACCACACCTCAGTCGACAACGTCGTGCGCGACTACGGTGTGGAAAAAGCGCTTGACCGGTTGTTGGAGAGCCTGAATGAGTTCGAGATGGGATATGAAATGTGGCTGCTCAAGGGAGACAGCCAATGCCAGGATACGTTCGACACAACGTTCACGGAGTTGACAGGAAAACTTGCCGCGCTGCGCAGCCTAGGGGAAGAAAACCCGGAGGCGAAAGCGGAAATCGACCATCTTGACGCCCAGATCTCCGCGCTATTCGGGAGGAAAGATCTGCTGCATGATCAGCTCTTCGCCTCCCTCCAAAAAGACAGCGTCAATCAAACGCATGACGAACTGAAGCGCGCGATCACAAGCATCCTCGAGCTCAACGGAAAGATTCGCGACCGCATTGACGCCCGCATATCAACCTTAGATGTGGGAACGCAAACCGAACTTAACTCAAGTGTCATGACGAGCTGCATAGCCGCCCTTCTTTTCTCTACGAGTTTCATCCTCTTCATCCAGGAGAACAGGCGGCGGAAAAAAGCGCAACTCCACGCACTGGCGGCCCAGGAGCATATGGAAAACGTTGTCGACACCGTGCGCGAGCCGCTCATCGTCATCGACGAACAGCTCAAAATCGTCTCCGCCAACCGCTCCTTCCATCAAGCGTTTAAAACCACGCCGGCTGAGATTTCGGGTTGCGCCCTCTTCGAGATATGCGGGGGAAGCTGGAACGTCTCTCCACTAAAGGAACTGCTCAACACCCCCGCGGACATGCCCACCCTTTTCGAGAATATCCTTCTGGCGCACGATTTCCCCGCGGTCGGGCGAAGGGTCTTACTGCTCAATGCCCGCAAAATATGCCGGGCGGGAAACAACACGCAGAAGATACTCCTCGCCATCGAGGACATCACCGGCCGACAGGAGGCTGAGCAGAGGGCGATGCTGCTGAGCTCGATCCTCGACAAGACGCCGGACATCGTCGCGATGGCGAACCCTGATCGCACGATCACCTACCTGAACCAGGCGGGGAGAGCGTTTCTCGGGATGGCGTTGGAGCAAAACCTTTTCGACATGTGCAAGGATGGCCAGACTTGCTGCGCGGCGGAGCTGTTCAGGAGGGATTCCGCCTCTGTGGCGGTCAAAGACGGCACGTGGGAAGGCGAAGTCATCCTGCGGTGCCATGACGCGACGGTGGTCCCGTTCTCTCAAGTGCTCATCGCCCACAAGTCGTCCGATGGGCGGATTGAGCAGTTGTCCACCATCGCCCGCGACATCAGCGCCCGCAAGCAGGCAGAGGAGGAACTGCGCCGGAGCCGGGAGGATCTGAACCGCGCCCAGGCCGTGGCGCATGTCGGGAACTGGCGTTTGGATGTCCCCCACAATAAGCTGCTTTGGTCCGACGAGGCACACCGGATCTTTGGGATTCCCAAGAACACCCCCCTGGCCTACGAGTCGTTTCTGGCTGTCGTCCATCCCGAAGACCGGGGGTTAGTTAACCGATCATGGAAGGCGGGGCTCAACGGCGAGCCCTACGACATCGAGCATCGCATTGTGGTGGGGAAGCAGGTCAAGTGGATCCGCGAACAGGCGGAATTGGAGTACGACAGCCAGGGGGTACTGCTGGGCGGTTTCGGGACGGCAATGGATATAACGGAAATGAAGAACCATGAGGCGGAGCTGCGCAGAATCAACGATAGACTGACGCAACAGACCTGTCTGCTGCTGGCGGCCAACAAGGAGCTTGAGGCGTTCTCCTATTCCGTCTCCCATGACCTCCGCGCCCCGCTTCGCCACATCAACGGGTTCCTGCAACTCCTGCGCGCCAAAGCGGCCGGACAGCTTGACGAGAAAAGCACGCATTACCTTGACACCATCGACGACTCCTCGCGGCAGATGGGCGTGCTGATTGACGATCTGCTCGCCTTCTCGCGGATGGGGAGGGCCGAACTTTGTTATGACGCGGTCGCGCTCACCACCCTTGTCAACGACATCCTGCGGGATTTGAAAATCGAGACCACCGGCAGGAAGGTCGAATGGCGCATCGCCTCCCTCCCGTGCGCCCTCTGCGACAAGGCGATGATCAAGCAGGTCTTCATCAACCTCATCGACAACGCCTTGAAGTACACCCGCACGCGGGACGCCGTCATGATCGAGATTGGCGCGTCCACAGAGCCTCCCCCCCCCACTCCCTCGACAGGCGCGGAGCGGGAGACGCGACGCGACATCGTGATCTACGTGAGAGACAACGGGGTGGGGTTTGACATGAAATACGCCAGCAAACTCTTCGGCGTCTTCCAGCGCCTCCACCCCTCAGATCAGTTCGAGGGCACGGGGATCGGCCTGGCGAACGTGCGGCGCATCGTCAACCGTCACGGCGGGAACACCTGGGCCGAATCCGAACTCGACAAGGGGGCGACGTTCTATTTCACGCTGCCCGCCGCGGATGAAGCAGCTCACATGCCACATCAACAAGCATACGCACCTCCCGCATGACCGCAACCAAGGAGCCCGATATGACCCGGCTGAAAAACATCCTGCTCGCCGAAGACAACGCGAAAGACATTGAGTTGACGCTCACGGCCCTTGAGGACAACAAGCTCGCCAACCGGGTCGACGTGGTCAGGGACGGCCAGGAGGCCTGGGAGTATCTCAACAGGCAGGGCACCTATGCCACGCGGGAGAAGGATAGTCCCTGCCTCATCCTCCTTGACCTGAAAATGCCCCGCCTCGACGGGATAGAGGTGTTGCGCAGATTGAAGTCGGACGAACGGCTCAAAATGATTCCCGTGGTCATGCTCACCACGTCCCGCGAGGAGCGGGACATCGTCGAGAGCTACAAACTGGGGGTCAACGCCTATGTGGTCAAACCCATCGACTTCAAGGACTTTGTCGAGGCCGTCAGCAAGCTCGGCGCCTTTTGGGCCATCATCAACGAGACGCCGCAAGAGATTGAAAACGCATGACATCATACGGACGGACCTGTCCGAAGGAGGCATATCATGTGGTATCAGACAAAGAGCACCCCCAGCAACACGGCCATGAAAAATCTGCCATTGAACACGCCAGAGCGCATCCTGCTGGCCGAGGACAACGCCCTCGAGGCGGAACTGGTGCTCTGCGCCCTTGCACCTTACCGCCTCGCCGACAAAGTCGACGTCGCCTCGAACGGACTTGACGTCCTGAATTATCTCCACAAGCTGGGGGGGTACGAAGACCGTAAGGAAGGCTATCCCGACCTCATTCTCCTCGACATCCAAATGCCCGTCATGAACGGGATCGAGGTCTTGCGGAGAATCAAAATGGACAACCGCCTCAAAGCAATCCCCGTGTTCATGCTCACCTCATCCAAGACGGAGCAGGACATTGTCGAAAGCTATAAACTGGGAGCCAACGCCTATGTGTTGAAGTCATGCAACGCCGAGGTGCTGGGCGACACCATCATCAAACTGTTCAGCACCGCCGCCACAAAAGAAATGGGGTCGTTCTGAGCCGCGTCACCCAGTCGCGAAGGAGAAGGATCATCGCATGAACATGCCGTTACGCATCCTGTATGTCGAGGACTCCAAGACCGACATCGAACTGGTGAGGGAGACCCTGTCGAGCGCCGGCCTCACGTTCGATCTCTCCACCGTGGACAACCAGGAATCATACACCACCGCCCTGGTTGACGGCCGCCAGGACATCATCCTGTCCGACTACTCTTTGCCACGCTTCGACGGCTTCGAGGCGCTGCGGCGCCGGAACGAGCTCTCACCCCAGACGCCTTTCATCCTGCTTTCAGGGACGATCGGAGAGGAGCGCGCCGCTTCCGCCATCAAGAACGGATCCTCTGATTATGTGATGAAAGACAACATCTCGAAACTCGACCTGGTCATCCGCCGCGCCCTGGCGGAACGGAATGAGCAACAGCAACGCCGCATCGCCGAGAAGAACCAGGGCGTCCTCATCAGCATTCTTTCCCTCCTTAATGAGAACAGGAACAAGGAGTCTACGCTGACGGAAATTCTGAAGGTGATCAAGTCGTACGACCGCTTCGACGCCGTCGGAGTCAGACTTCGCCGAGGAAACGACTTCCCCTTTCTCCATCAGATCGGATTCTCTGACAATTTCATCCTTCAAGAGAACAGCCTGCGTTCCAACGGTCAAGATGCGAGACAGGACAGGCTGGAGCTCGCCTGCGGTTTCTGCTCACAGGTGATCCTCGGCAATAGAAACATCCTCCCCTCACACTTCACCCCCCATGGAAGTTTCTGGACCGACGACATGGACACACTGCTGCAAAACGTCCCGGCATCGACGTGCAAAGGCTTCCGCCTGACCTGCCACAAGGTGGGCTACAAGTCCATCGCCATCATCCCGTTTAGCGCAGATGGGCTGACGATCGGTGTCTTGCTCGTGTGCGACCGGCGCCAAGGAATGCTCTCACTTGAGCGGATGAACTTCCTCGAACAGATCGCCGAAAGCATTGGCGTGGCGCTCAAGCACCAGCAATACGAGACGCTTTTACGGAAGAACGAAAGCCATCTGCGGAATGCCCAACGACTCGCCAAGGTGGGCAGCTGGGAATACGATTTAACGACGGGAGAGATGGTGTGGACCGAAGAGTTGTTCCACATCCTCGGCATAGAACCCGACCAACCCGACATCTCATTTTCCTCCCTCCTCGCCGCCGTTCACCCCGACGACCGCCTGCTCTTCGACCAGTGCTTCACCAAACTTCTCATCAAGGGAACGCCCATCGGATGTGAGCTCCGCTTCCGACTGCCAGACGCATCCGAGAAGACGATCCTCGCTCAGGCGGCCCTCTATGACGGCACCTCCAGCACGCAACTTGACGTTTCCCATCGCTCCGACGCGGTCGTCGCGCGGGGCGTCTTCATGGACGTCACAGAGCATAAGGATCTTCTTCTCCAGTTTTATCATGCGCAGAAAATGGAGACCATCGGCCACCTCGCCGGCGGGATCGCGCATGACTTCAACAATCTGCTTCAAATCATTCTCGGCTACGGGCAGATCTTGATGAAGAAGCTTGACAAGGGAAACGGAGCCTCCGAGGCACAGGAAATCGACAAGGCCGCGCACCGGGCGGCCGCCCTCACCCGCCAGCTCCTCATCTTCAGCCGCAAGCAAAAGGCCGAGATGAAGAACGTCGACCTGAACAGCGTCATCGAGGATTCCGAAAAGATGCTCAGACGCGTCATCGGCGAGAACATCAAACTATGCGTTGATCTCTCGCACCTCCCCCTCATGCTCAAAGGCGACCACGGGCAGTTGGAGCAAACTCTCATGAACCTTGTCGTGAACGCCAGAGACGCCATGCCGGATGGCGGGAGGCTGACCATCGCCACGTCGGAGGTGAAGCTTGACTCAACCAGAGTGGGCAACCTCCCCGACGCGCGGGAAGGAAGGTTCGCGCGACTTATCGTAACCGACACCGGCGTCGGCATGAGCAAGGAGACCCGCGACCGAGTGTTCGAGCCGTTCTTCACCACCAAAGGAGTGGGCAAAGGCACTGGCCTTGGCCTCGCGGTCGTCTTCGGCGTCGTCAAGGAGCACAATGGCTGGATCAACGTCGAAAGTGAGCTTGGCGCGGGGACCACCTTCACCATCCGGCTGCCCCTGCTGGAGCAGGTAGATACCGTTGCCGATGCCGCGCCTGACCAGTTCGTCCCCAAGGCGGCGCGGAGCGGCAGACTGCTGGTCGTCGAGGACGAGGAGGGTATCCGCAGTTTCATGGCGACCACGCTGAAATCCGTGGGACACACAGTCTTCGAGGCAGGGTCGACGAAAGCCGCCTTGAGAACTTTGGCCGAGCAGGGTTGGAATATCGATCTGGTGATATGCGACGCCATCCTGCCCGACCGCGGAGGCGCCGACTTCCTGTGCGAGATCACCGATAAAATGCCGCACCAGAAAGTGATCCTCGCCAGCGGCTACACCGACGAGCAGTCTGGCCATCGGGTCGCCACCGAGCGAGGATGGGTATTCCTCCAGAAGCCGTTTTCCATCATGGAACTTCAAAGAGTTGTCGACGAAATGCTACAACAGCCTATGCCACCGGAAGGAACACGAGATGCACTCCTCAATCTCCGCTCATGACGCGCCAAGCATCCTCATTGTGGATGACACGCCGGCAGTTCTGCAGGTTTTGTCGGAAATGCTGAAAAGCCTGGGCTACAAGGTGCGGACCGCGCCGGGAGGCGCCTTGGGGGTGCAAGAAGCGTTGGCCCGCCCCCCAGACCTCGTGTTGCTTGACATCGATATGCCGGGGATGAATGGCTACGAGGTGTGCACACGATTGAAGGCCGACGAGAAACTGCGGGACGTACCAGTCATCTTCATCAGTTCGCTAAGTGAGACGATGGACAAGATCAAGGCCTTCGGAGCGGGGGGGGTGGACTACGTCATCAAACCGTTCCAAGCCGAGGAGGTTGAGGCACGCATCAACACGCATCTGAAAATCAGGAACCTGCAGCGCGAGTTGCTCCGCCACAATCAGCATTTGGAGGAAGTGGTGCGCGAGCGGACCAGGCAACTAGTTGAAGCACATGAACGGTTGACGATATTGGACCATGCGAAAAGCGAGTTCCTCAACCTCATCTCGCACGAGATGCGGACCCCGCTCAACGGAATATTCGGCGTTGCGGAACTGATCTCCATGGGGGACACGGAAAACCCAGCCCACAAAGAACTGTGGACAATGTTCAACATGGCTCGTCAAGCGATGCAGACGATATTGGATGACGCAGTGCTTCTGACATCCATCAACGTGTCGATCTCCGAGTCCTCTTCCGAGATCATACCACTGGGCGTGATCATAGACGCCGCGTTGAAAGCCGTCACCCCCTTCGCGCAGGCGCGCCACATCGAACTGCCGACATCGCCGTTAGATGGCGTCAACGCACAGGAAAATGTTCTGGGCGACAAAAGACTGCTCGTGAAGGCGTTTTCAGGATTGTTTCGCGTCGCCGTGAAACTCTCAGATACACACCCCGTCCGTATGACGTGGGAGGCGTTGCCGACGACAATGAGGATTACTATCCGGGCGATGGATCGCGTCATCCCGCCAGAGTTCCTGTCAAGCTTCTTCGAACTGTTCGCCGTGACGAAAACATTCTTTCCAGGCGGCGACTTGGGACTTGAGCCGCCAATGGCCCAAAAGATAATCTCCTTATACGGCGGTTCGGTCGCCGTGCGGAATGACGATCCGGCCGGCGTGTCGTTCGTCGTCACCTTGAAACGCCCCGAAATGAGTGCCGCGTCCGACATCATGCGAGACGCAGGCATGCCCGACCAGCGCAGGAACTTACCCACCAGCTGGCAATGACGTCCTGACCAGTGTCCCAAACTCAAAAACACAGTGTGAGTGGAGGAATATATGAGCGATGACAAAGGTAGAAGGTACGTCGCGGAGGACAACGATCTCGATGACGAGGAGGAGGATTCCCAAAAAGACAAATATCTCACCTTCCATATCGCGAAAGAGGACTACGGCATCGAGATCGCCTTCGTGACGGAAATCGTTGGCGTTCAAACGATCACCTCCGTCCCCGACATGCCCGACTTCGTCAAAGGCGTCATCAACCTCAGAGGGCAGGTCATTCCCGTCATCGACGTGCGGACGCGGTTCAAACTGCCGTTCCGGGATTACGACGACCGCACCTGCGTGATCGTGGTAAACCTCAACAACATCTCGATCGGCCTCATCGTCGACACCGTCAACGAAGTTCTTGACATCCCCGCCGCGCAGGTTTCTCCGCCGCCCGCAATCCATGCGGCGGCCTCAGGCCGCTACTTGCAGGGCATGGGCAAGACCGACGACTCCGTCAAGATACTATTGGACGTCAACAGGCTCCTCTACGACCAGGAGATCGAGCAATTGGCCACCGCCTGACATATAAAGAGGATTGACCATGAGACGCATAATCGAACCCATATTCATTTCCAGCCCTAACCTACTGATACAACGATGCGTGCGACATGAAATTTTCCAAAAGATATAACGATAGAACACGAGATGGAAATGACTAATGAGAGGTTTCCAATGGGCGTCCTACACAGAATGAAGATCATGGGGAAGCTGTTGATCGTGATCGCGCTGCTTTCCACCACAGCGGTTTTGATCTCCTATGTCGGCTTCAAAGGGATGAGCAAGATCAGCGGGAAGATGGACTACCTTATCGCGTACAACGCAAATGAGGCACACTATTTCTCCAAGATGCGCATCCAGCTTCAAGAGGCGATCAGAAACGGAAAGAACGCCGTGATCGTCACCACGGAGGCTGACGCGCGGAAGTGGGCTCAGCTCGAACAGAACGCCGTTCGGGAAGCCGACAAGGAGTACAAGCTCTTGAAGGACCTCTACGCCACGGATCCCTACGTCACGCCGGAGGAGCGGGCGCACTTGGAGGATGTGGCCGCATTGTGGCAGGAACTATGCACCATCGACAAGGAACTAATGGCATTGGCCATCCAGAAGAGTCAGAGCAAGGCGATGGACATCTGCGCCAACAAGGCCGTGGCACAGGCCGAGAAGGTCAAGGATTTGCTCATGAGCGTCAAGAGCGACCAGCAAGACGAGAAGTCCGTCTTGATGGCGCGGGAGATCGTGGCCGCCATCTACGACCACTACCAAGCGCTCGTCATGCACATCAATTCCTCCGACGACGCCTCGCTCAAGAAATGGGATGACGAGGCGAAGGAGCACATTGAGGAACTACAATCCCATCTCACGTCGCTCGCCGCTGTGGCGAAGGGCAAGGACAAGGAGATCTGGGCCACCGCCGACGAGGCGTTCAAAACCTATGCGCAGACCTCCGAAGCAATCCTCGCCCTGTCACGACTGAACACCAATTCACGCTCCGCCGCCATATCAATGGGGTCCTTCAGGGAAAAGGCGGCCGAGCTGTTCGCCAAACTTGACACGATGGACGATATGATCGACAAATCCAACATAGCCGAGTGGCACGACGCCCAAAAAGCCTATCAACACGCGGTTTGGATGATCGCCGCCGTGACGGCTGTCGGCGTGGCGACCTCGATCCTCCTCGCCATCCTGATCGTCCTCTCCATCACCCGCCCCTTGAAGCTGGGCGTGGGGCTGCTGCGGGAAGTCGCCATGGGGGACGCAACCAAAGAGGTGCCAGAAAAATATCGGACGCGCCAAGACGAGGTCGGCGACCTGGTGAATGGCATTCAACAGCTCATCCACGCGACCAGGGCGAAGACCCAAATCGCCGAGGAGGTCGCACGGGGCAACGCCTCCCACCTGACGGTTACCCCCTCCTCTGAAAAGGACGTCCTCGGTACGGCACTGAAGAGCATGGTCGAGACGATCAAGACCCTCGTGGCCGACACCAATGCGCTCGCCAAGGCTGCGATCGAGGGCAGGTTGGCTGTCCGCGCCGACGCGTCGAGGCACCAGGGAGATTTCAAGAAGATCATCCAAGGCGTCAACGGCACCCTCGACACCCTCGTGGGCTTCCTCGACAACATGCCGCTGCCGGCCCTCGTGATGAACACCGAGTTCGAAATCGTCTACATGAACAAATGCGGAGCCTCCCTCTGCAACTCCACCGGCGAGCGGCTCGTCAAAGAGCGCACAAGATGTTCCGATCTCTTCAACACCAGCGACTGCCGGACGCAGAACTGCGCCTGCGCGAGGGCGATGCGGGACGGACGCGAGACGTCAAGCGAGACTGACGCCCATCCGTGCGGATTGAACCTCGAGATCGCCTACACAGGATCCCCCATTGTCAATGCCGAGGGAAAGGTGATCGGCGCCTTCGAGGTCATCATGGATCTGACGAAAACGAAGGCGGCCATTCGTACCGCGGGGAAAATCGCCGCGTTTCAGGATGTGGAGGTGGACCGCCTCACCTCGAACCTCGTGAAAATCGCCAACGGCGATTTACACTGCGATCTGCAGGTGGCCGACGCCGACGCCGACACCGCGGAAGTCCGCGGCAAGTTCACCGCCATTGCGGAAACCCTCGACAAGTCAATCGAGGCGATCAGGACGTTGGTGGCCGACGCCGACATGCTGGCCAAGGCCGCGGTCGAGGGACGGCTCGACACGCGGGCCGACGCCACGAGGCACCAAGGCGACTTCAGGAAGATCGTCCACGGCGTCAATGAGACGCTCGACTCGGTGATCGCCCCCTTGGGCGAGGCGGGGAGAGTCCTCGAGGCGATGGCTGGCCGCGACCTCACCCAAACCGTGCTTCGCGACTACAAAGGACAGTTGGACGGGCTGAAATCCCACATTAATCTGGCGGTCAAAAACCTGAACGGGGCGCTCGAACAGGTTGCCGACTCGGCGCAACAAGCCGCCGCCAGTGCCGTGCAAATCTCGGACGCCAGCCAAACGCTCTCACAGGGGGCCACCGAGCAGGCCGCCTCGCTCGAGCAGATCACCAGCTCCATGTCGCAGATCGGATCGCAAACCAAGACCAACGCCGAGAACGCCTTACAGGCGAACGCCGTCACCAAGACCGCCCGCGAGGCGGCGGAGACCGGCGGGGCGCGCATGAACATGATGGTGGAGGCCATGGCCGAGATCAACGCCTCGAGCCAGCAGATCGCCAAGATCATCAAGGTGATCGACGACATCGCCTTCCAGACTAACCTGCTCGCCCTCAACGCCGCCGTCGAGGCCGCCCGCGCCGGCCGCCACGGCAAAGGCTTCGCCGTGGTCGCCGACGAGGTGCGCAATCTCGCCGGCCGCAGCGCCAAGGCCGCCAAGGAGACCGCCGCCCTCATCGAGTCCTCCGGCAAAAAGGTCGAGAACGGCCTCCAAGTCGCCACCACCACCGCCGAGTCCTTCAAGGAGATCATGGCGAACATCGTCAAGGTCACCGATCTCGTCGGCGAGATCTCGGCCGCCTCCAACGAGCAGGCGCAAGGCATCTCGCAGATCACCACGGGACTCAGCCAGATCGACCAGGTCACGCAGCAGAACACCGCCAACGCCGAGGAGACCGCCTCCGCCGCGCAGGAGCTGTCCGGGCAATCCGCCAAACTCCAGGAATTACTTGCCCTGTTCAAGCTCAATGGCCACATCGGCCAGACGGATCCGACAAAGACACCTGCCGTGAGAAGGCATACGCCTGCGGCGCCTCGGGCGCACCGCCAAACCCGATCACTTCCCACCGGATGGGGATCCCCGAAATCCGCCCAACACATGTTCACGCAAAAACAGGAGGGGGAAGAGGTGATCGCGCTCGACGACAAGGAGTTCGGGAGGTTCTGACATTCCTGTTGGCTCACACATTCAGCACAAGGCGCGATTTCGACAGCAGTAGCCATGGCAACATTTCGGAGGGTACTGAGATGAACGGTAAAAAACGCATTCTTCTGGTCGAGGACGATGAGCAGATACGCCGCATCTTTTCGCTTGCCCTCGACAGCTCCAACTATAAGGTGACCATGGTGGGAGACGGCTTCCAGGCTCTGGAGCTGTTCGCAGAGGGGCTTGCCGATGACTCATCCCCCTTCGACCTTTTAATCACAGATCTGTGCATGCCGGAAATGACTGGTGTTGAATTGCTTGAACATCTCAA
>CAYTFM010000247.1:0-1582 GCA_964436735.1 uncultured Victivallales bacterium | reverse complement strand
ACTCAAGATCACCATCCCGTGCCTCGCCATCAGCGGCCATGCCAGCAAAGATACGGTCGTCAAACTGATGCGATTGGGCTGCAACAATTTCATCGACAAACCACTTTCCATCGATCAACTCAACGAGGCCGTCAACGACACGCTTGGCGCCGTCAATTCATAAGCACTATGAGGTGAGCCATGTTTAACAAGATGGGGTTGAAGACCAAGTTGACGGCGGGATTCATTGCCGTGGCGTTGATCACGGGCATCGTCGGTTACCTCGGAATAAGCGGCCTCTACGGAAGCAAGGCAGCGATTGAGGACCTCGCCCAGTATATGCGGGATTATTACGGCCAGGCGTCAAAGATCAAAAACTTGATGCTCCAGCATCGACGCTTCGAGAAAGACATGTTCCTGAATATTGGTGACAGCGAGGAGACGGGAGCGTATTTGGAGAAATACAAAAACGTTTCCAAGGAGATGAGCGAGGCGTTAGCCCAGATAAAAGAGACGTCAGCCAAGCTGAGCCTGACGGACAAAGAGCGGCACACAATCGCAGCTCTCCCCACCCTCTATACCGCATACGACAAGGGATTCAGGGACACCGCCGAGAATATACTGGACGGCCGCATCGCCACCCACAAGGAGGCCAACAGCGCCATGAAGAGCTTTAAAGAAAGTATCCACACGTTGGAAAGCAGTATTGACTCCAACACGCAAGCCGCGGAAAAGATGGTGACGGAGTTGATCGCAAAGGACGCTGAAGACATACGAAAGGGGAGCATCTACATGCTCATCATGGTGCTGGTGGTTTTCGTGGGATCTGTGTGCTTCGGACTGATCCTCGCCAGCAGCATCGCGAAACCGATCCGGACAGGCGTTGAACTCCTGAGCGGCGTGGCGAAGGGCGACGTCGATATTGAGGTGCCCCAGAAACTGCTGCGACGCGGGGACGAGGTCGGGCAACTTACTTCGGCGATTCAGAACATGATCACGGCGACGAAGGAGAAGGTGCGGATTGCCGACGAGATCTCCCGGGGCAACGCGTCTGGTGTGACCGTCACCCCCTCCTCGGATAAGGACACCCTCGGCAAAGCCCTGCAAAGCATGGTCGAGACGATCAAAACCCTCGTGGCCGACACCAACGCCCTCGCGAAGGCCGCGGTCGAGGGCAGGCTGAGTGTCCGCTCCGACGCCTCACGCCACCAAGGCGACTTCAAGCGGATCGTCCAGGGCGTCAACGGCACCCTCGACACCCTCGTGGGCTTCCTCGACAAGATGCCACAGCCGGCCGTGGTGCTGAACAACGAATTCGAGATCCTCTACATGAACAAGACCGCCACCACGCTGACCAACACCACCGGCGATCAAATCGTCAAGGAGCGGCGCAAATGCTTCGACCTCTTCAAGACCAGCGACTGCCGGACACCCAAATGCGCCTGCGCGAGAGCCATGCGTGAGGGAGCCGAGGCCTCGAGCGAGACCGACGCCCACCCCAACGGGCTGTGCCTCGACATCGCCTACACGGGAGTGCCCGTCAAGGATCTCGACGGCAAGGTGATCGGCGCCTTCGAGGTGATCACGGATCAGACCAGAATCA
>CAYTFM010000246.1:10510-14269 GCA_964436735.1 uncultured Victivallales bacterium | reverse complement strand
GTTTGGTTGTGGCCTCGTGCCGCCTTGGGTTGGAGCTCACCCTTCAAGTGTGCTTTAAAATACCGAACACGCTGAAGCGTGAACTCCAACAAGACGCCAAGCAAATGATGTGAACGCGATCAAACCAGAATCAGAAGGTGAATTGAATTGGGAGATACAGTTTCAATGGACAGTACGCCAGTCAAGGTCGAGGGATTAGTGAAGCGCTTCCGTCAGGGGGATGTGGTCGTCGAGGCGTTGCGAGGGATTTCGATGACGGTCGAGACGGGGGACTTCGTGGCCGTGATGGGGGCGAGCGGGTCGGGGAAGAGCACGCTGCTGCACACGGTGGCGGGGTTGACACGCCCCGACGCCGGGCGGGTGCTGGTGAACGGCGAGGAGCTGTCCGCCATGTCCGACTACCGCCTCACGATGTTCCGTCGCCGCCATATCGGGATCGTCTTTCAGTCGTTCAACCTCATTCCGACGTTGACGGCCGAGGAGAATATCCTGCTGCCGACGCTGTCCGACGGCCGTAGCGGGCTTGGCGGGCAGCTTGATCAGCTTCTGGGAAAACTCGGCATCGCCGATCGACGGCACCACCGTCCGGACGCCCTCAGCGGAGGCGAGCAGCAGCGCGCGGCGATCGCCCGGGCATTGATCGCCGACCCGTCGATCGTGCTGGCCGACGAGCCGACCGGCAGCCTGGACTCGGTCAGCGGCCAGAAGCTCTGCGCCATCCTCAAGGAACTGTGCGAGGGACAGGGCAGAACCATCGTCCTGGTGACCCATGAGCCGAACGTCGCCGTCTGGGCGAAGCGCATCGTCGTCCTGAAGGATGGCATGATCCTTAACGATTTTAAAACCAATGACTTTCACGACGCCCATTCGCTCGCCGCGCACTACCAGGACGTCGTTGGCAAGGCGGCGTGACACGGGAAAACCCGAAGTCTGAATATCGAAATCCGAAATGAGAGTCGCCTGTTTCGAGTTTCGAATTTGATTCAAGAGAGGCTCATACTATGGGTATCGTTCTAAAGCTGGTCTTGGCCGGGGCGTGGCAGCATAAGACCCGCTTGCTGTTGACGTCGTTGGCGATGATCGCGGCCGCCTGCGTGGTGGTGTGGGTGGTCAGTGGCTACGACGCGCTGGTGTCGCAGTTCAAAGAATCGGCGCAGAAGACGCTGGGGCGTTACGACGTGGTGATCGTGCCGGAGTCGTGGAAGTCGCTGGAACTTGACGCCTCGTTGGTCGGCGAGTTGGCCAAGGATCCCGCCGTAGCCGTTGCGGAGCCGGTCGCCCAGTACCGCTTCACCATCACCCGCAGCGACGGTTTCGCCGGCGCCACGATGTTCGGACCGCCGGGGGCGGCTCCGGGCGGCAGGCAAAGAGGCGGCAACTCGGACAAGTCGGACGAGTCAGACAGGCCCACAGGAAAGGAAGGCCCCGCCCCCTACCAGCCCAGCGGGCAACTCGGCTCATCCCGCCCCGCCGCCGCGCCGGGACGGATGCCGATGATGATGGGCTCACCCGTTCTCGTCGGCACCGACGCCACGGAACCTCCGAACGCGCTGACCGCCGGCAACTGGATCAACCCCACGTCAGGAGATGAGCTTCCGCGGGCCGTCATCAGCACGGGCGTCGCCGATCGTCTGCAGGTCGGCGTCGGCAGCGGTTTGATCGTGAAGTCGCCGGCGGGCGAGTTCAAGTTGCGCGTCGCCGGCGTCACGGCGCAACCTCCATTCCAGGCCGACCTCGACCCGAAGCGCATGCCCGCGCCCAACCAACTGCCCCGCGGCCCCGCCGCGCTGGCGGTGTACGTGCCCATGAGCCTGGCCGTCAAGATCAGCGGCGCGCCGCCGAAAGTCTCCCTGGTCAACATATGCCTCAAAAGAGACGCCAATCCGATGGAATTCCGGAGCGCATGGGAGAAGGCGTTCGAAGGACGGCGCATTCCCGCCGAGGTTTTCAGCCTCAAAGACTTGGAGGCTGCTTTGGAGGAGAACCGGATGGCGTCAAGCACCCGGATGCAGGCCTACTCGGCGACGGGCATGTCGCTGATGGCCGCATTGTTCATCATCTTCACCACGCTGAGCATGGGGGTCAACGAGCGGATACGCCAGTTCGCCATCCTGCGCGCCGTCGCACTGACTCGTGGCCAGGTGGCGGCGATGATCGCCCTTGAAAGCATTGTGCTGGCCGTCATCGGCTGGGGTGGCGGGCTCGCCGCCGGGTGGGGATTGCTCAAGGTGATGGCCTATTCGCAGCCCGACCTGTTCCGCAGTGGCGCCTTTTTGGGGAGCTGGTGTGTAGCGTTGACCGGGGCGAGCGCATTCGGCGGCGCGCTGGCGGCGTCGATCATCCCCGCGTGGCGGGCGACGACCGTCAGTCCGATGGACGACTTCGCGCATCCGACGCGGTTCCATCGCATCCATCTGTCGCCCCTCGTGATGGGAATCGGCGTGGCCCTGGTCGCCATCAACCCGTTGCTGGTCTTCGTGGTGCCGATGCCCGACAAGGCGCGGTACTTCACGCACGCCGTCATCGGCTGCACCAGCATGGCGGCGGGGTTCCTGCTGCTCACGCCGATGCTGATGGTGGTGGTGGAGAAACTGTTCGGACCGCTTGTCGCCCGCTGCCTGCTGCTCGATCCGCGGCTGCTGAAGTCCCAGCTCACCGGCAACATGTGGCGGACGCTGGGGACCACCGTCTCGCTCTCGATCGGCCTGGGGCTGTTCATGGCGACCGTCACCTGGGGCTACTCGATGCTCCAGCCGTTCGTGCCGGGCGACTGGGTGCCCGACGCGATGTTCTCGCTGCAGCGCGGGGGGCTTCCGGACGCCGAGATCGACAACATTCGCTCCATCAAAGGGATACGCCCCGGACAGTGCATTCCGCTCGCCGTCGACCAGCCGCCACTCGTCGGCGACATCACGGGCAGCGAGAACCGCATGTCGGTGACGAAGCAGGACAACGTGATCATGATCGGCCTCGATCCGCAGGCGGCCTTCGGCGGCGTGGATCCGATCCTGCGCCCGCGGTTCGTCCACGGCTTCCCCGCCGAGCTCATCGAGAAGCTGAGGCAGGGGCGGTTTTGCGTGGTGCCGGATCATTTCCTACGGGCTACGGGGCTGAAGGTCGGCGACGCGTTCAAGATGATCCCGCCCGAGGCGCCCGAGACGCAGGTGGAATACACCATCGCGGGAACCGTCGCGTTGCCGGGGTGGCACTGGATGACGAAGTTCTCGGGACTGCGCCGCCGCAGCGGCAGGTCGGCCGCCATCGTGTTCGCCGACTACGCGACCGTCCGCAAGGACTTCAAGCTCGACAAGATCAATTTCTTCTGGCTCAATCTGGAGAAGGGCGCGAAGCTCGATGATGTCGCCAACGTGGCGCGCGTGGTGGCCGACCGCAACCTGGGCGAGCAGCAGCCGGTGAACGCGCAAGGCATGGGGGCCATGGGGGCCAACATGTTCGGCCAGTCGCTGCGCGTCTCCACCCGCGAGGACGTGCGGCAGCGGATCGGCGCGCGCGCCGCCGGGATGATCTGGGGCATGTGCCAACTGCCTCTGATCACGTTGCTGATCGCCTCCCTCGCGGTCGTGAACACGGTGATGGCGTCGATCAGGGCGCGGCGCTGGGAGATGGGCGTGCTGCGCGCCATCGGCGTTCCCCGAAGCGGACTCGTCAAACTGATTCTGGCCGAGTCGCTTCTGATCGGTCTCGTCGCCTGCCTGGTCTGCGTCGGCTTCGGCCTCATGGCCGGCTGGTGCGGCACGG
>CAYTFM010000246.1:0-10500 GCA_964436735.1 uncultured Victivallales bacterium | reverse complement strand
CTCGACGGGCAGGAGCGAGCCGCTGAAGCTGCTGCAGGCGGGACGCAGTGTGATGTGAATAAAATTATGGCGGACCATAATTTTAATGAGGTGCGCAATGAGTGACAGGCACAAGAAGCTACACAAGGTCAACAAACAGTACCACAACGTCCAGACGCAACGGCTGCGGGTATGGAAGATCCGACAGGAGATGGAGGAGGCTCAAGAGCGACAGCGGGAGATCATCCGGCAGAAGGAACTGGATGAGGAACGGCAAAGCCAGGTCGTGAAGGTGGACGTGTTCGCGCAAATTGGCGAGCAGAAGATGCGGAACGACCTTGAAGACTTGATCCAGCGACGGCGAAGGAAGAGGAGCGAAGCCGTGTGGACAGTATGCGCCACCACCAGCAAGGCGGCAGCCTTCTGCCTCCTGTTGGCAGGGGCGGCGTATCTCATGTGGCCGCACGTCAACCCGCCGCGGTCTCCGTGGCGGCAACTCGCCCCTGAGGCGACGGAATTCGCCGATGTCCATGAGTATCTCTCGCAGTTGTTCCGCTCCTGGCGCTACACCTACAGCGACACCGCCTCCACCGCGGCGAAGGATGCGCGGACCACGCCCGAACTTGCGTTGGACGACGAGATTCCGCGCGACCAGCTCGCCAAAGTGGACTGGGCGATAGTCTCTCTCCAGGTGAACCAGGAAAACATGAACTACGTGGCCGTGTGCGACTTCGGCGACATGGGCCGGTACGCCCTGCAGGTGGGCAAGGAGACGAACCACTTCAAATTTCAGGAGATAAGTTTCTATTAGCGTCCTATGAAACTAACTACCACTAAACCAAAGTGCGCCCACGGGAGCGCGCTCCCCACGCCATTACGGAACGCCGCATGTTTCTTTCTACGGTTGAACGTCGCATCGGCGAAGGTGGGCGCGCTGAGCAGGAAACATGGCTGAAATGTATACGCCATTTCATTGGGGCGATCTCTCCCGCGAATTGTGAATGTTACACAAAATATGCATCCAAGGAGGCGAACGATGCGCGCAAGGACGGTAAGGTGCGATGGCTTGGGGTGGGCGAAGATTACCATGGCGGTAGCGGCGGCGGGGTGTCTTACTCTGCTTCCCGGAGCGGCGTCGGCCGAGACGACTCCCGCGGCGGCGGACACGCTTACGCCGGCGCTCCTCACATCGGCCAAGACGGCGATCAAGAAAGGCGCCACCTTTCTCATTGAGAAGCAGGCCGAGGATGGCTCATGGAGCGGGCACCCCGCCATCACCGCCCTCGCCTGCGTGGCATTGCGGGAGAGCACGTCGGCGGACAACCTTGAGGCGCGGGAACATGCGATTGACAAAGGACGGCAGTTCGTGCTCCAGTTCGTCCAGAAGGATGGATCGATCTGGATGGCGGGCAACCCGCGGGAGTTCCCCACCTATACGACGGCGATCGTGCTCGCCTCCCTCGCCACGCTTAACAAGCCCGAGGACGAGGCCGTCCTAAGGGGGGCGAGAAAATACCTGCAGGATCTGCGCCTGGACGAGAACAACAAGACGACTCCCGTGAAGAAGGATGATCCGGCCTATGGCGGCTACGGCTACGGCAAGGAAGGCAAAGTGCACGCCGACCTGTCCAACACCCAGTGGGTGCTCGAGGCCCTCTTCCTGACGGACTACCTCGACAAGGAACCCAAGGCGAAAAGCCCCGAGGACGCCAAGAAGGTCGATCTCGCCTGGCAGGAAGCGGTCACCTTCATGAGCCGGCTTCAGCACGTCCCCGAGTCCAACGACCAAGTGTGGGTGGTCAAGGACAAGAACGATCCCAGCTACGGAGGATTCCTGTATCGTCCGGTGGACGTCTCGAAAGGAGGCGACGATCCTCGGATGAAGGAGTCGCTCCGCTCCTACGGCAGCATGACCTACGCGGGACTGAAAAGCATGATCTACGCGAAACTCACCAAGGACGATCCGCGGGTCAAGGCCGCCATCGAGTGGGCCAAGAAGAACTACACCCTCGACGAGAATCCCGGCATCGGCACGAACGGACTCTTCTACTATATCCACACGTTCGCGAAGGCGTGCTCCGTCATGGGCGAGGAGGTTATCGCGACCCCCGATGGGCAAAAGCATCAGTGGCGCGCCGACGTGGCGAAGAAACTCGTCGACCTGCAAAAAGAAAAGGGGGAATGGGCGAACGAGAATGGCCGCTACATGGAGTCGATCCCCGAGTTGGTGACGTCGTACGCCCTCATCGCCTTGAACGCCGCCGTCGCCCCATCCCTGGCCGGGAAATGAGCGTCCGCAAGTGGGCCGCGAAGGATATGGTGTAAAGTTTACAATCTGAGCTTATGGAGATATGGTATTTAACTATGACAATCATTGAGCCGCACATACACATGTATTCCCGGACGACGGACGACTACCAGCGCATGTACGCCGCCGGGATCCGCGCCTGCGTGGAACCCTCGTTCTGGCTCGGCGCCAACCGCAGACACCCCGCCACCTTCTTCGACTACTTCAACCTCATCCTCGAATTTGAGACGGTCAGGGCGACGCGCTTCGGCATCGACCACTTCTGCGCCGTGGCGATGAACCCAAAGGAGGCCGAGGACACGGCGCTCGCCGACGCGGTTATCGACGGCATGGGCGGCTACCTCGACCATCCCCGCTGCGTCGCCGTCGGCGAGATCGGCCTCAACAACATCACCCCGAACGAGGAGCGCGCCTTCGAACGCCAGATCGAGATCGCCCGCCAGCGGGACATGCTCGTGCTCGTCCATCTGCCCCACGTCGACAAGATCAAAGGCGTGGCCCGCACCATCGACATCGTCCGCAACTCCCGCATCCCCGAGGCGCATGTGATCATCGACCACAACACCGAGGAGTGCATCGCGGCGGCGCGCAAGACCGCCTGCTACACGGGGATGACGGTCTATCCGATATCTAAACTCACCCCGGAGCGCGTCTCAAACATCATCCGGGAGCATGGCACCGAGCGGATGATCGTCAACGGCTCCGCCGACTGGGGCATCTCCGATCCGCTCAGTCTCGTCAAGGTCGCCGACTATCTGCGCACAACCGGACACCCCGAGGCGACAATCAAAGGAATACTGTTCGACACGCCGCACGCCTTCTACAGCCAATCGCCCAAATGGCAACCGAACTACGACCTCGTCCCCGTCGACCCCCACCAGTTTCAGCGATAAGCGCCATATGCAACTAAACCGCGCCGTTGCGCGCCACAAGGAGAACCCAAGGCGGGCTGAGCCCGCAAACCACGTGCTGACAGAGTGCTGACAGAATAGTACCAAAGAAAATTTTGTCGCCAAAATTTTATTCTAATACATTTCCGTCGTGACACGTGCGGCAACTTTTCCACAAACGCTTTAGATATAAAATACGCAAAGGAAATGTATGATGAGAAAACAGCTTTTTCACCTCGCCGCGGCCAGCGCCATCTTCGTCTTCGCCATCGCAAGCGTCAACGCCAAGGATGTGAAAACGGAGAAGAAGGACGCCAGCCAGTCAGCCCAGCAGGTGCAGGGCGTGCTCAAGGTCAACAAAGAGCGCAAGAGCGCCGCCATCACCACGAAGAAGGGCATCGTCACCTTCGAGGGAATCGACCTCGCCGCCATGGGGCCGCTTGACGGCAAAACCGTCACCGTGAAATACGAGATCGCAGGCGGCAAGAAGATCGTGAAAGAGATCAAGGAACCTAACGCCGCCGGAACCGCCGCCAAACCCGAAGAGGGCGATTCAGGCAAGATAGCGATCCCGCTTCCCGATCCGGGCAAAGAAGCTGACGCCAAGGACGGCGACGCCCAGGCAGCTCTCGAGAAAGTACTCTAAGCGACCTCGGTCCCGAGTCATGCGTTTTGCGCCTCAGCGTACATCTGCTCGTACTCGATGGCAGTGTGGTTCCACGAGAAGTCCTTCGACATCCCGTTGATGACGACCTGTCGGAAGGCCTTGGGGTTCGTCTCATAGATCGAGGCGGCCCAGCGCATGGTGTCGCGGAGCGCCGCCGCCGTGAGGTCGTAGAACTTGAAGCCGGTGGATTCGTTGAGCGTCGCGGGGTCGAAATTGGTCACGGTGTCGGCGAGTCCGCCGGTCGCCCTCACCACTGGCGCGGTCCCATAGCGCATGCTGTACATCTGGTTGAGGCCGCAGGGCTCGTAGCGCGAGGGCATGACGAAGAAGTCGCTCCCCGCCTCGATGAGGTGCGAGAACTTGTCGCTGTATCCGATGTAGACGGCGAACTTTTCAGGATACAACTGGGCGAGTTCGGAGAGCCGGTTGTGCAGCCATTTCTCCCCTGTGCCAAGGACGGCGAACTGCACGTCGTCGTTCTTGAGCAGATCCCAGGCGGCGTCGGCAAACACGTCGATCCCTTTCTGATACGCGAGGCGGGAAACCACGCCGAAAAGCGGGACGTCAGGCGCCGAGGGAAGAGCAAGCTTTTCCTGGAGGGCGCTCTTGCATCTGCGCTTCCCGACAAGATTCTTTTTCGAGAACTTCGCCGGAAGGTGGTGGTCCGTCTCGGGGTTCCACTCCTGCACGTCGATACCGTTCAGGATGCCGCGCAGACGTCCGCGGCCGCGCACATGGCGCAACGGCCCCTCGAGCGAGAACGAAAACCCCGGCGTCAGAATCTCCTGCGCGTAGGTCGGACTCACGGTGTTGACCATGTCCGAGGTCATGATACCGCCTTTGAGGAGGCTGAGTCGGTCGAAGAACTCGAGGCAGGTGTGGTTGAAATAGTCCCACCCGAGACCAGTCCAGAACATGTTAGATTTGTCGAACCCACCTTGGTAACCGATGTTGTGCAGCGTAAGAATCCCGCGGCAGTTCGCGAAGTTTTCATACTGCTGGTAGATGTGGCTCTTAAGATAGACGTCGCAGAGGGCGGTGTGCCAGTCGTTGGCGTGGAGGATGTCGGGACGCATACCGAGTGCGACAACGGCCTGCATCACGGCCCGCGACAGGAAAATATAGCGCTCGGCATTGTCGGAGAACTCAATCCCGTGCCAGTCGTAAAGCGTCGGACGGTCGAAAAAACGATGGTACTCGATGAAAAAAAAGCTGAGCGTGTCGCTGATGCGATGTTCAAGCACTTGCGCCCATTCAGTCCCCCATCCCATCGGAACGGGCAGCATCTCATAGCGGATGGGCAGCGTCAGCTTCAGTTTGGCCATCACTTGGGGATAGAAGGGCATGAACACCGAGACGGTGTGACCGCGCTCGGATAGTGCCAGCGGCAAAGCCGCTGAAACGTCAGCAAGTCCGCCCGTCTTGGCGTACGGTTGAGCCTCACTCGTCGCCCATACAATATGCATAACACCCTCCTAATGGCGTGGAAAGAACGCGGAGGCCTCGGCGCCCAGCGATTCTGGCCTCCCGCAGCCTATGTTGAAAGTCCATGCGGACAAACTATATTAGTTCATGCGATGCGTCGTCGTACCTAATCTATCCTATAAACTCTTTTTTTAAAAGGAGGTTCACCACAATGCGGTGCTCTGTTTTGGCAATGATTCTCGCGGGTGGCGAGGGAACCCGTTTATATCCTCTGACCACGGAGCGTGCGAAACCGGCTGTCCCGTTCGGCGGTAAATACCGTATCATCGACTTCGTCCTCAGTAACTTCATCAACAGCGGCATCGAAAGCATTTTCGTGCTGACGCAGTTCCGCTCGCAGAGCCTCACCGAGCATATCATCAACGGGTGGAACCTCGCCAGCACCCACTCGAAGGGACGCTTCATCGTCCCGCTCCCCGCCCAGATGCAGACCAAAGACCGCCGCTGGTACGCGGGTACCGCCGACGCAATTTTCCAGAACGCCCATTACATTGAAGACTTCGGCCCCGACTTCGTGGCGGTGTTCGGCGGCGACCACATCTACCGCATGGATGTCAGCCAGATGGTGGGATTCCACATCAAGAACAACGCCATGGCGTCCGTCGCCGCGCTTCCGGTCCCGATTGAAGAGGCCAGCGACTTTGGCGTGCTCCAGGTCGACAAGGACTGGCGCATCATCGGCTTCCAGGAGAAACCGAAGGATCCGATCCCCATGCCGACCGACAAGACCAAGGCGCTGGTGTCGATGGGCAACTACATATTCAATGGCAAAGATTTGGAGACCCTCCTCCACAGCGACGCCAAAAACAAATCCAGCAGCCACGACTTCGGCAAGGACATCCTGCCGTCGATCGTCGACACCAAGCGCCTCTTCGCCTACAACTTCGCGATGAACAAGATCCCCGGCAAAATAGTCGGCAAGGAACCCTACTGGCGCGACGTGGGCACGCTCAAAGCCTACTTCGAGGCAAACATGGATCTGCGCGAGGTGGAGCCGCAGCTTGACCTCTACAACCTGCACTGGCCGATCTACAACTATCACCTGAGTCTGCCCCCCGCGAAATTCATCCACAACGAGGAGGTGGGCAGTCACGGCCTCCCCCGCATCGGCAAGGCCATCAACTCCATCGTCTCCGACGGTTGCATCGTCTCCGGAAGCACCGTCTGCAACTCGGTGCTCTTCAACTCGGTGAGAATCCACAGCTACTCCACCGTCATCAACAGCATCATTCTGAACGAGGTCGACATCGGACAGAACTGCCGCATCAACAACGCCATCATCGACAAGCACGTCACCGTCAAGGCGGGAACCGTCATCGGCTACGACCGGGCCGAGGACGAGAAGCGGTTCCATGTCGAGGATCTTGACAAGGACAAGGGCACGTGGCTCACCGTCATCCCCCGCGTCCGCGCCATCGCCAAAAACAGGCTCCCGCGGGTTGTCGGCCTCGCCTCCGATGTGACGCCAGACGACCTGAAAGGCGCACAGCTCACGTGATATTCCCCCATCGACAGATAGGCCGACTGACCGACGATCCGTACCTCGAGTCCTACCGCGGGACGATCATGGGACGCAGGGAGAAGGCGCTCTGGACGGAGCGGCGGCTCACCGGCGGCAAAGCGAGCATCGCGGATTTCGCCAGCGGCCACGAGTACTTCGGCCTGCACCGCAGCGGCACCCGATGGGTCTTCCGCGAATGGGCGCCCAACGCCACCGCCATCCACATGGTCGGCGACTTCACCCAATGGCGCGAGACCGACGAGTGGGCGTTGCGCAGGATCACCGACGCCGGCGTCTGGGAGATCGACATGCCCGGTGACGCCCTGGGCCACGGAGATCTCTACAAACTCAGAGTCCACTGGAACGGCGGCAGCGGCGAGCGCATTCCCTCGTACGCGCGCCGGGTCGTCCAGGACGACACCACCAAGATATTCAACGCCCAGGTATGGGAGACCGCTCCCCACATATGGCAGCATCCCAAAGTGGCGAGAAAGGACTTCGCGGCGCCCCTCATCTACGAATCCCACGTCGGCATGGCTCAGGAGCGGTACGGCGTCGGATCGTATGACGAGTTCCGCCGCACTATCCTGCCGCGTATCGCCGAGGCGGGCTACAACACCGTCCAACTCATGGCGATCATGGAGCATCCCTACTACGGCAGTTTCGGCTATCAGGTCTCAAGTTTTTTCGCCGCCTCGTCCCGCTACGGGACTCCGGAGGAGCTTAAGGCGTTGATCGACGACGCCCACGGTCTCGGCCTGATGGTGATCATGGATCTTGTGCACTCGCACGCCGTCCGCAACGAGAACGAAGGGCTCTCGCTTTTCGACGGCACCCCGTATCAGTATTTCCACGACGGCCCCCGCGGCGAGCACGTCGCCTGGAGCTCGCGCTGCTTCGACTACGGCAAGATCGAGGTGCTCCACTTCCTCCTGTCCAACTGCCGCTACTGGATCGACGAATACAATTTCGACGGCTTCCGTTTCGACGGCATCACCAGCATGCTCTACTATGACCACGGCCTCGGCACCGCCTTCGACCACTATGACCGCTATTTCTGCGGCTCAGTCGACGAGGATGCCCTCGCCTATCTCATGCTCGCCAACAAGGTCATCCACCAGGTGCGCCCCGACGCCATCACCATCGCCGAGGACATCAGCGGCATGCCCGGGCTCGGCGCCGCCTTCGACAACGGCGGCGTCGGCTTCGACTACCGCATGGCCATGGGCATTCCAGACCACTGGTTCCGCACCGTCCGCAAGTGCGGCGACGAGGAGTGGAGCATGGATCTCATGTGGAACGAACTCACCAACCGCCGCCGCGACGAGCGCACCATCAGCTACGTCGAGTGCCACGACCAGGCCATCGTCGGCGACAAGACCATGATCTTCGAACTCATCGACGCCGACATGTACTGGCACATGGAGACACACAAGCAGAACATCATCATCGACCGTGGTCTCGCCCTGCACAAGATGATACGCCTCGCGACCGTCGCCACAAGCGGCTTCGGCTATCTCAACTTCATGGGGAATGAATTCGGGCACCCCGAATGGATCGACTTCCCCCGCGAGGGCAACAACTGGTCGTTCCATTATGCCCGTCGTCAATGGAGCCTGCGGGACAATCCGAACCTCAAATACCACTTCCTCGCCGACTTCGACCGTGAGATGCTACGCCTTATCAAAACCCACAAGATCATCGAGGAGCACGAACCGTACCGCATTTTCGTCCACTGCGACGACAAGATTCTCGCCTTCGAGCGCGGTCCTCTCACCTTCATCTTCAACTTCAACCCGTCAAAATCGTTCACCGACTACTTCGTCGACGCCCCGCATGGCGCCTACTCGCACGTGCTCGACAGCGACGAGCATCGCTTCGGCGGGCATGGACGTATGGCCGCGGGACAAACCTTCCACGCCCTCGAGCATGCGGGGCGCAAAGGGATCAAAGTCTATCTGCCTTGCCGTTCCGCGATGATCCTGCTGAAGCATTCGTGACAGGCAGGTCATGGAATCACCGCGTTATAATTGGAACGCCGACGACTACGCCAAGAACTCCTCCGCCCAGTTGAAGTGGGCGGAGGAGTTGATCGCGAAGCTCGAGTTGAAAGGCTGCGAGTCTGTGTTGGATATCGGTTGCGGGGACGGCAAGATTTCCACCCGGCTCGCCCAGCTTGTCAAAGACGGCCATGTCCTCGGCATCGACTCTTCCGTAAGCATGATTCAGCATGCGTCCACGTGGTTTCCGACTACCGCCATCCCGAATCTGTCATTCCGCCGCATGGATGCGTCGGAGATCAGTCTTGAGGAGAAATTCGACGTCGCGTTCTCAAACGCCGCGCTCCACTGGATTGCGGATCAGAATGCGGTGCTCCGTGGCGTGCGCTCCTGCCTCAAGACCGATGGCAGGATTTTGTTTCAAATGGGCGGACGGGGGAATGCCGCCGAGGCGTTCGACATTGTCCGGAGTATCATTCGCCAGCCTTCGTGGCGGCAGTATTTCGATGGCTTTGAACCACCCTACCACTTCCACGACTCCGACGAGTACAAAGGCTGGCTTGTTGAAAACGGCTTCCGTCCTATCCGTGTCGAGTTGATACCGAAAGATATGCGACATGAGGGCGTGGAGGGGCTCAAAGGCTGGATACGCACGGTCTGGCTACCTTACACGGATCGCCTGCCGCTCAAACTACGGGATGTCTTCATCGGAGAACTCGCCGAGACGTACATCGCGGCGCATCCGCTTGACGTCCAGGGAAACACTCACCTACGCATGATTCGGCTGGAGGTCGAAGCGTGCGTCCTCTGACACAACAGTCCAGCGGCTCCGCCTATATCGAGTACGAGCTGCCGGACGGGTGGCTGGTGCTGGTCGGCAGGACTGATGCGGACAACGACCGGCTTAGCCTTAAAGTGGCGCAGCAGAACGACTGGTGGTTCCACGTGCACGGCATGCCCGGCAGCCATGTGCTTCTACGTGCCAGAGATGACGCCGAACCCGAGCGCCGGACGCTCGAACAGGCGGCGGCGATCGCGGCGTACCACAGCAAAGCCCGGGCCGGCGGGGTTACCGCAGTCTCCTGTACTCGTGCCCGTTTCGTGACCAAACCGGCGGGTGCCAAACCCGGCACGGTGCAGATCCGGAAGGAGACCATTCTCAAAGTCAGACCCGGTCTGCCACCGCCACCGCGGGAACCAGCGTAGTCCGCGGCCCGCCCCGAACGCCAATCGCTATACTCTCCCGCGCACGCTCTTCTTACCAGATTTTTAATGGTTTTGAAATAAACTCCCACACATTAACAATCCGCCCCACGCCTGTTGATGCGGCAGGGTGCATCGGGGCACCCCACCCTGCCACATCCCAGGCTCCGGATTGTTAGTTTAGAACTTCCCGAACTCCTTGTCGTCGAGGGCTATCATCTCTCCGCCCCCGACCTTCTTCCCCGTCTTCCCTCCTTTGCCCGGTGCGCCCCAGTTAGCTGAGGCGGCCTGCTTCCTGGCGGGAGACGGAGCCTTCGCCGTGTTCATGGAGAGGTGCTTTGCCGCAACCTTCATTCCCGCTCCCGCCGCGCTGGCGAGCTTGAACTGGGCGAGCAGTTCCTGCAGTTGCGCGGACTGCCCCGACAGCTCCTCGGCGGCGGCGGCGGTCTCCTCGGCGTTGGCCGTGT
>CAYTFM010000245.1:0-14294 GCA_964436735.1 uncultured Victivallales bacterium | reverse complement strand
GCGCGGCCACCGAGACCGAGATGAAGGAGAAGAAGGCCCGCGTCGAGGACGCGCTCCACGCCACCCGCGCGGCGGTCGAGGAAGGCATCGTCCCCGGCGGCGGCGTCGCGCTGCTCCGCGCCGTCTCCGCGCTTGACACGCTCAAGCTCGAGGGCGACGAGGCCATCGGTGCCGAAATCATCCGCAGGTCCGTCGAGGAACCCCTCCGCCACCTCGCCGCCAACGGCGGATACGAGGGTTCGGTTGTCGTCAAGGAAGTCATCGCCCGCAAGGCGAATGAGGGCTTCGACGTCGCCAAGGGCGAGTATGTCGACATGCTCAAGGCTGGTATCATCGACCCGACCAAGGTCACCCGTTGCGCGCTGCAGAACGCCGCCTCGATCTCGGGGCTCCTGCTCACCACCGAGTGCCTGATCGCCGAGATTCCGGAACCCAAGAAAGACATGCCGTCCGGCGGCCACGGTGGCCACGGCGGAATGGGCGGAATGGGCGGAATGGAAGGCATGATGTAATTTTTTCGGGAACGAAAAAATTGTCCATCAAAAAGGGATGCGGGAAACCGCATCCCTTTTTTTTCAGGCCATATTTCCTTCGCAGGCAGATCACGCTATATTGATCTGTCACGCAAAGCATCATCAAGAAAGCCATATAGTGGGGAGGATGGGTCATGGGGTTCAGATTCTTCTGCATCAAGTGCGGTCTGAAGATGGAAATCGCCGACAACCTGATTGCCGTCGCCTTCCCCTGCCCGAGGTGCGCAAAGCGATATTTCATCCACAAGGGGTACGCACTTGATGACGACACCTCGACGCACTACTTCATGAAGAAGATCAAACAACCCCTGCCGCCGAAACCAGTCGAGGACGAGAACCTCCGCGTGGCGAAAGTCGTCCCGACCGCGCTCGCCGGCACCAATTCAGCCAAAACCCCGATCAATGGCCCATGGGCTCCGAAAAAAGTGCATGAACCGGAACCTGCCAGCACCAAGAAACACCACGAACCTCTGCCCCATGCGGATGCAAAGAAACCGAAACACGAGCCGCCTCCCGCTCATAAAAAACCATCTCTTCCGCCTCCTCCTCCACCACCTCGCCCGAAAAAACTTCCTGACTCTCTTTTCCCCAGCAAGAAGACTCAACAGATGCCTCGCCCATCCGGATTGCCCCCTCTGCCCAAACACAAGGGCTAAAGGCACTTTGCGGAAACATCACACGCTTCGGATCGTCCCGTTGCTTATTCTTTTCCTTTGCTGCGCGTCATGCCACAGCAAGGATCCCCTCTTCCAGCCAAGCTCCCTGCCGGCGAACGGGCTATCAATCTCGCTGAAGCCCAACCAACCGACCATTCCCTCAGAAAAAGTACCTCAAGGCGCGGCGAGCTTCACTGCGACCATCAAGAACAACGGCACCACGCCGGCGCTCGTCGCGCACCCTTCAGTCTGCATGCCGCACAATCTCCAAGCAGGGCAGTTCTGGCACCTCGATGACTCCCACGGGAAATCGGAAATCCTGCTGGAGATCACAAAGCCTGACGGCGAACCGCTTGTCCTCCGTGATGGTCATCATTTCTTCGACTTGGAGGGCCTCGACCACTTGATCATACCACCAGGAAAAACGAGTTCCTTCCATGTGGGATGGTTCTTTTTGAACGCCCGCGGCAGATGGGAGGACGACCAGAAAGCGGCAACGGCTTTCGAGGCAAAAGGCGTGTACAAAGTAAGGATACTCTTCAGGAATTCTTTCCCCAAGGCAATCGTGTACGAACAACCTGACCCGCCAAAGGTGAAGACCGTCGACGCCTGGACTGGAGAGATCTGCTCCGAGCCGACCACGGTGGAGATACAATAGGAAAGCGCAGAACCACACCCTCACGCAAGAGGTGCTGCATCCCTCTTCTTGAAATGTCGGGAGTCGCCCCACTCGTCGTACCCGATGGTCTCCCCAATCGACGCAATGCGCCGCTCCAGACATCCCTTGCACATCGCGGAATTCTCGTTGACGCAGGGTTTGTCCTCGTAGAGTTGGTAGGATGAGCGGTACTTCGTCTCGGTCACATTCGGCATGATGATGTTGGCGCCAGCAAGCAAGCCGTCCTCCCGTCCGTCCGGCTTCAACGCCTGCAAAGCGGTGGTGGAGGCGATGTTCACATCCTTGAGCAGAATCCGCGCGGCGGCGATCATCTTGAGGCTGAGCGTCAACTGCGCCTCCTTGCGCCGCTCGAAGTCGGGCATCTCGCTGGCGAGCGGTGTATCGTGGTGGACGATGTACGGCCCCATGCCAATCATGTCCACGTCTATTGCTTTGAAGAACAGCAGATCATTGACCAGATCGTCGATGGTCTGGAACGGCAGTCCGATCATCACGCCGGTTCCGACCTGGTAGCCAACCTCCTGCAACTCAAGCAGACACTGACGCCGCCGCTCGAAACTGTGGTCGGCGGGATGCAGCCGCCGATACAGCTTGGGGTTCGACGTCTCGATGCGCAACAAATAACGGTGCGCCCCCGCCTCGAACCAACGACGATACGTCTCCTTCTCCTGTTCGCCCAGCGACAGCGTGACGCCCAGCTTCCCCTCGGAGCCCTCCTTGATCCTCCTGAGAACCTGCTCGATCATGCTGGCAAACCGCGGGCCCGTCCGCTCACCCGCCTGCAGCACCACCGACCCGTAATGCTGCTGGTGCGACCACAGGGCGGCGGACACAATCTCGTCCTCGCTCATTTCATAGCGGTCGACGTTCAGGTTGCCGCTCCGAATGCCGCAGTAGGAGCAGTTCTTCTCGCAGATATTCGACAGCTCGACGATCCCCCGGAAATACACCTTGTTGCCCACATGCCGCAGCTTCACCTCGTACGCCTTCTGAAACAAAGCGGTGATATCAGCCTCATCCTCAAGACTCAACAGATACCGGAGGTCGGCGGCGTCAAGGTCAGCCCCCGCGTCAATCTTCCCGACTATCTTCTGATCAAACATGTCACTCCTGGGTCAACGTCAATTCCAGACTCATCTTTTCCAAAGCCTTTATCTCCGCCGCGCACGGAGAGACCTTACACCCATCCACGCTGATCGCATATGTCCCCGGCTTCAATCCACTGAATAACGTCTTCCCCTTTCCGTCGGTGGGGATGTTCACGACGCCTTTGAATAATTGTATCAAAGACATTTCACCGGAGTTGGGAAACCGGACGACCTCCTTGCCCGCCTCGTCCTTCAAGACAACACGCCGATCCTTCACGGGGATCTTGTCCGACTTCAAGGTCAACACAAGGTCACCACCGGGAACCAGCGTGAAGTCCAGCACGGCGTCCCGCTCCATCGTGATCGGCGCCGCTTCGACCGCGCAGCCGTTTTTAAATGCGTACACCGTGTATTCCCGCTTTCCCAGCCGAGGCCGCATCTCGTACGAGCCGTCGTCGCCACAATTGCCGAAGGCGAGCGCCTCGCCCTCTTTCGACATGGCAAACACCATCGTCATATCGACTCCGCCCTGCGAGCTTCCCTCCGGAACAGCGATCTTGCCGGTGAGCTTGAACCCCGCCGACAACTTGACGTCGACACTGAGCGGTTCGCTCCCGACAACGACCTGTTTGCTGAAAAGCCCATGCTCCTCGTCCGTCACGGCAATCGTGTATTTCCCCCCGGGCACACAGTCGAAGCTGAACTTCCCCCCTTTGGCGACTGTCGACATGCTCAGCAATTCCTGCTGAATCTTGTTCGTCCCCTCCATCTCCGGCTTGAGCCGGACTGCCGCGTTAACAGGTTTCCCGTCTGGGCTGCAAATGGAACCAGAAATCGTCGTTCCCGCAATATCCACCTCGAGCGAGGCCATGCCTTCCTTGACCTCCACCCTCCCGGAGAGCTTGCCACCATCCACCCCTGCCCCGTCCCCCGACACAGAAAACACATATCCTCCCGGCTTCAAACTCTCCACGGAAAACGTGCCATCAGAACCGATATCAGCCTCCGCGACGCTACGTAAAAGCGTCATCATCTCCATCGTGTCCATCTTGTCGCCCACCGACGGAACGAACCGAATCTTGCCACCATGCACCGCCTTTCCGTTGATCTTCAACGACCCCGGCGTCTTCTCCCCACCGCCGCCCTTGCCCTTCAACCGCAGCACCACGCCGTCCACGCCCCCCGCCTTCACCTCGACAACCTGAGGCGAGGGCATCTCCATCTTCGCGCCGGGGTCTCGGTTGACCACAAAGAAGTAAACCATATAGTTGCAGGGCAAGAGATTGACGACTTCAAACGCTCCGTTCTCATCCGCGCTCGCATTGTGGCGCGCTTCGAAATTATCGCCAGAGACGAAATTCACCATCGCGCCAGCAAGGGGTTTGCCATCGGCGTCAAGCACCTTACCCTTCGCCGAAACCATCTCCGGCAAGGCGATGACGACGGGAGTGTTCTGCTCCTTCTTGATCATCATACTTTTCGAGAAGATCGGCTTGCCATCCTTTGACAAGACGGAGAAGGTGACCATCCCGGCGGAAACACCGTCAAGAACAAACTTCCCACTCCCGTCTGTTTTCCCTTTCTCATCTTGGACGTCCTGCCCCTGCCGCGGAGAGAAAAGGAAGTCCCTCAGCCCCCCAATCTTGACGACAACCCCCTCCACCGGCGAATTCTCCTTCTCCTTGACCACCGTCCCGTTGATTGAAATACCCTTTTCCATAACGACGCGCAGCGAGTCTTTTCCAGCGGCCACATCAAACCCCATGGAAGTCGGCAGATACGCGGGATGTGAAAAACGCAGCGTGTATTTCAACCCCTCCCGCAATGAAAGCTTGAAATTCCCCTCTTTGTCCGACATGATCTTCGCGGAATCACCGGGACGCGAGAAATTATAACGGCGACTGCCGGTCTTGATTTCCACAGTGACCACAGCGTTCTCGACAAGTGCCCCGGAACCTTCCTCGACAACGCCGGTGATGGCGTGCGCTTTCCCCAGTGTGATGATAGTGTCATCCGTCCCTGCTTCGACTTTCTCCACCGAAGCGACCTGGTAGTTAAAGACGCAATCTTTAATCGATATATTGAATGCACCATCCGGCAATCCATCCACCTTGAATGTGCCATCGCCCGAAACCTTCACCTGCTTATGAACGTACTCAACATCCTTGCCCGGCGTGTTGCTGAGCGTCACCTCAAGATTGCGGGCGGGCGTGCCATCGGCCTCCAGAACCATTCCAGCGATGGACTTCCCCTTAGACAAGGCGATTGTGAGTGGCTGTGACGGTTCCGCTCCCACGGCGATCTGCCGAGAAAATTTAGCAAATCCTTCTTGCTGCACTCGGATGTCGTACGTGCCCGTCTTCAGATTCTTCACGAAAAAAGAGCCATCGTCCCGGGAATGGGCATAAATCGGCAAAGAGAAGACTGCCCCTCCTCCCGCCGCCACTCCCTTTTCCCGAGGCTGCTCGAAATACACCGTAGCATCCTTGACGGGCTTGCCCTCATCATCGACGATCTTACCCGACAACTCATAGATTTTTGAAAGGATGAATTTGAGCTTCGTCTCCTTGCCGCTTTCTATAAGCACCTCCTGCTGCAGGCGCGCCGCATCGTCGTTATTGATCTGCACGTCGAATTTTCCTGGTGCGACCTCCTCGAAGACAACCTTCGCGTCTTTGACGTCCGCATGCAATTCCTGGTGGCCCCATTCCTTGAAGTTCTCGCTTTTCAGACTCAGCGACGCCGTTATTTTCCGAGGGATCTTGACGCCAACATCCTCGACCTCCAACTCCAGCACAAGGATCCCCGTCCTGGCCAGTTTGACATCCTTCTGATATGTTTTCGCCTCCTTGCACTCGACCTTGACCTCCACATTTCCAGGGACGGCGAATCCTTTGGCGGAGACTTTCAGCGAGTGATCTCCAAGGGAAAGACCTGCGAGGGCATAGTTCCCTTCGGCGTCGCTACGTGTCTTTAAACTCTTCTTCGCCGACATTCCCCCGATCGAGACCCCAGCGTCTTTTATTCCTTTGCCATCGGCGTCAAGGATTCTCCCCGTGACTTTCGCCCCCTCCTTAAGAATGATGTCAAGATAGTTGAAGTCTCCTGTGACCTCGGACTCCACATCCTCGAGTGCGAACGGCGGCGCACATATCTGGAAAACGTATCCCCCGGCGGTCAAATCCGTGAATTCGAAAGAACCATCGGTCCCCGACCGCCCCTCTGCCACCATCACGCTATGCGAGCATTTGCTTCTCGCCTTGAACCAGACCGTGACCTCGATGTCCTTCAATGGTTTTCCGTTGGTGTCCTTGACGACGCCGCCAACTTTGCAGCCCTTTTCTATCTTGATCTCATCAAGCTTGTTCTCTTGCTTCGAATCGATATGGGCGAAAAGGCAATGAACACGATTGTCGCTGTCGACAAGAAAAACCTCATATTGTTTTTCCGAAGGAGGCAGGGAAACGCTGAACCGTCCGTCCGCGTCGGTCTGGCCTCGCAGCGCGAAGTCATCGGGTTTGTCGGAGTTCCGGTTCTCCATGTGCTCGACCAGCACCCCGATCCTCCCCAGCGGCTTGCCGTCCACATCGACAACTCTTCCACTGACAGTCCCCGCCACCAGGGGCTCGGAGACAGCGACAAGAAGTACTGACAAGAGTGCCGCGGCAAATTGAGACCTACGCATACGTCCTCCGATGAATCTTGATTAAGGGCGGGACAAGAATGAGCTGACTTTTCGCCATCTGGGAGAGAACAACCACCACACTACTGCAAGGTGGACCGTTCGCTTGACATGCGGACGCTTGAGGCTCATGGCACCGCAGTCAATTGGGTTGCGGGCACGTACCGCTTTGCGATCTGAAGCTCCTCAACGCGGTCGTCCCCGTCCATGTTCCGGACTCGACCTTGTAGAGCGACGCTGGTATCGAACCGGGTTTCGAGCCCTTCTCCAATTGGAGCGGGACAAAACAGATTCCACCCATTTTGACGACCACCGGTTTATTGCCAGAGAACGATGCAAACTCCTCAATCTCCTTGTCTGACAGCTTAAGCATAATGAGGTAGTACGCATCCTTCCCCGTCCCATGGGAAAGCATGTATGGTTTTTCCCCTACCGCGAGCAGAAGTTTCCCCAAGAGTTCGGCGCGCGCCTGTTGATCACCGTTTTTTTCAGCCAGCGCCCGGCTGGCTGTAATGACAGTTCTCCCCCCTCAGCCATACTGCGTCGGCGCCTGAGCGATCTGATCCTTGACGAAAGAGTAGACGGCGAGATCCTTCTCAATCCTCTGGGTTTTGTCCTTGGTGATTTCCGCGGCCTTCGCGGCGATTGCGCTGTCGTCATCAACGTTCTCCGCGGCAATGCCGTTCATCAGCGAGAGCGCAGCAAGAAACATGACAGAAAAAAGTACTCTCATGGCATCATCCCTCCTTTAACATGTGGTAAAGCGACAAGCCGCGAACTGTGAGCGAAAATAGCAGTATTGTCCTTCGAAGTCAAGATGCGACAAATACCAAAAGGCACGCACAACAATGCGGAGCTTGCCCGCAACCCAATTTGTCGCCGTGCCTTTCAGCGTTAGGCGTCCGATTGACGGGCGGTCGGGCCACCTTGTGTATGGTGTGGTGTTGTTTGTTTCTTGTTATTTCCAAAGATGTTGAGCTTTATGTCGCTACTTAGGTGGACGGCCAGCTTTTCAGCTTTCGCCACAGCGTGGCCTGGCTGATGCCAAGGGTCTTCGCCGCATGGCTCTTGTTCCCGTCGCACATCGCCAACACCGCGCGGATATGGCTCTGCTCGACATCCGCCATACGCGTCGCCCCCGCGGCAATCGACGGCGCGGCAGCGGGATTCGCTATAATCTTGGATGAGAGGCATTCGGGCGTGATGACGCCGTTGTCGGAGAATACCGCCGCCCGCTTGATCGTGTTCTCAAGTTCCCGCACGTTTCCCGGCCATGAATACGAAAGCAGGTGGTTAGCGCAGACGGCATGCATTTTCAAGCCTTTTATGTTGAGACGCTTAGCGAATTTCTCAATGAAAAGCCTCGCCAATGGCAGGATATCATCCCTTCTCTCACGCAGGGGAGGAATCTCGATCTCGACAACCGCCAAGCGATAGAAAAGATCTTCGCGGAAGCGCTCGGACGCCACGTCCGCCCGAAGATCGCGGTTGGTGGCGGCGATGATCCGCACGTCGATGCGCCGCGGACGGTTCTCGCCCAGCCGAAGCACCTCGCGTTCTTGGAGGACGCGCAACAGCTTGACTTGCGTCGAGGTGGGGACGTCCCCGATCTCGTCGAGGAACACCGTCCCCCCCTGCGCCTGCTCCAACAGTCCCGTGCGCTCGCGGGCTGCGCCGGTGAACGCCCCCGCCGCATGGCCAAACAGCTCCCCCTCCAGCAACGACTCGGGAAGCGCCCCGCAGTTGATCGCCACGAACGGCTTCGAGGAACGGTCGGATAGCGTATGGACGTGCCGCGCCAGCACCTCTTTGCCTGTCCCGCTCTCGCCCGTGATCAGCACCGACGTGTCAAAGCGCGCCACCCGGGCGGCCATCTCGACCACCTTGGCAAAGGCGGGGCTCCTGACTTCATGGAAACTGCCCGCGGCGGGCGGCGGGGAAAGTTTCCGCAGAAGGCTTTTCTGGTGGGCCAACTCGCGGTTCTTGCGACGCAACTCGTCACTTAGTTCCTTCACCTTCCCCATGATGTCGTCGGCGGTGAAATAGCCGAGATAGTTCGTCAACTGCGGCCCCCATGACGGGGCGTCCTTGCCGACGGCCACGCACAGGCTGTCCCCCTTCGCCACGCAACGCTCCTCGATGAAGTAAACCTTCTCGCCAAGACAGAAGGAGAAATAGCCGCTCGCGTATCCCGAGGTGATCCAACAGACGGCGTGATCGGTCGTGCCGAACTCGGCGACGTGCTCCTCGGCCTCCGCGGAACCTCGCATGCTCAGCTCCAACTCGAATCGCCGCTCCTCGAAGTCGAGCCGCACCAGCCGGATCCGAGCCCTCGCCAGCCCCTGCAGGGTGAGCAGGACGGCCGACGCCTTGAGCAGCTCCCGCGCGTCCTTCCACTCGAATATGCGCCGCATCGCAGCGGCGTCCGCCTGCCCGCAGAAATAGCCAAAGCGCGTCAATATCCCCCTCGCCCGGTCGAGCCCCGCCGACTCGATGAGCTCACGCCGGAACTGGGCGAACGCCCGCATGTCGTGGAGCACGAGTCGCCGACCGTGCAGGCTCACCACCCCCTCGGAGAAATCCACCAGCTCCTCAAGTCGCAGATCGTCCGCCCTCATATCGCCCCCCTCCATGTGGCCTCCGCTCCGGGGAAGCCGATCAATCGTTTCATTTTAATATATCATTGCATCATGTATTTCATAATGAAATACTAATTCACATTATGACACCATTACGGTTTATCACGCTAATCGCTCTTGCACAACACAATGCGACTCAACACCGCCATATGGCATCTGATCTGCTATACTCCAATCACGCAGAAGCACACCACGACACACAACAACGAACGTTTGAGGAGGATGGCATCATGAGAACGATTCTCGAAGGAAGGGCGACAGCCGCGAGGGACGAGATCAGCGATCTGGCGAGGGATCTCATCAGGACCCCAAGCCGGAGCGGCGCGGAGGGCGCGGCGGCGGCCATCGTGGCCGACCGCATGCGGCTGCTTGGCTATGACAAGGTGCATGTGGACGACTACGGCAACATCGTCGGCGCGCTGTTCGGAAGCGAGACGGGGCCGACCCTGCTCCTGGACTCGCACATCGACACGGTCGACGCCGAAGCCGACGCATGGTCTTCGGATCCGTTCAGCGGGGCGGTCGAAGGTGACTGGCTTCATGGCCTCGGGGCCTCGGACTGCAAAGGCGGGGCCGCGGCGCAGATCTTCGCCGGAGCGATCCTCAAGCGCAGCCTTCTGCCGCTGCGGGGCAATCTGGTGGTGGCGGCCACGGTCGACGAGGAAAACGGCTGCGGCGCGGGCATGCGCCACCTGATTTCGAAAACGCTTCCCGAGTTGGGGCTTGCCGCCGACTACGTGATCCTCGGGGAGCCCACCTCGCTGGGCTTATACCACGGGCACGACGGCTGGGTGAACATCCGCATCACCGTCGCCGGAGACGCGCGCCGCTCAGTCGAGAGCGAGGCGGAGAAAATCCGCTTCGGCCTCGCAAGTTCAGTCGCCGGCGCGACGGGCGGCTCCGAGATGGAAGAGCTTTCCATCAGAAATTTGAAAAACGGCTCCAGTCATTCGCGTCAGGCGCAGACCGAGTTCATCATCTCCCGCCGCCTGCGTGAAGGACATTCAGCGTCGGCGGCGGTCGCCGACGTCACCCACGAACTGGCCCTCCAGAACAACGGCGCCGGCAAGACGGGCGGCGTCAGCGTCTCCGTCGCCGTCGTCGAACGGCCGCAGGCGCTCTACACGGGGGAGAGGACCATCATTCGGGAAGTCACCAACGCGTGGTCGACAAGCCCCTACGACATTCTTCCGCTGCGCGCCTCGCAGTCCCTCGCCGCGATCAGCATGCGTCCGAGACTCGGTAAATGGCGGCTCGGGCGACTGGGAATGGGCACGGCCGGCGGCACCCTCGTGAACGAATTCAAAATACCGACGATCGGCTACGGGCCGGGCGAAGAGGATCTGGCCCACGCTCCCGGAGAGCGCGTCTCCGTGCGCGCCTTGTGCGAATGCGCCCTCGGGACGGCAGCCATCGCCCACGCCCTTGTCGGAATCCCCGTATGCGGCTGGACCTCGGACGAGATATAGCCTCGGCGGCTCAGAACTGCGAATGGAAAGGGGATGCAATAAGTACCGAATAAAATTTTGTCTCCAAAATTTTATTCTAATACATTTCCGTCGTGACACGTGGAGCATCAATCTTTTCCAAACGAATTAACCATAAATTATTTAGGAAATGTATAGAGGGTAACCGTATGAATGTCCTTGTGTTCAACTGCGGCAGCTCATCGCTCAAGTACAAGCTGCTCTCAATGCCGTCGGAACAGTCGTTGGCGGGCGGCGAGGCGCAGCGCATCGGTCCCAAGACCGCCGAACCGTCTCGGATCTACCACAACAGCCCCGAGGGCAGCTCGACGGTCTTCGCCGAGATGCGGAGCCATCAGGAGGCTTTCGCCGAAGTGATGAAACTGCTCTCCGCCGATCCGAGGCTGAGGCCGGACGTCGTTGGCCACCGTGTGGTCCATGGCGGGCAGTTCTTCAAGAAACCGACCGTGATGGACGGCTCGACGATGCTCAAGCTCGAATCAATCAACGGCCTCGCCCCGATCCACAACCCTCCGGCGGTGGATCTGATCAAGGCCTGCGCCCACCTCAGTCCGGGACTGCCGCAGGTGGCGGTCTTCGACACCGCCTACCATGCGACGATCCCCCGGCGGGCGGCCGTCTACCCGATCCCCGCCTCCGTGACGAAACAGCTCGGCATCAGGAAGTACGGCTTCCACGGGACAAGCCACCGCTTTGTGGCCGAGGAGGCTGCCAAGTTTCTGCGCAAGCCGCTCTGCCGTCTCAACGCCGTCAGCTGCCATCTCGGCAGCGGCGGCGCGAGCCTCTGCGCGATCTCGCGGGGGCAGTCCGTCGACAACACGATGGGGTATTCGCCTCTGCAGGGATTGGTGATGAGTACGCGGTCGGGGGATGTCGATCCCACGGTGCCCCTCAAGCTCATGATCGATGGTGGCGGCGGCCCTGACGAGGCGGAGCGACTGCTCAACCGCCGCAGCGGTGTGCTGGGACTGTCGGGAGCGTCAGCCGACATCAGGGACATCGTCGCCAAAGTGGAATCCGGCGCGGCCACCGCGCAAGACCGGCGCACGCTTGAGGTCTACGTTTGGAGGATCCGCAAGTATCTTGGCGCCTACCTGACTGTGGTCGGCAAGGTCGACGCCGTGATCTTCACCGACACGATAGGCGAGTCGGTTCCCTACCTCCGTCTCGCCATCGCCTCGGGGTTCGAATACTTCGGCATGCGCCCCGACGTCGAACGCAACGCCGCGCTCCGGTCCGTCGCCGACCTGCCCGGCGACTTCGCTGCGGCCGACAGTCCTGTCAAGCTGCTGGCCATCGCCACGAACGAGGAGTTGGCCATCGCCCGCAGAACATGCGAACGGTTGGGAGAACCTTGTGCCACATAACTCAAATCCGAAATCCGAATATCGAAATCCGAAGTAAACTCAAAATTCAAATTCCGAGCGAATGAGACAAAACAGTTCAGCAGCGATTTCCGTTGTTTCGGACTTCGTGCTTCGAGTTTCGAATTTGCATGAGAACAAATTAAGAAGCAAAACAAAATAAGGCTTTAAGAATATGGATATTCTAACTCTTTCACCTCTGAAGAACGGCTTCGAAGCCCGATACTTCGGTGGCACTTCGCCGTCATCGAGCTTCGCGCTGAGCGTGGACGACTGCCGCGGTCCGGGCAATATCCGCCGGGCGCTGCAGAGCGCGTTCACCAGAATCAACGCCGGCGGGAAGCCTCCTGACGTGGTCATCGGCCGATCCCCGCACGGAGGCGATGTGTTTGACCGACCAGTGATCGCCAACGCCGATGTACTCCGCAAACTGCGCGCCCTCGCCCCGCTATCCCCCGTCCACCTGCCTTTGATGATGGAGGTGATGGAAAGCTCCAGCGATATCTTCTGTCCAGCGCTGATCGGAATGGACTTCGAGACCGCCTTCTTCGTGGCCTTGCCCGAGAGGGAGCGGAACCTCGCTCTTGACAAAGAGCTCTCACGCCGCCATGGGTTCCGCCGCTACGGCTACCATGGCATCCACCACAAGGCGGCGGCTGAGTATGCCACCACCCTCGCCGGCCCCGACGCGCGCCTGGCCTCGATCTGCCTCGAGCCGAGACCGGAGATCGCCGCCGTCGCCGCTGGCTGCCCGTTGATGGTCAGCGGAGGCTCGACACCGCTCGAAGGACTCCCCGGCGAGCACGCCTGCGGCGAGATCGACCCCTCGATCATAACCATCATGGCGCGGGAGCTCAAAATGGGGCCGGAAGAAATCGACCATCTGCTGACCGTCAAGAGCGGACTCTCCGCCCTTGCAGAGCGCAATATACCCCTTCCTGAGCTTCTCGGCGACCGCAGACCAGATGACGCGCGCCTCCGCTTCGCCCGGGAAGTTTTCCTCTACAAACTGCTTCAATACTGCGGCTCCACCATCGGAGCCATGGGCGGTATCGACGGCATCGTATTCTCGGGACGCTACGCCGCCTGCGGCTCCGCCATCGGGCCATGGCTTCTCAAACGGCTTCCCGCGGACAGGCGGGAACGGCGCAGAAAACCGCAGACCATCGTCTTCGACAAGGACATCCACGCAATCCTCGCGGACACGGGCAGGCGCCTCCTCACGGAAATGGTGCGGAAATGAGGAAGCGAACCGATGCCTAACGCGCGCCAGGAACCACGGACCATCGTCATCGGGCATAAGAACCCGGACATAGACAGTTGCGCCTCCGCGGCCGCCTACGCCGCGCTCAAAACAGCCCTTGGGCAGCGGAATGTCTTCGCCGCCTGCGCCGGCATCCCCAGCGCCAGGGCGGAGTTCGTCTTCAAGAAATTCAACGCCCCGCTTCCGCAGATTATCGAGGACGTCTCCCCCAGGGTCAGGGACATCATGGACACCACTCCCCGAATCGTGATGAGTGGACAAACGCTGCTCGACGCGATGGAATACCTGCGCGCCAGCCAGTTGTCCAGAATACCGGTGACCACCAGCGACGGGAAGTTCGTAGGCATGGTCAGCATCTTCGACATCGCCGGCCGCATGTTCCAGAAGGCCAGGAATACGGACTTCGACGGCGACGGCGAGGGGGTGTTCGGCCGCGGGGTGCGGACCAGCATCGAACTGGCGGCGAAAACCCTCAACGCGCGGATCTCCTACCCCCAAACGGACAGCAAGGAACTCCTCGATCTGAACGTCTACGTCGGAGCGATGAGCCTCGAACGTCTTGAGCGCTCGATTTTGACCGGCGACCTCACCACGCTGGCGGTGGTGGTCGGTGACCGCCATGATCTGCACCAACTGCTGATCGACAGGGGGATCAAACTGCTGATCATCACCGGCAACAGCCCGGTCGATCTCGAATGCGTCAAAGCGGCGAAGCGGACCGGGGTGTCCATCCTGCAGACACCGTTTGACTCCGCGACCACGGTGCGTCGGCTGAAGTTCAGCCAGCCTGTTGAATCGATGCTCCAGGAGGATGTCACCACGTTCTCCCCGGACGACAACATCAAATACATCCACATGATCGCCAAAAGCAGAACCGCCGAGGTCTTCCCGGTGGTCGACGC
>CAYTFM010000244.1:11422-14385 GCA_964436735.1 uncultured Victivallales bacterium | reverse complement strand
AGCGCCCAGCATCCGCCGAGTGCGAGCACCGCAACTGCTACGCAGACGACTAAAATCCTTTTTGTCTTCATGGCAATCTCCTTATCCTTCTTGATCATTCCCCGCTCAGGATCAGAGAGTTATCCTTGTCTAGTTCCACCCGGGAACCAAGCCTGTACCCTTCTCTGTTCAACGTGTCGCAAAGCCATTCCGCGTCAGCATTCGACGCCCGGCGCAATCTGAAGTTCCTCATCCGGGTCGGCTTCATCCTCATGCTGACGAGCTTCCCTGACGCCGGCTCCATCTCCACGAAATACATCAGCCCCAGCTCTCCGCGGTACCTCTCATTGCCGCCGATCCCCTCATAGTCGTTGATGAAGTCGCCGCAGCCATAGATGATCGGTTTCCCACCGTGGATCTCGACGCCCTTGACATGATGGGAGGAATGACCGTGAATGACGTCAATCCCGGCATCGTCGATGAGCGTATGCGCGAATTCCGTCTGCTCCCACGGAATAGTGTAACCCCAGTTCCCTCCCCAATGAATCGATGCGACAACCAGGTCGCCCGGCCGTTTCACCCCCTGGACCAGCATCTTAATGCCGTGCGCGGCCGCGGCCGACAGATCCGGCAGCAGGTTCACCCCTGCGGCGCCGGGAGAAGCGGCCCACTCATGAGGGATTCCGCTGGTCGAGACGCCGAAGCTGAAAACCAGCAGCCCACCTTCCCCCGCGACCTCCACCACCGCCGGAGCCTCCGCCTCATTCAGATCTTTTCCAGCTCCGCATCCTTTCACCCCTGCGGTTTCAAGAATCCGCAGCGTCTCGACAAGTCCCGCATAGCCCCAGTCAAGCACATGATTGTTGGCCAAGGCGCAGACATCGATCCCGGCGGCGGTGAGGCAGTCGACGTTCCGCGGCTCCATCCGGTAGTTGATTCCCTTCCCCGGCCAGTAGTCGCCGCTCGTGGTGATGCTGGTCTCAAGGTTGACGATCCGCGCGTCCGGTTTCATGCGCGTGAGAATGTCAAGGGCTTCCCCCCATATATACGAAGAGCCCACCGATCTGGGAATCGGCCCGTTCATCTCCTCGGCGAGCTCCACGTACCTGCGGGCGTCACTCACGTATGGCTCAAAGACGCGCGGATCGCTTGGGTGGAGGAAGATCTGGTCGATCCCCCTCCCTGTCATGACATCGCCGCACAGGAAGATCGTGATGGTGGAACGAGGCTGCATCCTGCCCGACTCTTTCGAAGGGGAAACTCACCCCGTTGTTCAACGCAACCGGCTTCGCCAGGGTCATCCGCCAGTCGTCACTGCTTTTTCATTCCGTGATAGAGTTCGCTCCCGGCTCCCTTGTACACGCGGTGCCGCGACGGCGGGGTCGGCTTCTCCACGGGCGGCCAGCGACCAGCTTGAGGTTCGGCCCCCTCGCGGGCACGCGTAGTGGGCTGACGGTCCCCCATGATGGGCGTGGAGCGGATGGACATCCCGTCGACGTTCCAACTAAACTCTATCGGTATGCCGTTGGGATCGAAGGCGTATATCGAATGAATGAATCCGTGGTCGATCATGTCCGAGCACTTGAATCCGGCGGCGTCGAGTTTGTCCTTCAACTCCCACAGATCCTTCTCGCTCTCCACGCCAAAGGACACATGGTCGAAGACGAAAGGCCCCTTGACCGGTTCGCCATGCTCCTTGGGCTTGACCGGCTGCACGCCCCGCCACTCGAAGAAGGCGATCAGGTCGGTCGCGCTGATCTCGAAGAAATAATGCCGGTAGCCGGGCTCCCCCACCCCCGCCACCAGACGCATGCCCAGCAGGTCGCGCCAGAAGCGGATGGTCATGTCCATGTCGCCGGTGGCCATCGCCAGATGATTTACGCCGTTGTACTTCATGACGCCTCCCCCAGTCTCTTGTATCTGGCAAGCAGTTCAGGAATTTGATCGGGTTTGACCTTCCCATGCACATCGTCGCCGATCATGACCACGGGGGCGAGCCCGCAGGTGCCAAGGCAGCGGGACTCAACTAGTGAGAAGATTCCGTCCTCGGTGGTTTCCCCCACCTGGATGCCCAGCTCCTGCCGGACACGTTTGGCGATCTCCCCCGCGCCTTTCACGTAGCAGGCCGTGCCCATGCAGATGTTGACGATGAATCGTCCGCGCGGACGGAGGCGGAAATAGTGGTAGAAGGTGGCCACGCCTGTCACCTTCACGGCGGGCACCTGCAGAAGCTGCGCGACGGCGTCCATCTCCTCCTTGCCAAGAAACCCGAAATGCCCCTGGACCATATGGAGAATCGAAATGAGCTGGCTTTCACGGTGAGGAAGCTTGCGGCAGTGTTCGATGTGCTTGACGATGCGCTCCGGCAGGACGGCTTTGCTCGTCTGCTCGACCTGCCCCCAATTGTCGCAGTCTATACACTTATTCATAAGATTCCCCGCGGTTGGCGCGCATGATAGGCGGTGTGCAACAACTCATGCGCCTTCTGTCCGCCGATATCGCCCAGGAACTCGTCGTATATGGCCTTCACGGCCGGGTTCTCATGTGAGCGGCGCAGCGGCTTGGCCGCGTCGATCTCGTACAATGCCTTGCCGCGGCGCTTGAGCTGGCGCGGATCCAGAATGCTCATCGCGGGCGGAGGATAGGGCTGTCCGCCGCCGCCGGAGCAGCCTCCCGGACACGCCATGACCTCGATGACATGGAACGTCCTCTTGTCAGCGACCACCTGTTCGAGAAGCCTGCGGGCGTTCATCAGCCCGTTGGCCACGCCGATCCGCAGCTCGCGGTCGCCGATGGTCACGACAGTCTCCCTGGCTCCGGCCACACCACGGACCTCCGTGAAGTCGATCTTGCCGCACGGCTGTCCCGTGAGCTTCTCCGCCGCCGTGCGGAGCGTCGCCTCCATCACCCCGCCCGTGATGCCGAAGATGTCGCCGGCGCCGCTGGCGATACCGAGCGGGGCGTCGAACTCGCCATCCGGGAGG
>CAYTFM010000244.1:8320-11412 GCA_964436735.1 uncultured Victivallales bacterium | reverse complement strand
ACATCGACACCGGTGGGTTCGTGCCCGAGGGCCGGGAGGAGCCGCTCGCCGAGCCCGGGCAGGAGCTGGTAAAGCCGGTACCAGTTCAAGATGTTGTAGTAGCTCCGGCCATCCACGAGCCCGACGAGGCTCGCGAAGACCGCGCGGTTCGCGACGAGGACCGGCTCCGGGATCCCGAGCGGGGCGTCGAAGCCGTCGTCGGGAAGGCTTTCGAAATCGATCCCGTACGACTTGATCATCCAGATCAGCTCGCGGGTGGTGATGACGGCGTCGGTGAAGGGGGTGCCGTCGGGTAGGCGGTGCTCGGGGCGGTGCCGCTCGAATTTCTTGGCCGTGCAGGGCATGACCGCCACCATGTAGACGCGGGCGGGATCGATGCCGGCCTTCTGGGTGTAATAGCTTTTCGCCAGGACCGACAGCATCGTCATCGGCGAACGGCAGGTGGAGGCGTGCGGGATCAGGCCGGGGTAGAACTTCGCCAGGAAATTGACCCATCCGGGCGAGCATGAGGTGAACATCGGCAGAGGACCGTCGCCGTTGAGCCTCCCGATCAGCTCGTGCGACTCCTCCATGATCGTCAGGTCGGCTCCGATGTTGGTGTCGAACACGCGCTGAAAGCCTAACCGCCGCAGGGCGGAGATCATCTTCCCCGTGGCAGCGGTGCCCGGCGGCAGGCCGAAGCCCTCGGCAATCGCCGCCCGGATGGACGGAGCCGTCTGGACCACCACGTGCTTGGTCGGATCATCCAAGGCGGCGAAGACCTCCTCGGTCTCACTCCTTTCCAGGAACGCCGCCACGGGGCAGACGTTCACGCATTGTCCGCACTGGATGCAGACCGAGTCGTCCATATCCCCTTCATGGGCCGGGGACACCACGATGTTGAACCCGCGTCCCTGCTGCCCGAGATTGCTTACCCCCTGCACCTCTTCGCAGACGCGGTGGCAACGGCCGCACTTGATGCATTTGTTGGGATTGCGGACAACCGCGCATCCCCGCCTCTCGACCTCGCGCAGGTTGCGTCTGCCGGCGAAGAGCCTCTCACGAACACCCAGGGTGTAGGCGAGATTCTGCAGCTCGCAGCGGCCGTCGCGCTCGCAGGTCTGGCAGTCCATGTCGTGGTTGTCCAGCAGCAACTCGATGATGTCGCGGCGGGCCTGCCGTATCTCTGGCGAGTTGGTCTCGACCACCATCCCCTCCCACACTGCCGAGGAGCACGAGGTCATGTAAAACCCCATGTCTTTGACGTCGACGATGCAGACGCGGCACGAGCCCATCAAACTCAAGGCCGGATGATGGCACAGCCGCGGGATGTGGATGCCCAGCGTCTCGCACGCCTGCATGATCGTGGTCCCCGACGGCACCGACACCGCCGCCCCATCGATCGTCAGATTGACATTCTGTTTAGTTGAATTTGTCATCCTTCCACATCCTCGATAAATTTTGACGCGTCCGCCCCGCGGCACCTCATTCCAAGGCGGTATAAGGGCGCAACCAAACTATGCGTAAAACCAGGCTAACTTTTCTCTCGCTGTCACACCCGATGGACCGCCTTGGATGTCCCGGAGACCGGGACGCTCCAACGCCGAAGACGCATCTTGGAGACCGACCGCGTCGCCGCGGCCATGTGTTCCACCATGTTCGAGTTTCATAAGAGGTTTCAGGTGTCAGGTTTCAGGTGTCAGGAAGAGGAACCCCTGAAACCCTGAAACCTGAAACCTGAAACCTGAAACCTGAAACCCGAAACCCGAAACCACGTCGCGGGCGGCTGCCCGCCGAACTTCCTACCGCATCGGGCATCGCCCGGCCGGACAGACTTTATCCCGCACATGCGCGTCGTACTCGGCGCGGAAATGCGTGAGCGTGCTGAGGATCGGATTGGGCGCGGCGCGCCCCAGCCCGCACAGCGACGACTTCTTGATCAGCTTGGCCAACCGCTCAAGCTTGCCGATATCATCCTCCGCCGCCGCGCCGTGGACGATGCGGTCGAGTATCTCCAGCATCCTGGTGCACCCCTCGCGGCACGGGGTGCATTTGCCGCATGACTCGTCGGCGGAGAATGACATGTAGAACCGCGCCAGGTCAACCATGCAGTCGTCCTCGTCAACCACGATCATGCCGCCCGAGCCCATGATCGAGCCGGCGGCGGTCAGCGGCTCGTAGTCGACGACCATGTCGATTCGGCTGGCCGGGATGAACCCGCCCGCCGGGCCGCCGGTCTGCACGGCCTTGAGCTTCTTGCCCTCGGCCACGCCGCCGCCGATGTCGAAGATGATCTCGCGCAGCGAGGTCCCCATGGGCACCTCGACCAGGCCGGAATGGCGGACCTTTCCGGCCAGGGCGAAGACCTTGGTGCCGCCGCTCTTCACCGTGCCCATCTGCGCGAACCACTTCGCGCCGTAGAGGATGATCACGGGAACATTGGCGAAGGTCTCGACGTTGTTGATGCAGGTGGGTTTTCCCCACAGCCCCGCCGTCGTCGGATAGGGCGGTCGGATCGACGGCTGTCCGCGCAAGCCCTCGATGGAATGGATCAGCGAGGTCTCCTCCCCGCACACGAACGCCCCGGCGCCCAGGCGGATCTCCACGTCGAAGTCGAAGCTCGACCCCAGGATCCCCTTGCCCAGCAGCTTCGCCGCGCGGCATTGGTCGATGGCCTTCTGCACGCGCTTGATGGCGGTGGGATACTCGGCGCGGATGTAGAAGTACCCCTGGCTCGCCCCCATGGCGAAGGCCCCGATCATCATTCCCTCGATGACCGAGAAGGGGTCGCCCTCGAGCATCGACCGGTCCATGAACGCTCCGGGATCGCCCTCGTCGGCGTTGCAGATGACGTACTTGAACTTGCTGGACTCCGCCGCGGCGAAGCCCCATTTGGCACCCGTGGAATAGCCGCCGCCGCCGCGGCCGCGCAAGTTGGAGTCGCGTATCTCTTTGACGACCCCTGCGGGATCACTCCGTTCCAGCGCCTGCGCCAACGCCAGAAAGCCCTCGTAGTGGATGTACTCATGGATGCTTTCCGGATCGATGATGCCGCTGTTGCGCAGGGCGATGCGACTTTGCTTGTTGAAAAACGCCACGTCGCCGTAGAGGTC
>CAYTFM010000244.1:0-8310 GCA_964436735.1 uncultured Victivallales bacterium | reverse complement strand
GTCGAGGTCGAAGAAGCGCTGGCTCCCCGGCGGCTCCTCAACCGCCACCCGCCGGGCGATCCTCCCGCCGCCGACGTGCTCGCGGATGATCTCGTCAATGTCGGCCTCGGTGGTTACCCGGTAGAAGGTGTTGGAGGGGCGGACGAGGATATAGGTGCAGAGGGCGGGCTGACCGGGGGGGCACAGCCCGAAACAGTTAGACGAGATGACATTGACCTTCTCGCCGTCGCCGCCGCACGCATGGAGTTTCTTGACGAAAATCTCCTGCAGGTCGGTCGTCGAGCGGCGTAGGCAGCGGGAGCCGCCGCAGAAGAGGAAGTCGTACTGGCGCGCACGCTGGAACTCCGAGTCGAGCATCCGTCCCGGCAGCGGCATGCCGCCGACGATATGCCATTTGAAGATCTCGGCGGCGATCGCGGCGTCCACCTTCTCATACTTCACCGGCAGGCTCCCCGGGAAGATCACGTTGACGATCGGCTCGCGGCTGCAGCGGCCAGTGCAGCCGAACTGCCGCAGGGCGATGTCGGAGCGGCCGCTGCTCCTGACCAGCGTGCGGAATTCCGCCATGACCTCCTTGGCGCCCGCGGCGTCCTCGCAGGTGGCCGAGCCAATCTGGATGCGGATCTTGCCGACCTCGCCGACCTTTCCCAAGGCCTCCTCGGAACGGTCGACCAGCGCCTGATAATTCGCCATCACGCCATTAGCCATGCGGAACTCCTCGAAGGCCGACATCGTCTGCGGTGCGCAAGCCCATGAATTCATTGTATTTCATGGTTCCACGCTCCGCAATGGGGTGTTCCCCTACCACTCGGCGTCCATTGGAGTCCGCTGCCTTCCCGCCCCGCGCGCACCCCTTCGACGAGGAACTTTCATGTCCTGTGCTTGTCTAATAAAATGGGAGGAAGTGAAGAAATAGGAAAAACGATTGATGGGTGTTCTTCAATGAGAAGGCAACACAGAATTTTGGTTTATCTCATCGCAGGCCTGCTGGTCGCCGGTTGCGTTGCGGCTTTTGCCGTTCACGGCGGAAACTCGCATGGCGGAGGGGGTCACGGCAAATGCGTGGGGGGGATCCATGGAGCGGGACACGCAGGAGGCGCCCACCACGGCGGCTTTCATAAGGGCAGTTTTCATGGCGGGCGTGGAAATGTCAGTTTTGTCCACAAGCAGGATGGGGTCTTTTCTTCAAAAGGATCCTGTTATCGCCCAGGCTCCTTCGTCGGTGTGGAGCGCTTTGGCGGCGCGAGATACTGCCACGGCGGCGGCCTGTTCTTTGTTGATACCCCGTCCGGTTACTTTCAGGCGACTCCTCCGGTGGGGGCGATCATCCCGATTTTACCGGATAGATGGAACCTGGTCTATGTGAACGGCAAACCCTACTACTATTCCGGCGGGACCTACTACATGGCGGTTCCCAGCGGCTATAGGGTGGTTCGCCCCGCAATGGAGCAGATGAGATAACCGAAGAGGAACAAGGCGCTGCGAGTGGCGGGCACATGCGAAGGGGAAAGGTTTCCGCATATCGTACGTCTACCCGACTTCATTCAACAGTTACTTCAACTCGCGTTCAACTGCGCGATGAGGGCTTGAAGCGAGGCTTTGGCGTCACCGAAAAGCATGCGGGTGTTGCTCTTGTAAAATAGTTGGTTTTCAATCCCGGCGAATCCAGCCGCCATGGAGCGTTTCAACACAATGACGGTTCTGCCGCGGTCGACCTCGATGATGGGCATGCCGTAAATCGGGCTGCTCTTCTCGTCGCGGGCGGCGGGATTGACGACATCGTTGGCGCCGATCACAAGGCAGACGTCGACGCGGTCCATGATGAGATTGACGGACTCCATTTCGCACAGCTGGTCGTACGGGACCTCCGCCTCGGCCAGGAGGACGTTCATGTGGCCCGGCATGCGGCCGGCGACTGGATGTATGGCGAAACGGACGTCGACGCCGCGTTCACTCAACTCCTCAGAGAGTTCACGCACCTGATGCTGCGCCTGCGCCACGGCCATGCCGTAGCCGGGCACGATGACGACCTGCTGGGCGTAGCTGAGCAGCATGGCAGCCTCGTCGGCTTGAATGGGTTTGACATTACCTCCGGCGCTGCCGCATGCAGTGGCCAGCTCTCCTCCCGCGCCCACGCCGAAGGCGCCAAACAGGACATTTGAGACCGGACGATTCATCGCCTTGCACATGAGAAGCGTCAACAAGGTGCCCGAAGAGCCGACGAGCGATCCGGCGACGATCATGGGAATATTATTGACGGTGAAGCCGTCCGCCGCGACCGCAAGTCCGGTCAACGAGTTTAACAGAGAAATGACGACGGGCATGTCAGCGCCGCCGATGGGCATGACCATCACGACGCCAAACAACAGCGCGAGGGCGAAGATCGCGCAGAACACCATGACGCTGGCCGGCGTCCAACCGACAACTGAGACGCACAATCCAAGGATGCCTGCGAGAACAAGCCCATTGACAAGGTTTTGCCCAGGGAACGTGCGGGGTCTCTCAACGTACCCCTGCAGTTTGCAGAACGCGACAAGACTGCCCGTGAACGAAAGCGACCCGACCACCGTGGCGAACAGCATGGTAAGGGAGAAAAAGAGGGGGATCTCGCCGGAGCTGGCGCGGCGGAGAAACTCCAGGCTCCCCACCAGGGCGGCCGCCCCGCCGCCGACGCCGTTGAAGAGCGCCACCATTTGCGGCATCGCGGTCATCTTCACCGAGTAGGCGCCGAGCGCACCGAGCCCCAAGCCTATGGCCACGCCGGCGAGCACGAGTGTGTGATTCAGCGTCCAGCATTGAGGAACAACGGTTTTACCGTCACCACTGGGCAACGCCAGCGTCGCAAGCAGCGCGGCCAGCATCCCGCACGACGCCACAAGGTTGCCAAGCCGCGCGGTCTTGGGGGAGCTTAACAGCTTGATCCCGAGGATGAAGAAAACCGCGGCCGTGATCGAGATGACACCGATTGAAGAGTTCATTGTCTCTTCTTTCTGAACATTTGCAGCATCCGGTCCGTGACCATGAAACCGCCACACACATTGATCGAGCCGAACACCACCACGATGAAGCCAAGGGCGCGCGTCAGCGCGCCGTCCGCGCCCAATAACACGATAATGCCACCAACAAGGATGATGCCGTGAATGGCGTTGGTGCCGGACATCAGCGGCGTGTGCAGCATCGAGGGGACTTTGGAGATCAACTCAAAGCCAAGAAATACGGATAGAATGAAAATGAAAACAATCAGTAATTCAGAACTCATACGATCCCTCAGGAGAGATTGGCCGTACCTGACAGTTTCTCGTTAACGATCTTGCCGCCATGGGTGACCAGACAGCTCTTGATGATCTCGTTGTCAAGGTTCACAACAAACCGCGCATTCTGCCTGTCCCAAAACTCCTCGATAAAGTTCGTCACATTGGCGGAATACACTTGACTGGCATGAAACGGCACGCGCCCTGGCAGGTTGGCGATGCCGACGATCTTCACTCCCTCGCGTTCCACGATCTGATCCACCACCACACCGTCGACATTTCCGCCGGCTTCGACCGCCAGATCCACGATCACGCTGCCCGGCTTCATGTCCGCGATCATCTGCGCGGTGACGAGAATCGGCGCGCGGCGGCCAAACACCTGCGCGGCGGTGATGACCACATCGGCGTCGCCACACGCCTTCCTCATCGCATCCCGCTGTCTTTGAATCTGCTCATCGGTCAACGCCTTGGCATACCCTTCGGTGGTCTGGGTAGTTGCGCCGAGGTCGACTTTCAGAAACTGAGCCCCGAGCGACTTGACCTGCTCCTCCACGACGGGCCGCGTATCGTAGGCGGTCACTTTCGCGCCCAACCGTTTGGCCGTGGCAATCGCCTGCAAACCGGCGACGCCGGCCCCGATGACAAAAAGCTTCACCGGCAAAATCGTCCCCGCCGCCGTGTTCATCATCGGAAAAACCTTGCTGGCGTGGTATGCCGCGACAATGACCGCCTCGTAGCCTCCAAGGTTGGCTTGCGATGAGAGCGCATCCATCTTCTGCGCATACGAGGTGCGCGGTATAAGCTCCATGCTGAGCGCGCTCACGCCGCGTTCGGCAAGCTTCTGGAGCAACTCCTTTTCGTTGAACGGATCCAGCAGACTTATATGGACACAACCGCGTTTGAGCAGCGCGATTTCATCCATAGGCGGCTTGCGCAGACGCAACACCACGTCGCCGCATCCCAACAGCGCATTGCGGTCGGACATGATCGTGGCGGCGACGGCGGCGTAGGCGGCATCGATGAATCCCGCGGCCGCGCCGACACCGGCCTCGACCTCCACCCGTGCGCCGAGTTTGACCAGTTTGGCCACGCCATCTGGAGTCAACGGCGTCCGCGCTTCGCCAGCATGCGTTTCCTTGGGAACAGCAATTTTCATGTCCGCCACCCCATAGATAGTGCGCTGATTGTTGTTGCGACAATCCGCGTTCCGACTTTGGCGGCCCCTAAGTACTCACTCAATCATCGGTCTTCTCGCGTAAAGGCCGCGCCTGACAGCTTTGGAGCATTCCCGCCGCGGCAAGCTCAAATGGGACACGCGCCACGCCGCGACGACGTGAAGAACAAGTTTTCTCCAAGTTGCGCCAAGAGTGTGGAAACAGCCTTTTCTGCCCGCATCCTCGCTGCAGCGTTCGCCGATAGTGGTCAATCTTCCGGCGTATGCCATAGCAGTCGATGATCTGGAGGGCATCCTCAACGGTCAAGACCGGGATGTCACTCAGCAGCACCAGTTCGACGGCCTCGGATCTCTTCGAAGGATGATCCTCTCCCGCATGGACGTACCAGATGGGTGAAGCTCCGCCATCAATATCCCGCGCAGGATGAGCGCCAACCGCGCCGAAGCGAATCTCCTGCTCAGTCCCGCTCATGCACGCGCCGTCTTTGCGGCATGCCCAAACAGGCGACCTTCCTTGTAAAGGTTTTGCAAGAATGTGCTTCCTCAGCCACGCACACTCTCCGTCTGCCTCCTTTCTTTCTCCGCCCACCCTAAGTATCAGCTTGAGGGAGCCGCGCAGCGCCGCCGCACCAGCGAACACGTCGAAAACGCCTGCCTCACAGTCGCCTATGCTGACGACTATCGTGTCGGGAAGCCGCGCGTGGATGAAAGATGCGACCCTGTACCCTCCGTACCATCTGCCGCCGTTCCCCCATTCCAGGCGCCCCCGGACATGCTCCGCCGCATTGAGTTCGTCGCCTCCAGAGGATAGCGCATGGGCGTGGAGCAAGCCTAAAGGCGCCCCCTCCATGTTGAACACGATGGCATGCTGGAGGTGGACATCCTGGCCATCCTTGAAGCGTGAATTACTCTCGGGCCGTGATGATGATCCCTCGCATTTCGGCGACGTCACGTCGTGGATGGTTAGAACTATCTTCTCCTTCGCCATCCGCTGAATAGTCGACTCAAGATGCGGGGTCACCTCCATGAGGACTTCCCCCTATCGCAGCCGGACGCGCTCGCGCGTTCAGCCACCATCGGCTCCGAATCGCCATCCTTCCGAAGCCCAGAAACGAACTTTGCTGGCACGGCCCGGATTCTGGTCATCGCCATTCCCCCTCTTTCTGTCATGTGGCTGTTTGGATTATAGTGCCTGCGACACCCCCATGCCATGGGGTGATGACCTGCCCCCTTATGGAGTGATGACCTACCGTAATACTACGCCTACGGCGCCGCGGACCAGGATACGTCAACGAGTCTTTCATGCTCTGCGTCAATCATTTACGCTTCAATTGCGGAACTGTTGGCGCTGAAGAGATCACCATCGTCGCAGATCGACAAGATGTTCCGTGATTTGTTGAACGGAAATTGGACGCAGTATATTCACTGGCTCATGCGCGAGAGGCAGCATCCAAAACCGTGGACACGCGCACGGTGGACGTTCCACCCGTATGCAGGTGTGGGCTGTTGTGTTCCGCAATTGTATGGATGCGCACCACGAGGGAAAACATGAAACGATCCCCAACGCCTGCTCCTTCTTGCCCCGCCCTAACGAACGGCCCCCACAACGGCGACGAGGCGGAGATGGCCTTTTTAGGCTACCGCCGAGTTCTCAAAAGAGACAAGACGGCGCATGTTCACCGTCACTTCGACACCATCGCAGGCAAATATGATCTCATGAACACCATCCTCAGCGTGGGGATGCACCATCTCTGGAAGCGCCAGGCGATAGGCATGCTGCGCCTGAGGCCGGGAGGTTCGGTGCTGGATGTCTGTGGTGGCACGGCGGATCTGTCCATCCTCGCGGCCAGGGCGGTAGGAGTTGAAGGGCGGATCATCCTCTGCGACCTCAACCACGCCATGATGGCAAGGGGGCAAGCCAAGGTGGCAAGAGCCTCTCTCGTCGGCAGAATTCACTTTGTCCAGGGAAATGCCGAGGTTCTTCCCTTTCAGGAAGGGTTGTTTGACGCCGTGATGGTGGGGTTCGGCGTGCGCAATCTGACGCAGATGGATGAGGGTCTGCGGGAGATGCGTCGGGTTCTCAAACCGGGAGGGAAGATGATGTGCCTTGAGTTTTCCCTCCCTACTTCAGCTTGGTTCCGCCTGCTGTACGACATGTATTCCTTTCATCTCATGCCGATTCTCGGAAAGGTCTTGGCGGGGACAGGCGACGTGTACCGCTATCTTCCCGAATCCATCCGCATGTTCCCCGCGCCGGATGATTTCGCCGCCTCGCTCCGGAAGATCGGGTTCATCAACGTGAACTACCGCAGACTCACCAAGGGGATCGCGGTGGTATACACTGGCGAGGCAGCAATATGAACATCCTCATCGTCAGACTCCCCTGCAAGAAGATATACCCGCTCGGCCCCATCTATCTCATGTCGTTGCTGCGCCGGGCCAATCCGAGCCTGGGGCTTCGCCTGCTCGACCTCGCACTTATCGAACCCGCGCGGATGATGCCCACGCTTGAGGCGGTCATCGCGGAAGATCGCCCCGACCTGATCGCCTTCTCCTGGAGGGATCTTCAGCAGTTCTCCCCGCAGGATCCCGACGGCGGCCTGCGCACCGCCTTCACCTTTTTCCACGACCCTTCTCCCGCGCGGAAACTGCGCGCCGCGCTCCAGGGCCTCCGCAACATTTTCACGTACCACGCCTCCCTGGCGCGCAACCTGCGGATCATCCGGGAAACCGCGTCCGCCCATCCTCATATCGCCTGCGCCCTGGGTGGTCCCAGCGTCAAGATTTTTGGCGACCGGCTTGGCGCGAGGATTCCCGCGCGAGTGCGCGTTTTCAACGAAGTGGACGTGGACACCTTTTTCGCATTTCTCGGTCTGTCCATGCCTCTTGACGCCATCGAGCCGGCGATCGATCTGGACTTCCTGCAGACCGCCTTCCCGCAATGGGAGGCATATCGCGGCGAGGTTATCGGCGTCCAAACGAAGCGCGGCTGCCCCCAGGCCTGCGTGTATTGCCTGTACGGCGAGCTTGAAGGCAGGACGGTCAGGCGCAGGGATCCGGTCAAGGTCGTCTCAGAGATCAAAGCCTACGCGCGGCACTGGGGGGTGCGGCGATTCTGGTTCGCGGACGCGCAGCTCCTGAGCGAACCCGCGGACGAGACTCATCTCCGCAGCATACTCGAAGGAATCATAGAGGCAGGGCTCGGCATCGAATGGTCAGGCTACCTTCGAATCGACAAAATCGATCACTCGCTCGCGTCGCTCATGACGCGCTCCGGACTTTGCGAACTCGAGGTCTCTCTCGGTTCAGGCTCACAAGATGTCGTTGATGCCCTTCGGCTTGGGTTCTCCGTCGATAACGTGATCAAGGGGCTCACAATCTTGCGCTCCGCCGGTTATTCGGGCAGGGTGCTTCTGAATCTTTCGTTGAACGCTCCGGGGGAGACGCGGGAGACGCTTCTGGCGACGATGGCGGTGGTGCGGCGCCTCACGTCCCTCCTTGGCGACGACCGCGTCGTGCCGGTCGTGTTTTTCCTGGCCATTCAGCCCCGGACAGGCTTGGAAGCGCGGGCGCTCGCTGACGGCCATATCGCGAAAGGCTATAATCCCCTTTCAGTCCTGCCTTGGAACGTGTTGAGGCTCATTTACAATCCTCCGCCTCTCGGAGCGCTCATCGGCCGGTCCTGCGCGCGCGTCTTCCGCGATGGACAAAGCGAGGCCGGCGAAAGGATATTGGCCGCCATCGAGAAAGAACTATGCATAGAATCCGTATAACAGATAACTACTGAACTTCCAAAACGGCGCACGGCCGCAACCAAACAATGCATAATAGCCAAGTACAGTTTTCTCCCGCAATTAAGCCGAACGGACCGCATTGGATCTTAAA
>CAYTFM010000243.1:6385-14481 GCA_964436735.1 uncultured Victivallales bacterium | reverse complement strand
TCTTCAATGAGTGGCGTGGAAACGAGGTGTTGAGGAAGCCCTTCAGGCTTCGAATAACAACCACCTCTCCCATGGGCTTCGCCCATGGCTAAGTTGACGACGGCCCTTTGGGCCTTGGAAGTAGGAATCGTTTTCAAGGCAAGAAACAACGCAGCAAATGTATAACGTGAACATCGGAATAACTATTATAGAAAGGGGGCGGACATGTTTGGTGGGAAAAATGGTGGGCCGGCCAGCAAGGCCGTGGTGGGCGCCGACTCCGACGCTGTCGCGCAACTGAAAAAGGCTGAGGAGCTTGTGGCGAAGGCCGCGCAGCTCGATTTGAGCAACGTGGTCACGGTCGATTCCGCGCCGGAGATCATCCGGCTGATCGGCGCGATGTACGACCGGCTCACCGAGATCATCGGCGACGCCATGACGGCCGGCGGCGACCTCGCCGCCACCTCCGACGAGCTCGACGGCCTCGCGGCGAAGATGCGCGAGTCCGCCTGCAAGACTCATGAGAAGGCGGCGGCCGTCAGCACGGCGGCGCGCGACATGCGCGAGCGTCTCAACACGATCGCCACCGCCGCCGAGGAGCTCAACGTGAACATGGCGAACGTCTCGGAGCGGGCGAGCGTCTCGGTCCAGAACATCAACTCCGTCTCCGCCTCCACCGAGGAGATGACCGCCACGATCACCGAGATCGCGCAAAGCGCGGAGCGCGCCCGCGTGGTCACCCAGAAGGCCGCCACCCGCGCCCAGGGCGCCTCGCAGAACGTCACCAACCTCGGCAAGGCGGCCTGCGACATCGGCGCCTTCATCATGGCGATCAACGAGATCTCCGACCAGACCAAGCTGCTCGCCCTCAACGCCACGAGCGAGGCGGCGCGGGCGGGCGAGGCCGGCAAGGGGTTCGCCGTCGTCGCCAGCGAGGTCAAGGAACTGGCCAAGCAGACGAGCGTGGCGACGGCCGACATCCGCGCCAAGATCGAGGCGATCCAGCAGGCCGCAAAGTCGACCGCCCAGGAGATCGACCAGTTCAACGAGATCTTCAACGAGGTCAACAACACCGTCAACAACATCGCCGCCGCCGTCGAGGAGCAGTCCGTCACCACCAAGGAGATCGCCCGCAACATCGCGTCGGCCGCCGAGGGCGTCAACGACATCACCACCTCCTTCAAAGAGGCGGCGTGTGCCGTCAGTGACGTGACGAAAAATATCTCCGAGGCCTCGCAGCTTGTGGGAGACGTCGCGCGGGAGGTGTCCGAGTCCGCCGCCGAGAGCCAGCAGATGAAGCGCGACGCCACCCGCGTCTACGCTAGCGCGCTGGAGATCGCCGGACTGAAGGACGACCTGCTCAAGATGTTCAACCGCTTCAAGCTGCCCGAGGGGCGCGGGGCGCCGGCGCGCTCGGACCGCAAACTCATCAAGTACTCCGATTACTACACGGTCAGCGTCGAGGAGTTCAACGGCGCGCACCGCACGATCATGGACTACATCAACGCGGTCCATGCGGCGGTGAAGGCGGACGCCGACATGGCGCAGATCCGCAAGATCCTTGTCGACATGGCGGAGTTTACCATCGGACACTTCGCGTCCGAGGAGCGGCAGTTCGTCAAGCACCAGTATCCCGAGTACGACGCCCACAAGCGCCTCCACGAGGATCTGCTCGGCAAGGTCAAGAGCATCATCGACAAACTCGGCAGCGGCGAGGAGGTAAACCTCATCGACGTGCTGAAGTTCCTGCGCCACTGGCTCCAGGCCCACATCCTGATTGTCGACAAAAAATATGGTCCCTTCCTTAACAGCCATGGTGTGCGCTAACGCGGGGGAGTGGGCGACCACGTTCCCCGCTCGTTTGTCGGAGGTGGAGCGGGTGGTTGAGGCGGCGGCGGCGTTCGTCGACGAGAGGCGGATCGTCGTCGACTCGTATGGACTGCGCCTCGCGTTGTACGAAGCCCTCGTCAACGCCATCGTCCACGGGAGCGGTTGCGTCCCCTCGCGTGAGGTCGCGCTCGCGGTGCGCGCGGACGGCGGCGCGCTCACGATCAGCGTCGAGGATCAGGGTGAGGGGTTCGACTGGATGAGCCATATGCGTGAGGTGGAGGTCGAGCCGGCCGCCACCTCGGGGCGTGGTTTCCAGCTCATTCAGGCGTATGGCTTCTCCCTCGGTTTCAACGACAAAGGCAACCTCGTCACCCTCACGCTCGCCGCGCCTTCGGCGGGCGCCAGTTCACTGGAAACGGGGCGTGAGGGCTCTGCTGAAGTCCCTGAGGTGGCTGGGGGAGGAGAGCTGGCTGACCCGCAGGCTCCCATGCGATTTAGCGTGTTGATCATTGATGACCAGATAAGCGAGCTGTTCACGCTCAACACGTTTCTGGCATCATCAGGGTATGTGGTCATCACCGCCCAGAACGGGGCCGAGGGCTGCGAGTCGGCGCGGAGCAAAAGGCCCAGCGTCATCCTCTTGGAACTTCTACTGCCGGACGAGGACGGCTTCTCGGTGCTACGCAGGCTGAAGGCCGACCCCGCGACCGCCTCCATCCCGGTGCTCATCGTCACCAGCGCCGGTGACATCGACTCGAAGGTGAGGGCGTTCGAGCTTGGCGCGGTCGACTACATGCTCAAGCCCGTCAACTCCGCCGAGGTGCGGGCGCGGACCACGGTGCATGTGAAGCTCAACCTCGCCATGAACGCGTTGATCGACAACCAGGCGCGGAGCCTGCGGCAGCTGCGGTCTGCCCAGCGCGCGCTTTTGGTCGCTCCCGAGTCGCTTCCCGAGGCCAGGTTCGCCGTCCGGTTCGAACCGCTTCATGAGGTGGGAGGCGACTTCTATGACGTGGTGGCGATCGCCAAAGGGGTCACGGGCTATTTCGTGTCCGACGTGGCGGGGCACGACCTTGAAACCAGCTTCGTCACCGCGGCCGTCAAGGCGCTTGTCGCCCAGAACTGCATCGCCATCTACACGCCGGCGGAGAGCATGTCGCTTCTCAACAAAATCCTTCAAAATGTGCTTGCCGAGGGTCGCTATCTGACCGCCGTCTATTTGGTCGTCAACCGGCGGGCGCGGGAGGTGACGCTGGTCGGCATGGGGCATCCGCCCGTCATACACCAGCCGGTGAAAGGAACGCCGACACTCGTCGAGATGCCCTCCGACGTCTTGGGCATATTCCCCGAGGCGTTATTCCCCTCGTGCACCTTGAAGGTGGCGCAGGGCGACCGCTTCTTTCTTTACACCGACGGTCTGCTTGAGGGGGTGGCGGGACAGGATGAGTTGTGGGCGGGAAGCCTCGACAGGCTGGTGGAGTTGCTCCCCGACAGGAGCCTGCCGCTGCGGGAGGCGGTCGACGAGTTGCGGCGCAGTGCTCTCGGAGACGAGGGGCGGAAACCATTGGACGATGTCATTGTCATGGGCGTCGAAGTCTGAGAGAGCTCCGAGGAAAGAGTGAATGGTGGATGGTTTGCAATCACGATTCACTACTCGCAAGTCACGGCGGAGCCGCTAACTGCAACGTTGAGGAAATTCAATGTTGGGTACATCCGGAATCCGAATCTCGAAATCCGAAGAGAATCCGCATCTCGAATGAATGAAACTGTTTCGGATTTCGTGCTTCGATATTCGGATTTACGCCGCAGGCGGTTTCTTGAAGGTCAGCACGATGATGGTGCCGTGTGAGTCAGGATGTCTGACGATATCGTCTGAGCGCACCTCGATGGCGCCGCCAAAGGCCTCCATGAATTTCTTGACGAGGGGCATGCCGAAGCCGGTGCCACGTTCGCCCGCCGTGCCTTGGCGCGAGGTCTTGTGGTGAAAGTCGAAAAGGTGCGGGAGCAGAGTGGCGGGGATGCCGATCCCCTTGTCGCCGATCGATATGGTGATCGCCTCTTGTCTGATCTCCGCCGAGACGTAGACTGAAGAATTGGGATGCGAGAACTTCACGGCGTTGGTCAGAAGGTTGGCCAACACCGTCGTGGCGAGTGAGTGTTCCTCGGCGATCACCGAAAGTTGTGGCGGGAGGTCGCGTTCGATGCGGATGTGCTTTTCCTCCAATTTGTCCTTGAGCAGATACGTCGCTTCGTCAAGAGCTTTATTGAAGTCCACGGGGACGAGGCTGAACTGTTTTTTCCCCGACTCGATCGCCTGCATCTCACGCGCGATGTCGATGATGGCGATCCCGTGAGAAGCGGCTTGTTTGATGATCGGCAGTATCTCGACGGGGTTGTCGCCCGACTCGCACAGTTCGACGAGCGAGGAGATGTTGCTGAAGGGATTCTTCAAATCGTGGGAGAGAAGATGGAGGAGTTCCAGTCGCTGCTGGCTGAGGTTGTTGGCGCGGGTGATCGCCTCGACTAATTGCGTGTTGAGTTTTTCCGTCTTTTCTTTGGCGGCCTGAAGTTGGTCGGTAAATTCGATGTTTTTGATCCATGCGGCGGAGAAGAAAAGCAGCAGGCAGGCGAACAGCACCGTGATGAGAATCGGATCAAGGCGCTCCATGGCGATCATCCGCACCCAGTTCTTGGCGCCGACGTCCACGCCGAACACGGCGACCAACGTCCCATCCTTGGCGCACAAGGGGGCCAGCGCGGTCACCCAGGTTCCCCAGGAGTCCTTCTCGGGGCCCACGACCACTGGCGTCTTTTTCTCGAACACAACCATATCCTCCTTGGTCATGTCCTCGTACAACTGCCCCGGGGGCGAGTAATCCTTGGAGTCCACCGACTCCGAGTCGGCCAGAAAGAAGATCCTTTCTCCCTCCTGGCGCATAAGGTAGCAGAACCGTGCGCCATCTATCGTTTCCCGGGTCATGGTGAGCGTTTCCTTGAGCCGAAGATAAACAGCCTGCGTCAGGTCGGAATCGGAGCCGGAGAGTCCCGCGATCTGCTGCGGATCCAGCGTTGACACGAAGACGCGAGCCAATTCGGCCAGTCGCTCTCGTTCGGTCTCGTCGGTTGAGCGCCCCACGCGGTCGGTGGCGATCCACCCAACGATGAACGTGAATGCGAGAGCGGTCGCCAGAAATGGTTCGTAGGCGCGGCGGCGACTGGTGCTTGGCAGAGGTGCGGGGTAGTTGACGAAGCAGTGGCGCCAGAAGGCGACGGCCATCAAGAGGGCCATCAGCGCCCTGAGAAGCTGGACGGGAAAGCCGCAAAAGGCGAGGAACGTGTCATGGGAGATGAGCGTGGAGGGGAAGAAGGTGCTTTGGGGGACCACCAGTCCTGTCGCGAGCGCATAGGCCAGCATTCCCGCCGCCGCGGCCAGAAGGGCGGGGCTTTTGTCGGCGCCGCGGGCGCCGCGTCGCCACAGCACCCATGCGGTCCAAGTCCCGCCGACAAAGCCGAAAGCGTAGCGGGCGGCCGCGTTCATGCCCGTGATCCCCCCGCCCAGGCAGCCAAGCAAGGGAGCGGCAAGAAGGGGGAGGAATATCCATCGACCGAAAACCCGTCCGCCGAGAGCCCCATCGCCGACTCGGCCGAATTCGACAAGGCACATGAAGCTTGTTGTCATGAGCGCGAGCCGCGTGGCGGCGAACACAGGGGTGTCGCCGCAGGAGATCACGAGCATGTCGAGCCATTCATTGATCCCATGCAAAAGTCCGAACAGGCAGAGCCACTTCCAGGGCACGTCATTGACCGCTCGCAAGGAAAGCGGATAGAGCAGCAGCGCCAGGATGAGGAAGGAGGCGCCGTAGATGAGAAAGATGTAGTCCAAGTTCGCTGTCAGCATTGCCTGCATATTAAGCCTGTCGGTCGCACGTTGTCACGCTCAAGAGCCGTACGCATACAATAGCGACCATGTGGCCGTTTTACAGCAGGTGAACAATCGCATAGATGCATTGATTTAGTGGGCGACGACCTGCAAATCATTGTCGAGGTTGAGTTTCCAATCGCCGCGTGGAATCTCCTTGCGCCTGATCGTAGAGCCGTCGACAATCTCCAGCGTGAACTGTCTGGTGGTGGCGACTTTGATGCTGCGGTTCTCAAGGAGCGTAAGCCCGATGAGCGCGGGCCCCAGCGGAATTCGTTCCGCGCCGAATCCAGGTGTCTCGGGGAGATGCCAGCGCAGCGTCCCCTGTATGGCGTCGGGGCGCAACCCGATTACAATCTCCAGCAGGAGCGCGATGGGCCCCAGCGAGGTCCAGGAGTAGTCCGGTCCCGACCAGCTTCCCCGTTCCGGTTTTTCGCTGCAATAGTTCTCCCAGATGCAGCCCGTGGAGGTGAACACCTCGCTCATGACGTTGAGATGGCGCTCGACGAGTTTTGCCGCCAGGTCGTGGCGGCCGGAGCGGTCGAAGCCCCAGGCCGTGGCGGCGTTGGTGGGGGCCCAGGTCGAGCCGAGCCAGTAGTTGCCTCCAGGGATGAACTCCGGGCTGTCCGCCGCGAGACTCGGCACGGGATGGTAGCGCCAGAAGCTTTTCGGGTCGAGCAAGTGCTTGGCGAGATGTCCGACGCGGTCCGAGGGGACAAGTCCGGTCCAGAGTGGCCAGAAGCCGGTGACGACCTTGTTGGGATTGTGTCCGCCGTTCGGCAGCGAGGTGCTGTAGAAGCGCATCGCGTCCGACCAGAGCCGCTCGTTCATCGCGCGCCCTATCGCCTGCCGCTCGCGTTCCCATTCGTCGCGCTCGTTGGAGCGGCCGAGGGCGCCGGCGATGAGGGAAAGCGCCTCGGCGGCGTGCGCCATCTGCGCGGTCAGATCGGGATAGCCGTCTCCGAGCGAGGGGGAGTTGTCGAGACCGTTGGCCAGCCCGGTCGTCCAGTAGGTGCCGTCGGGCAGGCGGCGGTTCGCCCGCAGCCAGCGGTGGGATGCGGCGAGGGCTGGATAGACGTTCGCCAACCGATGGGTGTCTCCGGTGAGCGCGGCGGTCTTCCACTCGGCGATCGCCGGCAGCGGCGGATTCGGCGAGAAGTCGGGCTCGAATCCGTCGGGAAGACCGTCGTTGATGTTCGTCTCGCGGTGCAGATAGCCGCCGTCGAACTGCCGCGCGTACAGGCAATCCAGGGTGGCGAGCCCAGGGAATGCGCGCCAGCCCCATGCGGCGGACATCGCGGTGAATGACGAGTCCCATACGAAGATGTCGTCGAAGAAGTTCTTCATGGCGGTGCCGACGTAGTCGTTGGGCAGCCCGGTCAGGCGCCCAACAGGACGGCGGAGGCGCAGCAGCATCTTCCAGGAGTGCTCATAAAGCTTGCGCCACTGCTCATGCGACGCGGGCAGAAGTGGCCGCGGAGCGGCGGCGAGCAGTTCGTCTTCGGCTGGCCAGCGCAACTCCCGATGCTCGCGGCGTGGCGCGAGGCGGCCGCGGGCCTCGTAGACCGGCATTGGGAATGCGATGTTTGACGAGGGCTGGGGCGCGTCGACCGGAGGATCCATTGATCGTTCCCAGTCGCTGATCACCGGCAGCGCGCTGCCGTCGCCGTACGTCAACTCGACGATCTTCGCGACAACGCATTCCGGCTCGAGCCGTTCGTCGAGTGCTCCCTCCGCGCGGACAGGTGGGATGTCCTCAAGGCTGTTCGCCACCGGCAGTAGATAGCGGCGGATCCCTCGCGCCTTTTCGGCGGCTGTGCTCACGTCCCGCGCCTCGAACGGCGAGATGGCTGTCCGCAGCGACAGGCCCCACAAAGGAACCTTCGCGGGATCGTCGAAGAGGATGGTCGGCGCGCCAAAGGGGAAGCCGTCTATCCCGCGGGCGATGACGTGCTGCCACGTGACGCCATCCTCGACGCATTGCGAGGGCGAGAAGCGGAGGCTCGCGGCGGGCGTGGCCACTCCTGCGTGAACCGTGCCGGCGATCTGCAGGCGGTCGGGGCGGCGGATCAGGAGTTCGGAGCGCACATGCTCCCGGTTCCGCGACGGGCAGTGGTCCTCCACGAACGGTGGCCAAAGCGGACGCCGTCCCGCCATCGCGCGGAGCACGCGTTCCCCCTGTTCAACGGGTAGCACGATCACCGCCCTCAGTTGCCGCTCATATCGGCGCCAAAAGAGCGGTTCGTCGAGAACGAGCGCGTCACCGATCCAGAGCCGCAGCGGGCGCGGGCTGCGCAGGTCAAGCACCGCGGTTCCCGCGTGAGGAAACGAAATTGTGCCACGCGCCTCGGCAGGCTCCCCCGAGAAA
>CAYTFM010000243.1:0-6375 GCA_964436735.1 uncultured Victivallales bacterium | reverse complement strand
AACGACGACGACGACCGGCGCGCGCACCACTCGACGCGGGCGGCCTCGCGGCGCGCCTCGGAAAGCTCCCCCGAGAAATCCGGAATACTGATTGCGCAATCGCTTATCGCCATTGTCATATCCTCCTGGTTTGAGATGATCAATGTTCGCACGTAGGTTATAAGTGTAAGACTCGACAACAGTAAAAAAATAGAACGGCCACCACACTACTGCAAGGCGGACCGTTCGTGTGATGTGCGGGCAACTCATGTTTCCGGACATGGACGCTCAGTTGGAGCGGGCAAGCTCCGCATTGCTTCATAGTATACCCGTGCGGAGGATTCGCAAGCCTGTGCTATATTTGACGCTAAGAAAACTCAATGCGGCGCCGCTTTGCGGCTGACCCCTCCATCGCTGTCGGGGCTCGGTTTGCGGCGTCTGAACAGAGCCACGAGTGTGAACGAGTGGTTCCGGCGAAGCCGGGTAATTAAAAGGAGCGAATCATGAGAAAAATTCTTGGTTTTGTGGGAGTCATGCTTGTCGCGGGTAGCGCGCTGTGCGCCGCCGAGGGGCAATCTTCGCAGGCGAAATACCCGCAGCTGGCCAAGCTGTTTTCGCGCATGGAGGCCGGGGAGCGGGTCAAGGTCGCGTTCCTTGGCGGCTCGATCACCTGGGGAGCCACGGCGACTGATCCGATGCGGACCTCCTACCGCGCGCTGGTCTCGGCGTGGCTTGAGGAGCGCTTTCCGAAGTCCCACGTGAAGTCCATCGACGCGGCGATCGGCGCCACAGGCTCGAAGCTCGCCGTCTTCCGCATGGACCGCGACGTCCTTCCCTACAAGCCCGACATGACCTTCATCGAGTTCGCCGTCAACGACTCGCAGGCCGCCGACACGAACGAGACAATGGAGGGGGTAATCAGAAAACTTCATACTGCCAACCCCGAGATGGCGATCATCATCCTCGTGATCGGCGTCAGCGGCGCGTCGCCGGCTCCCACATGGAATCTTCACCGGGAACTCGCCGCCGCCTACGGCCTTCCCTGCGTCGACCTTATCGCCCCCATCCGGGAGATGATGGCGACGGGGCTCACGCCGCAGGAGTTCCTCTACGACGGCTGCCATCCCAACGACAAGGGCTACCGCATCTACACCGATATCATCACCACCGAGTTGCCCAGGTTGGCGGCGGAGAAGGGCACCCCAACGCCGTTCCCGGCGAAGCCCGTCACCGAGAACCGCTACGAGTCCGCCTCCATGATCGAACTTTCGACGCTCCCATGCGCTGAATGGAAACCAGTCCTGCCGTCGGTCGTCGGCACCTGGTTCGACCACCAGCCGTCGCGGTGGCAATCGTCCGCGGTCGCCCCAACGAAACCGGACGCTGTCTTGAAAGCAGAGGTAGAGTGCTCCGGCATCGGCTTGTACTACGAGACGACCAAGGATGGCGGCCCCATCGGCGTCAAAGCTGATGGCGTGAACGTCTTCGACATCAAGACGCACATGGATCTGCCGAATGAGCGGATTGACTGGAAGTTCAAACTGTTCGATGACGGGGTCAAGAAGCGCGCCATCGAGATCGTCGCCCCGAAGCAGGAGAAGACCAAAGCCGCCTACCTCTTCGTGACGAAGTAGGTGCTGCGGGAAGATGGAAATAGGAGGCATCCCTGAACAATCACACGGGAATAATGACGCTGCACGCGTTGATCCTGGGGCTGGGGCTCTTCTTTCTGGGGATGCAGCTGACCGGGGATGGTCTGCGGCGGCTGGCGGCCGGTGGCTTCCGGCATCTGTTCGAGCATTGGACGTCCAATGCGCTGTCCCGCATGCTCGTCGGGCTCTCCGCCGGCGCGCTCATGCAAAGCGCCACCGCCGTCACGTTCATCCTTGCCAGCATGCGGAAGGCGGGGCTTACAACCTATCACTCCGCCCTCCCGGTCATCATGTGGTGCAACGTGGGACTGACGGCGTTGGCCTTCGTGGCCACGCTGCCCATCCATCCGGTGGTGAGCTTCATGGTGGGGGCCGCCGGCGTGGCGGCGGGGCTCATCAAGACGGGACGGCGGCGCATGGTCGTCATGACCATTCTTGGCCTCTGCCTGATACTCTACGGCCTTCAGACGATAGGGGCAGGGGCGAAGCCGCTTGGGGGCGAGGTGTGGTTCAAGGAATTCATCGAGCGCATGACGTCGTCGCCGCCGCTGGCGTTTCTGGCGGGGATCGCGGCGGCGGCCATCGTGCAGTCGAATACGGGAGCGTCGATGATCGTCATCGCCTTGGCGAACGCCGGGATTATGTTGGGCGACTCCGCCGCCATGCTGATTTACGGCACAAATCTGGGAGCCATCTTTCTGCGCATGTTCCTTGCGATGGGACTTGACCGGACCTCGCTGCGCCTCGTGCGTTTCGAGGATGTGTTCGTGATCTGGGGCGGGCTGCTGATGTCGACGCTTTTTTTCCTGGAGACGGTGGTTGGTGTCCCGCTGGTGCTGGCGTTTTCGAGGACCGTCTGCGCGGAACGCGATCTGCAACTCACCGTGGTATTCCTCCTTTCCAACGCGCTGCCCGCTCTTGCCATGGCGCCCGTGGTCGGCCGCGTCGGCGCCTGGCTTGAGAAACTCATGCCTGACAGACCGGAAGACGATCCGTCGAAACTGCAATACCTGAACAAGCGGGTGCTGCAGGATCCGGCGACCGCGCCCGACGTCATCGCCATGGAGAACGCTCGTCTACTGGGAATGATCCGTCAGGCGCGCTCCTTGGGAGAGTCTGACGAGGGCTCCCAGGACTTCCTGCGCCTGGTGGAGTCCATCGACGCCTTTATCGGTAAACTGTCCGCGGGCAAATACATAAGCCCGGCCGAAGCCGAGCGGATACATCTGGCCCGAGTCGAGTTGACCCTGATCAAATTCGTCGAGGAGTCGGTGTGCGGATTCAGATCGAGTCTTTGTGCCTTGGAGGTCGGCAAGGAAACTGAAGCCGCCCGCAGCCTTGACAGCCTGCTGTCAAATTTCCTGGAGCGGACGGAGGAGGCGGGCAAAAGCCTCAATCCGGCCCTGATCGACACGTTGGTCTTGGCGACCTCGAAGTCCGGCCTTGCCGTTCAGGCCGCGCAGGACGCGGGGAGCACCTCATGCGCGGCTGGCGTTGGCTTGGCGGCGAACAAGTTCATCGATTGCATGATGATGCTCCACAAGCTGGCGAAAAACCTCCGCAAGCAGGCGGTGGCGCACGGCCGCGGTGGCGATGTCGGCGCTGCGTCGTTGACTCCGTCCTGACAGTCGGGGCTTGGTGTGTTCATAAAGCCATGAGCGTGAGCGAGTGGTTGCGTCCGTGGCGGTTGTCCAACCTGTGGGAGACGATGAATATGAACGGCAAGGTATATGGAGTTGCATGCCTGATGGCCGCATGGCTGTCACTGCTTGGGGGTGTCCAGGCTGCCGGACTCTTCCCTGCGGAGGGCGAGACCATCGCGGTGAAGGTTGAAAAAAGCTTCCACGGCGACGCCTTTGAATACACCATGAAGCTGAAGGAGAAGACGCCGTTCTATACGCTGTACTATTTGGAATACCCCGGCAATGCGGGCAGAGACCATTTCGGCACCATCTACGCGCACTATTATGTGCCTGCCGACCTTAAGTCCGATTCGACGCCGCGCCCCGGCGCGGTCTGTCTTCATATTCTCGGCGGCGACGGTTCTCTGACCAACATGATCTGCGCCCATCTCGCCACCAACGGCATCCCCGCCATGATGTGCTACATGCCGATGTTCGGCTCCAGAACACCTTTCGGCGGACGCAGCCAGATGCTCGCCCAGCCCAACGCCTGCCGTCTCCTCGGCGAGGCCATCCGCCAAGGTCCCGAGGACGCCATCCGCACCATCGATGTGATGCTGACCCGTGCGGAGGTGAACCCGAAGAAGGTCAACCTGCTCGGCACCAGCATGGGTGGCATCAACGGCGCCACCGTGGCCGGCCGCGACGCCCGCGTCGACAAGGTGATACTGCTGCTCGCCGGCGGCCACCTGGATCGGATCATCGGCAACTCCTCTGAAACCACGAAGATGCGCGAAGTCATCAACACGGCGCCCCCGGCCGACCGGAAATTCGCCGAAGACGCCATCAGCGCGGTCGATGCCCTCGCCAACATCGGATTCCAAGCCGAGCGGGCGGCACGCGGCAAGCTGAAAATGTACAACGCGGCCGAGGATGAGGTCATTCCCGCGGAATCCGTCAAGGAACTCGTTGAGAAGTCCGGCATGACCGGCAAAAACACCATGCTGCAGGGACTTGGTCATTATACCGCCATCGCCGCGCTGCCCCAGGTTCTCGGTGAATTCGTCGCCTTCTTCCGCGACGACACCGTTCCCGAACGAAGAGCGGAACCGCCTGTGGGGGACCAGGAGGTTGTCGTCAAAGTTTTCACCCAACTGCTCGGTTTGGCGAAATTTTCCCCTGAGCCTGGGCGCGCCATCTTCATCGATGCGGTCTGCACGGTCAAGAACAAGGACAAGGTGATCGCCAGTGGTTCCTTGACGCTGCTCCGCGGCGATGGCCGCAAACTGAAAGTGTCGCTCCAATCGGATACGCCGATTGCAGGCGCGATCAAGCAGATGTCGCTGGGGTTCAGCGACTATCCCTGGATCGTCTCCGGCGGCGGCACGATCTACAAGGGCGAGCTCAATGCCAGCGAATCCAGCCCGGCGTCATACGTCAATAACAAGATTGGCATGTACCAGCAGATGGTCGTCGGGGTTTTGACCATGGCCGCCGGCGGCATGCTCGAACCCCTGAAGCAATGGTGCTCGGTCACTATGCGACATGACGCGTCCGGGAGCCGTCACGTGTCCGTCGTCGTCAAAAAGACCGATGTCAAGCTCTTCCTCAAAGGCGCCAGCTCCATCCCTGAGAAGATCATCTTCGTCGACGGCGACACCTCCGGCGAAGTGCTCTTCCGCCAGTGGCAGATGGATGTCCCCAGTGAAATCGCCGCCTTCCAGCCATCTGGCGAGACCACCGCCAAAATGGTCCAGGTGAACCAGCAGGATCTTGACCGCATGCTCGCCGCGGTCGTGAACTTCTTGATCAAGTGAGGATTTTTGTCATGAGAAAAGTAGCGTTGTTGCTCGTCGTCATTCTCGCCGCCGGACGCGTGTTGGCCGAGCCGATGCAGTTGGCTGTTGTCAAACGCGCGGACAACGGCAAAGGCATGCTCTGCAAACTGCAGGACAGGAAGATTGTCCTTTTTGTGGAAGGAACCCCCGCCGAAATGGGCACCGCCCATGGACAGCTGCTTGCCAACGAGATTAAAGGCATGCACGAACGCGTGCTTGTCGTTGCCGCCGGCTATGTCGTCAGCCGCGACGATTGGTTTTTCACCCGCATCGAGGAGGTGATCCGCCGTACCAGCCCCCACACGCCGCCGCGCTTCATTGAGGAGTGCGACGCCATGTCCCACGCCGTCGGGATTCCCATTGCGGACGGCCGTCAAATGAACTTCTTCCCGGAAATGTTCCATTGCAGCGGCGTGGCGGTCCGCGACACCGCCACCGCGGATGGACGGGTCATCCATGCCCGCGTCCTCGACTACATGCGCGACATTGGCATCCAGAACTTCTCGGCGGTCATGGTCTTCATGCCCCAGGGGCATAACGCATGGATCAGCGAAAGCTTCGCCGGCTTCATGGGCACCGTCACCGCCATGAATGAGAAAGGACTTGCCATGGGCGAGATGGGCGGGCGCGGCGAAGGTAAATGGGATGGGCTCCCTATGAGTTTCATGATGCGCCGCGTCATGGAGGAATGCGGCACTGTCGACGAAGCCATCAAGCTGATGCAGTCGATTCCGCTGACCTGCGACTATTATTACATCCTATCCGACAAGGGCAAGAACATGGCGGCCGTCGGCGCCATCACGGGAACGCCGATCGCCATTCTCAAGCCCGGAGAGAAGCACGAGATGCTGCCGCTGGCCATCCAGGACACCGTCTATGTCTCCGCGGGGGAACGAGCCAGGCATCTTTCAGAACGGCTTACTCAAAACTTCGGCAAAATCACACCGCAGTCGATGATGGAGATCATCAAGCGTCCCGTCGCCATGAGCTCGAATCTGCACAACGCCATTTTTCTGCCGGAAACGGGAACCATGTATTTCGCCGACGCGGGAGCCAAAACCGTGGCCTGTGACGAAACATATTATCGCGTCAATCTGCCCGAACTGCTGGAGTACTATCGCGCCACCGGCAAGCAGACCGAGCCGGCAAAATAAGTTCACGTTTAGGAAATTGTATTTTTGTTCTTTGCCCCAAGGGGGCTGCGTATCATAGCCCAGGGTTGCGCGAATGCGCTACCCTGGGTCAAGGGGGTATGCGAAGCAACCCTGAAGGGGTTGTGTAACG
>CAYTFM010000242.1:14051-14504 GCA_964436735.1 uncultured Victivallales bacterium | reverse complement strand
ACGATCCTCATCGGCGCGCAGTCGACGATCTACAGGTCCAGTCGAAACCGGAACGCCCCCAAAAATCAAAGAGCACAAGGCGGCGGGAGGCATAATTGCCAGTCTTCGCGTGCGAACCCTGTCGCACGACTCCCTCGTAGAGGGTGATTCAGACCGCCTTGTCGCAAATAACCAAACTCACGTATTGTATAGCCCCTTTCCCGTGAATAGTCAATAGGGTTTTCAGTTGCCTGAGGAACTATAGGCGGTAAACTCCTCGGCGAAGTAGTCGAGGGTCTTGACCTTGCGGTTGACGATGTACTGTCCGCTGCCGAGGGCGTTGGGGTTTTTGTCGGGGTTTGTCTGCCATCCGTACTCGGCGGGGCCGATGATCACGAACTCGCTGGGACCGAAATTGGATTCGTTCAGGTTGTAGCCCCAGTCGTAGGCGTAGCCGAAGCCGTAGCCGCCGAG
>CAYTFM010000242.1:0-14041 GCA_964436735.1 uncultured Victivallales bacterium | reverse complement strand
TTGGCGCCCATGCCGATGAGGTCGGTCACGTACAAGCCGTCCTCGATGTCGGCGTACTCCATGGCGTAGCCGAAGCCCGTGAACGGCCAGGGGTCGTTCGACGCGTTGACATATGATTTGGCAAGTTTGAAGTTGAACCAGTTCTTGTAGTCGCTGGAGATGGTGAGTCCCGTGTACTGGGCGTAGGTGAAGTCGACCTGCGACTCGTGGTCGGTGATCTCGGGATCGGGGCAGGGGCGGATGAGGTGCTCGGGCTTCACCCACATCTCGAGGACGCAATTGTATTTGTTCTCGCCGCCGCCTTGCTCGTCCGGCGCGACGTAGGGGGGCATGCCGAGGAGTTGCGCGGTCTTCAGGGAGGCGTCGCGGATGTCGAGCATATCGAGTTTGAGCCGCCAGGCGATGCGTTTCATGTCGGGAGCGGCTGTTGCGAACATCGGCGTGCGGTAGTCGGTGTAGGTTTGGCCGGGGACGAGGTTCGCCACCCAGTTCGCCGGAGAATCGGGCGAGTAGGTGGTGTCGAAGGTGGTCGCGTATTTCCAGGAGATGGCGAGCACGCGCTCGTGTGAGGTGTCCCAGACAAGGTCGGTGTCGAAATTGTTAACGGCGTGCAGGCTGCGCGACGCAGCCGAATACTGGCGGTTGTCGAGGCAGGCCGCCTGGGCCTTCGCCACCTCGGCGGTGTAGGTGGCCTGCATGTCGATGTCCTCCTGCGCCACGCAGATTCCCACCTTGTTTTTCAGGAGGTAGTAACCAGTGGCGGTGGCGCCGGCGGGCGGCTGCGGGATGGCGATGAAGAAGGTGCTGAGCTGCGTCGAAGCGTCCCACGCATATTCCGTCACCCTGCAGGAAACGTATTTGGGCTTGCCCGCGCTTGTCACGCATTCGAGGTAGACCTTTGGCTTCACGGAGCCGAGGCAGATCGCCTCGACCGAACAGGATCCCTGCGAGCCGGTGAAGAGTTTGGTGAGATGCCTGACAAACGGGTTCGCCACGATCGTGGTGACTTTGTAGGCGCTGCCGTCAGCCATAAGGGAATCCAGCGTCAGGTCGTTGACGAGCGGCGGATCCGCCGAGAGTTTCTCGCTCGCCAGGACGCCGCTCAGCATTTTCTCGGTGTACAGGGCGACGGGCGTCGTCCATTCAAGCACGGCGGTTGTGCCCGGGGTTCCCACGACGGTGAGTTTGATGCCGCTTTCCTTTTTCCCCGAAAGGGGGTCCCTGTAGCTTGCGGTGAAGACGGTGGAAGCCGAGAATGACGCAAGGCCGAAGTCCGTCGCTTTAACCGTCGCCCTCCCCCCGACCGTGAAGTAGGTTCTCGCCGAAAGATTTACCGCCGTCAGGCATACCATAACCGCCAGCGCCACCGACACCCCGCGTCTGAACCCCATCCTCTTCCTCCTTGCTGTTTATTGCAAAACGTCAAAAACAAAAAAGCCGCCCGCGCCGTCATCTTCACATGTCCGTGCGGGCGGGCGTCATTTCCCCGCTGTTTTTTCATGTGCCGTGTGCAGATGCCCCATTTTGAAGAGAGTCATCCGGCACAGGATTCCCGAAAACGATATGCGACTATCGCCGAATGCGGTCGATTGCGCCAGCTCTCCAAGCCCATCTCTGCTGTAAAACGACTCAGAGAAGCCACGCATCCAGAACAACGCCGTTCTCAGTCGCCCGAATCTCCGTGCGGCCTCCAAGAGTTGCTGATACGGCGTGTCGCTGATGATGTCGTAAATCAGCGCATGGCCCCCCGGTTTCAACACCCTGTGGATCTCGTTCAGACCGCCGATGGGCTTCCGCCAGCGGTGAATGGAGGCGGCGCTGACGACAATGTCGAATACGTTGTCGTCGTAAGGGATGTGGCATGATTCCCCCTGCAGCACCTCGACCTCCGAGGCGTAACCGGCGGCCGCCAGGTTTTCTTTGGCTTACTCAACCATCGTCGCCGAGAGGTAGATGCCGCTGAGTTTGAGGTTCGGCGCAAGCTTGCGGAGGGCGATGAGAAGTCGCGCGGGACCTGTGCCGACGTCAAGAAGCTTCCCCTCGGGGCCGAGTTTGACAACCTCCTTCGCGACGAGTTCGTAATGGTACTGGAAGATCGTCGACTTGCTGAGCAGGTTGTACGCTGTTGTTGCCGGCCATGGGATCGCTTCAGTCCGTGAAGGCCTCGACTTCCACAGGAAGAGGAATGGGGCTTTCATACACCACCTCTTGGCTCTTCAGCTACAGTTCGAAACGGTTGACGCTCGTGCCTCATACTCTAGTCTCTCCACTAGCTTATATAGTATCATCATGGGGAAATATCAATCGGAATGCGCCGCTCCGGGGTGGGGGGTGGTTGGTGGAGACGGCGGAAGGTGCTGGGCGTCTCGCCGAGTGTCTGACGAAAAAGCCGCGTGAAGTAGCCTTGGTCTTCGAAGCCGCAGGCCGACGCCACTTCGGCGATGTTGAGCGACGTCGTCTTTAAAAGATCCGTGGCGTGCGCGAGTCTCAGTTGGTTGAGGTAGGCGGTCAGGCGCTGTCCCGTCTCCTTGTGAAAGAGGTGTGAGAGGTAGTCGGGGGCGCAGCGGATCCATTCGGCGAGTTTCTCCACCGAGAGGTCGGGATCGGCGAGGGAACCCGCGATCATCGTCTTGCATTGGCGCACCTTGTAGTTGTCGGGCCTGCGGGCGGGTTCATGGGCGTCGAGGAGCGCGAGCAGGAGCGCGAGCGACGACCGCGTGAGCGACTCGGCGAGGAGGGCGGGCGACTCCCCCGCGCCGTGCGCGGCCTCGCAGAGGTCGTCAAGGTAGGCGGCGAGCTTCTGGGAGAGGGAGGGCGGATCGAGCGTAAACCCCGCGACGCCTTTCGGGCGTCCGCCCGCCGCGGCGTCCGCGACGTGCAGCGCAAGGCGGTCGGAGCGGCACATCACCACGATGTTGACGAACGGCGTGTCGGCGTGGGAGAGGGCGCGCTCGGCGTGGCTGACCCGCCGCGGGATCACGCAGACGCCGCCGGGCGTCAGGGCGAAATTGTCCTTCGGGCAGCGGAAGATGGTCTTGCCCGAGACCTGGATGAACATCTCCGGCTCAAGGTGGAAGTGGGAGCGCGGGGGAAGGCTCTCCCGTTCCCCACGGCGCGGGACGGCGGCGGCGCCCGCCCCCGAGGGAATGGCGAGCAATCCGGCGATCACGCGGCGGCAGTAGGCCACCGCCTGCTCTTCTGTCCGAGGTAATTCTGTGAGAGGGTGCTGCATGGGTTCAGGATTCAGGGTTCAAGTTGGAGGGCGAGGTTCATCCGAGCCGTTGGAATGGTTGCACGGGGGCGGGTCGACATCTAAGTAAAATCCCAATATTGTCGGTTTCATCAAAACCTTTCCTGTTGCACATTACACCTCCGGCGCCGTAAAATAAACGTAGTGTTTGAAACAAATCACCCAAGGAGTCGCACGATGAGCGGGAAGATACGGGTCACCGTCTGGAACGAGGGACGTCATGAGAAGAAGAATGAAACCGTAAAGAAGGTTTATCCTAAAGGCATGCATGTGGTGATCGCCGAAGGGTTGGAGCAGGCGGGCGGGTTCGACGTGCGCACCGCGACGCTGGACGACGACGCCGACCACGGGCTGTCGCAGGAGGTGCTGGAGAAGACCGACGTCCTGACCTGGTGGGGGCACATGGCGCACGGCGACGTGAAGGACGAGGTGGTCAAGCGCGTCCAGAAGCGGGTGCTTGAGGGAATGGGACTGATCGTGCTGCACTCCGGACACTTCTCCAAGATCTTCAAGACGCTGCTGGGCACGAACTGCTCGCTGAAATGGCGCGAAGTCGGCGAGAAGGAGCGTCTCTGGAACATCGAGCCGTCGCACCCGATCACGCAGGGCATCGGCGACTACTTCGAGTTGCCGCACGAGGAGATGTACGGCGAACGCTTCGACATTCCCACGCCCGACAAGCTGGTCTTCGTCTCCTGGTTCGAGGGCGGCGAGGTCTTCCGTACCGGCTGCTGCTGGGAGCGCGGGCATGGCAGGATCTTCTACTTCCGTCCGGGACACGAGACCTATCCGACCTACTACGACGCCAACGTCCGCAAGGTGATCGCCAACGCCGCCGGCTGGGCCGCGCCGCGCATCATCGCCAAGGACATATGCCCGAACACGAAGCCGCTGGAGACGATCTACAGCGTCGATCCGAACAAGAAATGATTTTCCGGATGACCGGAAAATCAAAAAGGAGGCAACCGACATGGGTAAACTAAGAGTTGGCGTGATAGGGCTCGGCATGGGGCGGGCGCATATCGACGGTTTCCAGGCGCATCCGTCCGCGGAGGTCGTGGCGATCGCCGACACGGACCGCAAGCGGCTCGAGCAGATCGGGGCTGAGAAGAAGATACCGAAACTGTACGAGGACGCCGGGGAGATGATCGCGAAAGAGGGGTTGGACATCGTCAGCGTGGTCACCCCCAACAAGTTCCACAAGCCGTTGACGATCGCCGCGCTGAAGGCTGGTTGTCATGTGCTGTGCGAGAAGCCGATGGCGATGAACGCCGCCGAGGGACGCGACATGATCGCCGCCGCCAAGAAGTGCAAGCGGCGCCTGATGATCAATTTCTCCTACCGCTTCAACGACCAGGCGCAGGACATGAAGCGGCAGGTCGACGCCGGGATGCTGGGCAAGATCTATTTCGCCCGCACCATCTGGCACCGCCGCCGCGGGATGCCGGGCTTTGGCGGCTGGTTCGGCCAGAAGGCGCTAGCCGGAGGCGGACCGTTGATCGATCTCGGGGTGCACCGCCTCGACCTCGCCCTCTGGCTCATGGGCTATCCCAAGCCGGCATGGGTGATGGGCTCGACCTACGATCCGATCGCCACCGCCGCCGCCAAACGTGAGAAGAAGAAGTTCGACGTCGAGGATCTCGCCGTCGGCATGATCAAGTTCCAGAACGGCGCCACGCTTGAGGTCGAGGCGTCGTGGGCGGCGAACATCAAGGAGCGCGAGCTGATGGAGACGCGGCTGCTCGGCGACAAGGGCGGCATCATCCAGCGGAACATCAACGAGACCTATCAATGGGAGACCGAGCTGTATCTCGAGCGCGACGGCAGCCAGTATGACATGAAACTGCACATCCCGGCGTCCAAGCCCTCGACGGCGATGGGGCATTTCGTCGACTGCATCCTCAGCGGCGAGCAGCACATGGCGACCGGCGAGGAGGGGCTGATCGTGATGGAGATCCTCGACTCGATCTACGCCAGCGCGGCGAAAGGCGAGCCCATCAAGGTGCGCTGAGCTTAGTTTTTCGATACATCGTCATAGTAGTGCCGCCTTCGGGGCGGCACACGTGACGATGTGTCAGAAAAACTTCACCACAACTTCAGACGGAGCAGATACCAGTCGACCTTCGTGTTTTTGCCGGCGAGGAGCTCGAATTGGCTTTTGCGCTCGACGTGGCTGTCGGCCCAGACCGAGTTGACGCCGCCGCCGTGGCGGTTGCCGACGACGGGATTCGGCCAGCCCGCCGCCCCGTTCATCCATGGCTCGTACAGGTAGGCCATCTGGAATTTATTGGCGGCGTCATACCAGTCGGTGGTGTCGCCGCAGACGATGGTCTCGGACGGCATCTGGGTGGATTCGAGTCTGACGCGGGGGCGTCCGGCCGCTGGATCCTCCTTGATGCCGAAGTTGCCGCCGGGACAGCCGCCGTAGCCGGGGTTCCACCCGTAGCCGCCGGTGTGGTAGACCCGTTCGTCGAAGCAGGGGCATTTGAAGATCTTGACGCCGTACTGCGCTTCGGTGAGATTCTCCTCGAAACCGAGGTAGGGGGCGATCTCCATCTTCCACTGCATGGGAACGCCGTTCGGCAGCGTGCTCACGGGCATATAGCTGTTTTTGTCGCCGACGTACATCATGATGGCGGAGGCGATGGATTTGAGGTTGCCCTTGCACGCCGTGTCCTGCGCGGTGCTTTTCGCCTTTTTCAAGGCGGGCAAAAGGAGCGAGGCGAGGATGGCGATGATCGCGATCACCACGAGCAGCTCTATCAAGGTGAACGAGATGCGGGCGCGTTCTGCTTTCTTTCGATTGAAGTTCATCGAGTCTCTCCTCATTTTGTGCCTGACACGCCGCCGAGGATCATCAGGGGATAGGCGTGCGGATTCTGGTACGGCTCAAGGGTTGGGGGACTTAGCGTGAAGCCGCGCTTGCGGTAGTCGCCGTCGTTGTCGTTGAGCAGCAGCGAGAAGCCGAAGATGGCGCCCTCCTCAAGTTTGATGGGGGCGATCTCCTTGCGCGGAAAGTCCATCTCGAGGAGGTAGCCTTTCTCCGTTTTCTTGAAAGCGGTTTTGACGCCAGGGACGATGCCGTGCTTGTTGAAGCAGAGCTGCCACTCCGGGGCGACTCTGCGGTAGACGACGGTCGCCGCGTCCTGCGGGAACCAGACGTCGTAGGTCTGGTCATCGCTGTCGTACCCCTTCGTCCGTTTCGCCCGGGCGTTGCCGAGGCTGTCGAAGTAGAGTTGCAGGCTGTCGCCCTGCCATGCGGCGTCGACCTTGTCGGCGACCTTGATGACATCATCCTTGACCTCAAGCGCGAAGTAGAAATGCTCCTGGCTCCATGCCATGCGCAGGCTGGCGGAGAAGTCGTCGTCGCCCTTGCGAGGCGGAGCTACGGGATATTTCTTTAGCAGCTCCGGCGTGAAGGGAAGCCATTCGCAAACGCGGTCGAGTTGCATGACCGGTACGTCCTCCCAGTCGGCCAGGTCGCCATCGGCGGTGATGTCACGGGGAGCCTTCGGGCAGAGCACATACTCGAGATCAACGCGGCCGGACTCAACCTGGCTTTCGGAGCGTGTGAATTCGAAGGCGAGCGAGTACGGCTGGATTGCCAGGGAGGCCCGCGGCGCGGCGAGTTCGCGTTCGAAAGATCCTTTCGCGGGGATCACGGCGCGCCCCTTGAACAGCACGGCACCGTCGGGGCCGCTGATCGTGAGTTCGCCGGCTATCTCCTTGGGAAGAAGGTTTCTCACGATGGCGACGATCTTCTCGGTCGAGGCGAAGCGCGTCAGGAACGAGACGGAGCGGGATCCCGCTCCCCGCGCCTCGCAGGCGGTGAGGGCGTCTGCGAACTCGCCGGTTTTCCCGGATTCACCGCGGAGGAAGAGCGGATAGGCGGTGATCGGGAGCTCGCCGTTGGCGGGGGGCGTCTGCGCCGCGCCCATCAAATCGATCACCTCGCAGGAGGGGGCGAAACTCTTCAGGCCGAGCGTCGGCGCGGGCGCCTCGCCTTTCGCGACCTCCATGCCCACGTGCCAGATGGCGGCGACGGGACGCCCCTTCTGTTCGAAAAGATAGCAGCGCACTTGGTCGGCGAGGGCGATGTCTCTGACGAACGTGGCATCGCCCAGCAGGTTGCCAAGGGTATTGGAGGCGAAGATCGTGGCTTTGGGATTCATGTCGATGCCGAAGAAGAGGCGGCCGCTGATGGCGTTCCAGTCGACCGCCTGCTTGACGCGGTCGGCGTACTTGAGGAGGATGATCCAGGTGCGCGCCATGAAGGCGGTGGCGAGGCGCTCGCCAATGCCGAGGTCGTAGGAGTGGTCGCCCGCCCGGTAATGGTCGCCGCCCGACTTGCTGTTGAAGGCGTCTAGTTTGAACGCCGGCAGATGATGGGTCATGTAGTAGCCGCCCTCGGTGATCCAGACGTCGCCGCCGGGAAGATGTTTGTCGGTGGTCTTGATCATGAGCGCGGTGTCCTCGTCGAGATCGGGCTCCTCAGGGTGCTGGCGGTAGTGGTGGACGCCGACGGCCTTGTTGAACGCGGCGCCGCCGAGGCGCAGGTAGTCGTCGAGCCAGGTGATGGTCCCGTTGGGGGTCATGCCGGCGGGATCGGGGGTCATGGAAACGGCGTCCGGGATCGCCCTGACCAGCCCGCGGTGGGCGGCGGCGACGATCTTGATCATCTTGCGCATCTCCTCCTCGTTGGACGAGCGGTTGATCGGCTCGTTCACCGTCTTCCAATATTTGATCTCGGGGTAGTCCTTGACGCGTGTGTAGACCTCCTCCTCAAGGGCGGGCAGGGCGTCGTCGGGGAAGTCCATGATCCCTTTGGCGTTGGCGTCGCGGCTATCGAGGCGGTACTTCTTGTCGAGCGCCCAGGCGCCGCCGTCGAAGACGGCCGGGACGATCAGGATTTTGTTTTTGTTGAGGATGTCCATGCAGGGGCGGGGCGGCGGGTCGAAGAAGACGGCCGAACCGATGCCGATCTTTTTCCAAAGGTCGAATTTGCGCTCCCATTCGGGGTCGCGGGCGTTGCTCTGCGCCGCACCGGCGAAGAGATTCTTGTGGAGGTGCGTGTTCGAAAGATAGGGCATTTTCGCCAGCCGCTGAAAGAAGGTGGCGGCGAATCCGGCGTCGGTTTTCAGCCGCGCCTCGATGACATACATTCCAGGCCCCAGTTGCTCGAGCTGCGGCAGGGGCATGAGTGCCACGCCGTCCGTTCCCGCGTCGAATTTCGCTGTCGCGTCCGCCACCGGACGCAGAAAGAAGTCCTTCACTTTGACGGTTATCTCGCCCTTGGCGTGCGCGGGAACCGCATGGATGCGGAGCTTGCCGTCGACCTTGTCGCCCGGCTGGCACAAGTTCTCTCGGGTGGCGGTGACGAGGCATATCCCCGCAGGGGGCACGGCGAACTCGGTCGCCTCGGCACCTTTCTCGAGTTGGACGCCGTCGACCCACGCCACGCAGTCCTCAGGCGGATTGTTCAGCCAGAAGGAGAGGGCGGCGAGTTTGTTGTTCGTCTTGAAGGTCGTCGTATAGCGTTTCCATTCGGTGGTGAGGACAAATGAGCCATTGGCGACGAAATCGGGCCACCAGTCGGTGGTTCCGTGCGTGATGAGCTTCACGCCGACCTTGTCGGCTTTCGCGTAAAAGCTCAGCGTGTAGTCCGTCCCCGGTTTGGTGGGGATGGCGAACGTGGTCGGCATGGCGGGCATCTGCCCCTTGCTGCCTTGGATGCGGAGCGAGCGTCTGCCCTCCCACGCGGCCAACTCGTCGATGGTGAAATCACGGCCGAAGCGATCCTCCTTCATCGCCCCGAGCGAATTGAACGACCAGTAGTCGAGGCCGTCCTCAAAACCGGGATTCTGGACGAGATTTTTCGAAAGACGGTAGTCCGGCACGATGAATAGGTTCGTGTTGTAGTTGAGGCCCTCGTAGACGTTCGCCTCAGGATCGGCGACGGCAAGGTGTGAGGCGATGAGGACAGCGGCGAGCGCGGTGACGGTTTTCCTGTTCCAGGGGAGGATGCGCATGGGTTTTCCTCGATGTGGCTGATGAATATTGGGGGAAGGTGTAACGTTAAACTAAAATATCGCCACCATCGCCTGTTTTCAAGTGGACATAGCGCGGCATATGGACGCACACCGCACTCAGCCATTGAGTTGGATATCATTGACTCACTCAAACTCACGGGAACGACAAGGAGCCATACCAATGACCACGCGTGGCATCGTGGTTCGCATCTTTGCGGGCGTGTGGTTTCGCCAAGCACCAACAGACGCTGCGGATTATTTCCTTTCCACGCTTTGTGCGAGTATGCGCCCGTCTTTGATGTCAAACACGTGATCTGCTTTGTCGAGGATGTCAGGCTGATGGGAGACGCAGACGATGGTGGCGCCGAGTCCTCGAAGGTTTTCGAGGATGGTCTGCCGCGAGCGCGGGTCGATGGCGTTCAGCGCCTCATCGAGGATGATCAGGGAGGGGGCCGGATTCCTGGCGAACAGCGAGGCGAGCAGCACCCGTTGACGCTGGCCGTCGGAGAGCGTCATCCCTCCGGCCGACACGCGGGTGAGCATCTGGGCGGGCATCCGCTCGATGTCGGCGAGGCATGCGGCCTTGCGCGCCGCCTCCCACGCCTCGTCGATCGTGATATCCGACGATCCGGCGATGGTGGAAAGAATGGTTCCCGGCGGCAGCCGCGCCCCTTGGACGATCCCTGCCACCCGCCGCCTGAAAAGATGGGAGGGGATGGCGCGCATCGGCGCGCCGTTGACGGAGAGCTCGCCTTTCGTGGGCGAGTCCAACCCCATAAGGATCCGGGCGAGTGTGCTTTTTCCCGATCCCGAGGGACCGCGGAGAACGGAGATGCGCCCCGCTTCGAACGCCAGCGAGACGTCACTCACGACCGGCGCGGCGTCCGCATGGTAACTGAACGACACGCCCTTCATCTGGACTGCCCACGGTTCGACATGTGTTCGGTTATCGGCCCCCGCGCTTCGCCTCCCCTCTTCACCCGCTTTGGCGTTCCGCGGCGGCTCCGTGGTCGTGGCCCGCGCCAGCGGTCGAAGGGCGTCTTGCGGCGGAACGGATCCCCAGACCTTGGCGAGAGCGGTCACGGTGGAGGAGAGCGCGGCGAGTGACATGACAAGCGCGGTGTTCATGACCAGGAGTCCGCCGAGCGACGGATGCGGATGCGACGACGCTGCCCACCACATGGTGGCGCCGCAACCGACGAGGGGAGCGCATGCCGCGAGTCCCGCCAAAGCTGCCATGAGTCGCCGCTCAGCCGCTTCGCCGCGCCGCTCGTCGTCAAAGTCTCTCCTCCATGACTCGAAAAAGAAATCCTCGGTTCCCGTGGAGCGGATCTTCTCGATGCCATGCGTGATCCACGACATCATACGCCGTTGTCGCGCGCCTGACTCCTCGATCGCCGACCTCGCCAGTGGAAGGCGGCGCGCCAACGCGCCGGCGGCGATAGTGTGGAGGGCGATGAGCGCCAGCGCCACGCAGGCGAAACGCCAGTTCATCAGCAGAAGCAGACCGACGGCGCAGAGGAGGAACAAGAATGACGACACGGCTTGAGCGGCGCATGAAACCATGTGGCTCCGCAGGGTCGCCGCCCTGACGCATTCCGACGCGAGGTCGATGGCGCGAACGCCGCGCCGGAGCGCGGCGGGCAGCGACAGGAGCCTGTCGAAAAGCGCGGCGTGCAGCGCGGCGTCCGTCTCGCTCCGCACCCGGCGCACCGCCTTCGACTGCGCCAGCCACAGGAGCGCGGTGAACACGCACGCCGCCGCCAGGATCCCCACCGCCTGCGCGGCGAGTCCGGCGTCGCCCTGCGGCAGCACCCACATCACGCAGAGGGCGACGGCGAACGGCAAGGCGAGGCTTGTCAACGCCGACGCCAACCCCAGGACGATCACCAGTGCCACGTCAATCGCCACGCGCCGCAACGCGGCGAGCTGTAGCTGCCACAGGAAAGAACCGGGAGCGAGCCGGCGATGGAACGAATAGGCGTCCGGCGCGATTCTGTCAGCGGAACGGGCGTCGATCGTCCACGGCGCGCCATCCGTCGGCACCGCCTGAGAGGAGCCCCAGATGGTCCGGACGATCGCCAGGGGCGCGTTGTCGGCGGCGGCGAAGCCAACCAGCGGTCCGCAATCCCCCCGCCACCACTCTCCGTCAAGCTGGAGCCGCCTCGCCCGCAAGCCGTTGCACTCGCATAATCGTTCAAGAGCGAGCCGCGTATCGGACTCGCTTCCCCACGTGGGGTCGGCAGGCGGCGCCATGATTCTCACCCCCATGCGGCGCCACGCGGCCGCGCAGGCGGCGACCAACGCGTCTTCCCGGCTGTTCCGCAGTTCAGCCATCAGCCGCCTCCCCGCGCCATCAGCGTCTTATACGGACCATCGCGCGAGACGAGTTCCTCGTGGCGTCCCGCTTGAACCACGGAACCTTTTTCAACAACAACGATTTCGTCGCTGTCGGCCACCGTCTCCATGCGCTGCGATATGACAAGCACTGCGGTTCCACGGGAGCGGATGTTGTCAAACAACCGCCGCTCGGTCTCCCTGTCAAGATAGCCCGTCGCCTCGTCGAGGATCAGCAGCGCGGGGGTCGACGCCAACGCGCGGGCGATGTCGATCCGCTGCGCCTCGCCGCCGCTGAAGTTCGCGCCGTCCGGTTCGACCTTTGTCTCGTACCCGTCCCGCCGCGCCGTGACGAATTCATGGGCGAGGGCGTCGCGCGCCGCCCGCATGGCGATCTCCTCCGAAATATCTCCACGGCACATCCGGATGTTATCCATGACCGACCCTTCGAAGAGAATCGTATCCTGTCCCACGTACGAGACCAGATCGAACGTGTTCCCCGCCCGCAGTGGCCTGCCATCGAGAAGCGCCGCGCCGCTCCACGGACTCAACAAGCCCGCCGCGATCTTCGCAAGCGTGGTTTTCCCCGAACCAGACGAGCCAACGACCGCCACTTTTCGTCCGCGGCCGACCGACAGTGAAACGTCGTTGACAATGGGTTCGCTCCGCAGCCCGTACCTGTAGCCGACGCGCCGCAGTTCGAGAAGCGGCATACCATGCTGGCCGCCCAGAACAGCTCCTTGCCCACCTGCCGGGCATACGCATCCAGATCTCTCATGCCGCGCCGCCGCCGCGCCGCGCAGTAGGTCGCCCATTCTGCCTAATTCGCCCCGGGCGTCGAACGCCTCGCCACCGGAGGACACGAGCCGCCCCATCGGCGCGAGCAGGAAACAGGCGAGACTCTGCAGCGCGAGAAGTGTGCCGATAGACAGCGTCCCGTCCAGCATCATCGACACCCCCAGCGTCAAAAAGACGGCGGCGGTCAACGAAGACGTCAGAATGCCGACCGCCCGTCCGACCGCGGCGGCCCGCTCGACGCCGGTGGAGCTTTCCGCCGTGGCGGCATAGACGCCCGCCCAGCGGTCGAACGCCCGCCCCTCGGCTCCCGCCGCCTGGATCGAATCAAGCGCGTCCACCACCTCGGAGGTGACCGCCGTGAGCCGTCCCATGCCGCGCCGCGCCTGGGAAGCCTTGCCCTTCACCGCCACAGACATCCCCCACAGCGCCGCCAGGTTCACGACGGCACCCGCGAGCGCCATCGCCGCCAGAACGGGTTTGAAGAACAGCAGCGTGACACACAGCACAAGCGAGAACGCCATGGTGAACGTGAGATCCGTGGCGAACCGGGTCAGAACGCGGGTGGCGCGCGTCGATGCGTCGACGCGGGTGGCGACCTCGGCGGGAACCCGTTTGTCGAAGAACTCCACGGGTTGGCGCAGCAGGCGCCGCGCCGCCGTCAGTCCGAACGCCTCCACCGCCTTTCTCTCCACCGCCGCCGTCACGGCGTCCCTGGTGAACGCCAAGGCCCCGGCGAGGATGCCCAGCATGATGATGAAGAGGGCGACCGGCGCGCCGCCCGCGGGGTCGGTCGAATAAACGTGGTCGATGAAGCGCCGGTAGGCGAAACTGAAGGAGATGACGGCGGCGGCGGCAAGGATTCCGCACGACACCACCAGCAGGAACGATCTCCACTGGGAAAGGAGTCGCGGCAAAAACATGAGGAGGCGGTTTCTCGACACGGTCGCAGTGCCGCACGCTCCCGGCAGAGGATCGAACACGAGGGCGACGCCAGTGAAGCAGCGGTCGATCTCCTCGAGTGGGATTCGCGCCCGGCCTGACGCCGGATCGTTGATCCAGCCCCACCGCTCGTCGATGCCCTCGAGCACGACGAAATGGTTGAACCGCCAGTGCAGAATCATCGGCGGGCGGCGGGAGCGCAACTCCTCCAGGCTCAACGAGTAGCCGCGCCCCACGAGCCCGTATGACGCGGCTGCCTCCAGCATGGCGCTGGCGCGGCTGCCGTCGCGGGAGACGCCGCAGCGCGGGCGAACCTCGTCGAGCGCCGCTGGAATCCCATAGTAGTTGAGGATCGTGGCGAGCGCCGCCGCGCCGCATTCCCCCGTCTCGATCTGCGGCACGACGGGCGTCTTGACGCGGGAGTATGTGGATGAAGGAGTTGTGGGTGATGAGGCCATGGGGGGTCAGGGGTCGGGGTTCGGGGGTGGAGAGACGCGGCGGAAAAGCAGTGACGCGGGGGTGACCTGCGCGACGACCACGCTGGCCACGCAGGGGCATCCTTCAATTCGCTCGACGGGACCGTTCGAGACGGTCCACGCCATACCGCTGGGGGTGGCGGCGGGAGCGAGCGTGATGACGATCTCCGCGGCGTCGGCCGACTCCGCCGGCACGGGCACGTTCTCCCGCC
>CAYTFM010000241.1:8594-14505 GCA_964436735.1 uncultured Victivallales bacterium | reverse complement strand
GGAAAGGTTCGCTGCTCGACGAGATCCTCCCGGTCGAGATCGCCACTGACATCTCCCAAGGATCGTGTTCCCTCGGGAAGGGGGCTGCGGTGATGCTGAGCGAAAATCTCCCGTGGCCTGTCGACTATGTGATGTCGCCCGCTCCGGAGGTGTATTTTATGCACAACGTCAGTTTGCGAACTGACGCCTCGGTGTATGCCTCGGCGGTTGGAAAGCCGTTCCTCTGCATGGGGAAATATGGCGAGGGGATGGTCATCTGCTGCGCGGGGATGCCGCTTGGCGTTCCTGCCGATGGCGGCGGAGTCCCCTATTGGCAATGGACCGATTGGCCCTATCTGATGCGGGATGCGCTGCTCAATGCGACAGGACGGATGAAATAACTACTAAGGAGATACGACAATGAGGTGGTTCGCTCGTGTGGCGTTTGGCGGGGTTGTGGCGGCATGGATGGGATGCGTCGCGGTGGAGGCGCGCGGCGAGGAGGCGCCCAAGGGCAAGGAGATCTCGGTGCTCTTCACCGGCTATCCACATTTCTCCTGTGGATTCGAAATGGCGGGACGGCTGATGAAGGACGGTTTCGCGGTGACCGCGTCGCATCATCCCGCCCTTGAAGGAAAGGCGTTGACCTGGGAGCAGATCAAAAAGTACAACGTCATCGTGATGATGCAGTTGGGGAACGCCAACGCGGACGGCTCCCTGACTGACAAGAATAACACCAACATCGAGCTGCTGAGCAAGTTCATCGCGGAGGGCGGTGGCGTTCTTTTCATTCCTGGTCTTTGCCAGATGAAATCCCAGATTCCGCCGCAGAAGGCCTTCCTCAACCCTCTCGGTCTCGACCCCGTGTTCGAGAAAGTCCTTGTCGATCCCGAGAACAGCGTCAAGGCGACTTCATGGAAAATCGACTTCGCGCTGACCACCAACATGCGGAAGGATTCGCCGATCACACAGGGCGTCAGCGCCATCTGGTATCCCCTGGCGACATGGGCCGGCGCGCAGCAGCATTCCACCACCTTCACCGTTGACGACAAATGGTCGGTCTTCCTCCGGGGCATGCCGACGGCGGACGTCCGCGCGGCGAGTCTGGAAGGTTGCAAGGTCGATGCCGCCACCGGCGGCGGAATGCCGCAGCCACCGCTGGGCGCCAGTCGGCAAGTGGGCGACGGCAGACTCGTCGTCCTCGGAATCAGTCCCGAATACCTTTTCTCCAACGTCGCCTTCACCACCCTCGAGGACATCGTGCTCGACAAGGGGCTCAACAGGAAACCGTCGGACGGCTACAAAATGATCGTCAACTCGTTGCGTTGGCTCGCCGAACCATCGGTCGCCACCGGCAAACTCGGCGGCGCGCCGATGGACAAGAACCTGCTTGAGAACAGCCTCAAAACCAAGTTCTGCAAACCCTACGACTGGAAGGGGGCCGATACGTTTCCCGAGACGTGCGCTCCGCTCAAAGGGCTTGTCGGCGCGCGGACCGCGCTGTCGACGGGGAAGGGGACCGTCGCCGAATGGGTGACCGCCGCGAAGGCCGCCGGACTATCGTGGATCGTCTTCCTTGAGGACTTCAAGGCATTGGACAAAAGCAAGTTGGATAGTTTGAAGAAAGAGTGCGCCGCGGCGACGAACGCCGAGTTCGCGGCGTTGCCGGGATTCGTGATCGACGACGAGTGCGGTTTCCACTATTTTTACTTCGGCAAAGAGATACCGTATCCCGGTGAGCAGTTCCTCTCGAAGGATGGCAAGGTGTTCGTCTCCGACGACGCCGGACTCGATCCGAAGAACCCCAAGCTGCCGGGGCAGCTTGCGATGACCACGCTCAACTACGCCTACACGACTGGCGGCTTCAAGCTCACCGCCGGCAACTATCTGTTCCGCGAGAGCAAGGTGCCCTTTGCCAACTTCTTCTCCAACTTCGACGCCCATGCGGTCGTCACGGCGAAAAATGGCGAGCTGCTCGAGGACGACACGGTCGAGTACCTCAAGCTCGCCGAGTTCGGCCAAGGCCCCACCCCGCTGGCGATCGATTTCATCGAGGATCCCGCGAAGCTCAAGGACGCCAGCTGGCTGACGGTGCTGATGCTGCCGAAGTCCGGCGCCTCCGCTGTCGGGGATCAGCTTGAGGGGAAAAACCTTGTCGCCGACTACTGGAGCCAATGGCATTTTTATCCGGACAATCCGACGCGTCCGTATGTCACCGAGGGCCCTGAGATCGTGTGCTGGCGCTTCAATGGCCCCCGCGACTACGAGGGGGGAAACCCGAACGAGTTCGTCTGGCAGAATCATCGGTGGCGCGTCGACGGCAAGGTCCGCTCCGCCGCCGGACTCAAGGAGGTCGTGATCCTTGACGGTGAGAAACCGTTCCGCCGCTTCCTGCCAAAAGGGGAGAAGGAGTTTACGTTCACGTGTGATCTCACGCACGACCGGCAGCACAACCTCGTCATGATCGTGACGGACGTGAACGGCCGCCGCGCCGTGTCGGGCGAGCAGTGGGACCGCGACCACCGACTTGAGGAGTTCAATTGCGCCGACCGCAACAACCAGCTCACCTACGGCATGCAGACGACCAGCGATGGTTTCGGTCTCATGCTCGGGGGCAACCAACCGCTCGCCTCGCCCAACAAACGTATCGACGGCCGTGAGATATCGCCCGCTGGCACGTTCAAGAACGACGCCCTGCTTGGTGCCCCCGCCTTCGACGGCGGCACGGGCGGAGAGCCAGACTTCTTCGCCACCTGCATGTTCCAGACGCCAAATGGCGAGGCGCATCCAGGCAACTACAGCGAGGCGGTCCGCCTCTTCCACACGGGCGACCTCAACGTCGGCGAGGGGCGTTGGACGCACAACGCCGCCGACAAGGCGCGCGTCGCCAACGTCTGGCACTCGCTCTGGCGCGCCGAACCCGTGACGGACTTCGTCGGCGTCAAACGCAACCATTTCTTCAACGTCGATCCCGACAGCCCGCTGCCGGTGTTCCTTTGGACGATCAAGCTGACGCTCCTCAAGGATCTCGATCCGAAGGCGTTGCAGCTTGGATTCATCCGCACCAGCGAGGCGAAAGCCTGGTGTGTCCGCGGTTCCGATGGGGCAGTCCGCTCAGGGACATGGGAGGCGAATCCTCTTTCAGCAGGGCGCACCCTTGCGATGCCCTTCGGCTTCGGCGCGTACGCCGCGGAGTTCGATTCGTCGTTGGGCGGCATCGGCGTCTATCCGATGAGTGAGGGAATGGAGTCGCGGATCGCACTGCCGGGCCGCGAGAACGCCAACATCCAGTTCTGGCTTTCCCCCGACCGTCTGCCCAAGAAAAAGGGAGACGCCATCGAAGCCGCCTTCCTGCTCGTGGGCACGCCGCGCGCCACCTCCCGCACCCCATCGCTGCCCAACAACACCAACGAGGTCGCCGAGCGGTTTTTCGCCGACTTTGGCATGAATGCCGCGGGGACGCCATCTTACAAGACCGATCTGAAGGCGGGAAAGATAGTCAGCCAGCGCTACATCCTCGATGTTGATGGCGCGGACAAGCAGTGCATGACTGGCGTGATTGACGGGAAACTGATCTCGACGCTGCCGATTCGTGTCGGCGGACTTAATGACCGCTGGAGCGCCTATCTGCTTGACCGGAAAGAGAAAAGGATGCGCCCTGTGGGCATGTTCGAGGGGAAGGCATGGGCTGTCGTGAAGCTCAAGGGCGCGCTCGATCTCTTCGTCGGTCATCCCGTCGTCTGCGACAATCCGGAGTTGTCAATCCAGGTCACGCGGACCGGCGATGATGCCTGGCGCGTTGAGATGCACAATCCAACCGATAAGGTGATAAAAACCAAACGTGCGGCGAATCCGTTTTTTGAGCCGCTCGCCGCCAAGAAGGTCGACGCCGAGATCGAGATCGCCCCTGGTTCTTCGGTGTCGAAAGACTTCTGAGGCGTTCCGCCGCCGAGGGGTTTTATAGGACGGCTTCGCCGCAGTGCGAAACCTGTTTCCCGATTTCAACGATCTCCGCTTTCGGGAAGTCTTCCGGGCGTGACTGGATGAGGGCCGCGGGGAGGTCGAGCCATGCCTCGCAGCGGTCGAGAATCCAACTGTCAGAGGACGCGACGGGGTTTTTAGAGGCTGCGAGAATCGGATCGGGATTCCGCACTACCTCTACGGTCCAGGCGACGCCCACTTCCGCCGCAAGTCCTTCGATCAACGCCTTGAGCCGTCCACTGTTCGAGACCGGCGCGTCGAGCAGCCACCGCGACGAAACCACGCCTGCCTCCGACAGAAACTGCGCCAGAAGCCTGAGCGCGGGGATGGTCTCCTCAACTCTGCGGTAGGTGCCGTGCACGCTGGCGATGTCGCGGAGCGCGCCGTCACGGCCGCGGAACAGGTAGCCGCCCGACAGGGCTGCCTCGAGGGTGATCAGCACATTGTAGCCGTCGAGGTCCAGCGCGCGTCCCGCGACCGCGGAGATGCCGACGCGCCGACTATTCCGGTCTGACGCGTGGGAGGCCACGCAGGCGCAGCGCTCGACCGCCTTGCGCAGCCGTTCATCGAGTTGGAAGTGGTCGCCGACGAGCCGTGCCGCCGCCGTCACGGCGTACCCCCGCGTCAGCAGCAACGAAAGGTCGTCAACCGCCTGCGCCAGCGCGGGCCGCCTTTGCGGAGCGAACAGCAGGTCGTCCGCTGGATGTCTGCCCCTATGGTGTAACGAGTCTGGCATGTGCGTATCCTTCTGCTTAACACATATAGCATCTCGTCTGCCGCCGCAAGTGGAGTGCTGGTTGACACGGTGGCGGAGTCGAGAGGTCAGACAGGCGTTAATGTTCAATAATTGTTTATTTAGTTGTTGACAGCACGTATTGATTTGCCTATACTTGTTGGAATGAACAATAAATCAACATATGATCCCGCCCATTTGGGGCCTCTCGCCGACCGGATCTACCAGGAATTGCGGATTCGTGTCGCGTCGGGAAAACGCACGGAGGGGGCGCGGATACCGACAGAGGCTGAGCTGTGCGCCGAGTTTGGGGCGAGCCGCAACACCGTGCGGAAGGCACTTGCCCGTCTCGAGGCGGAGCGGCGACTTGTCCGCAGGCCTCATGGAGGTGTCTATATCGCGCCACCGCCGCCTGTTGATTCCACGACCGTTTCTTTGATGTACCATGGCGATATCGAGACGCTGACCGCCGTGCAGAACATGATTCTTGGCAAGGGGTGCGTGATGAGCCTTTTCTCGCAACGGGAGTGGGGCTGGTCACCCGAGCTTGAGGCGAGATTCCTCCAGCGGGTGCTGCGGCAGCGCCACCGGGCGCTGCTTGCCAGTTGCACGCCGACCGCTCCCCGCAATGAGGCGCTGCTCGCCGAGATCGCCGCGGCCGGCGTCCGCGTGATACACCTTGAGCCATTCATGACTGAGCGTCTTCCTGCGCAGCACTATCTCATGCCAGACTACCGTCAGGCGGGCAGGGCGATGGCTGCCGCACAGCTGATTGCGGGGTACGCCAGCGTCGCATTCGCTTCGACCGAGGGAATCGGTTCGCCGTTCTACCTTTTGGCGCGTGAAGGGGCACTGGCGACACTGACCGAGCAGCGCGGCGAACCGCGCGCTATTGATGGGGGCGAATTGACGAACCCCAAACGTCTGTCGAAACTGATGGCGAAGACGGGCCGCTCGCTGGGGATCGTGTGTCCTACCACCCCACTGGCGGCGCAGATCAGGACGGCGTCGAGGGAGGCGGGGATTGCGGTTCCCAAGGAACTGGGCATCATCGCCTTGTCGCTGGCGGGAGACCGTCACGAGCATTGCGAGGGGATCAGCCTTGCGGAGTTCGACCGCATGGGGCTCTTCCGGCGCGCGGTAGATCTGGCCTGTGGTGAGGAGTTTAACGGGGTAGCCGAGTTGGCCGCGCCAATGATAGTCAGGATGGGGATGGAG
>CAYTFM010000241.1:0-8542 GCA_964436735.1 uncultured Victivallales bacterium | reverse complement strand
TGAACCACAGGGCGCAATCAAGCCAGCCAGGTTTCAGGTGTCAGGAAGAGGCAAAGACAAAATTCCTGAAGCCTGAAACCCGAACAATGAAACCAAGCCGCGGCGAAGCCGCGTAATTGAAAGGTATATCACCATGATTGTCGACGGCAAGAAGATCATCGAACTGCAGTTGAAGGCATCCCTGCCCACCGAAACGTTGTTCGCGAACGGACAGAAGACGCCGATAGTTCCTGCGCGGCAGACGCCGTGCCCGGATGGCCGCTCGCTCAGCCTTGATGGCGCCTGGCAGGTCACCCGGTGGCCGTTCAAAAAAGCTGAGACAGCTCTCGTCTCCCCACACACCTCCGATGCGAAATGGGATTTGGTCCAGCAGCCGGGGAAAGTGCTCTACGCCGATCCCGAGGGCGAGTCTAAGCCAATCCCCAACTGGAACCGCGTCACCCAGTCGCATATCAACGATGAGGATGGTGCCGTGATTCGGCGGCATGCTGCTATTCCCGTGGAGTGGAAAGGTAAAAGGATCATCCTCCGCTTCGACGCCATCTATCCCGCTGGACGCGTCTATCTTGACGGCGTCCTTCTTGGCGAGCACCTCAGCGGACTCACGCCTGTTGAGTTCGATGTCACCGGAAAGGTGAAGCCCGGAACGGACGCGCTGGTTGCCGTGCGGCTTTTACGCAAGCACAAGTTCCTGAAGATGGACATGGTGCGGCACGCCCTCGAGTTCGCGGGGCTCGCGCAGACTGCCTGTCTTTTCGCGGTCGAGCCTGTCATGATCGAGGACTACCAGTTGATCAGCTCGCTCAACGAGAAGCTCGACAAAGGCTCACTTGAAGGCGCGATTACCATCCGGAGCCACGGTCCGGCGGCGAAGGCGGTCGTCAAGGTCGAACTGCTCGATGATTTGGGAGGCGTTGTCGACACGGCGGAGCGCGCGGTGTCCGCACCGCCTTCGGGTCGTGTTTCCGCCGCGGTCAAACTGACTGCGCGCAAGCCGAAGCTGTGGAACGACGAGTATCCCAATCTCTATGCCGTGCGCATTACGCTCCGCGTCGGAGGACAAGTGGATCAAGTCGTCACCTACCGCACGGGATTCCGTCGCTTCGACCTGAGCTCGACCGGCCCGAAGCTTAACGGCTCCTTCATCAAGTTCAGGGGGGTCAACCATCTCACCTTCCATCCCGAGCATGGCATGCACACGCCGCGGGAGTGGCTGCGCCGCTGTCTAAGCCTCATGAAGAAGGCGAACGTGAACGCCATCCGCACGCACTTCCTCGGACCACGCGATCTGGCGGATCTGTGCGACGAGATGGGGATCTACCTTATGCAGGAGCTGCCGATAGACTGGGGCACCAACTACATCCACGATCCGGAATGGGTCGGCCCCGCGCTCATGCGCATCGAGGGTGGCATCCGCCGCGACCGCCATCACCCGTCGATCATGGTATGGAGCGTCGGCAACGAGAACATGCCGGAGCGGGCCGAGGTGGCCGACGATGGATGGAACCATTTGCGGATCTACCACCAGTTCTGCAAGACGCTCGATCCGAGCCGCCCGACGATGTTCCCGCCTCCCGGACCGGCCAACAAGATCAAGGGGATCTTCGAGGTCCGCGTGGGCGACATCGCCGACACGCACTACAGTTTCACGCTCGCCAAAGAATTCCTCGAAACTGGCCGCCTCGTGAATCCCCGGAGCTGGGAGGCGGACATGGAGACGTGCACGAGGAAACAGGCGCTTGCCCGTGGATGGAGCGGCGTCTGGTTCAGCTCCGAGTGGGGCATCCACAACATGATTCCGGATCTGCTCAATTCTCCCCATGGGGGCATCATCGACGACACGCCCGAGGAGCTCTTCAGCGGCCGCAACAGCCTCCAGGTCTTCCAAGACAGGCTTGACCGCGAGTGGGGACTCATGCGGGGCGAGCCGACCTGCCTCGGCGGCGCCTACTTCCCCTGGATTTCCTGCTCCGCCAGCGAGGGCGTCGACGGCAACCCGTGGGGATGGATGCGGCATGGCGAGGACGCCGACTGGGGCGTGGTCTGCGGCAATTTGACGCCAAAACCATTCTTCTGGGCGCTTCGCGCCGCGTACAGTCCGGTGCGTTTTCCGCAGCGGCTTGCCTGGCGCAAGGGGCAGAAGGATATAAATTTCGAGCTCGAAAACCAGTACAATAGCATCGACCTTTCCCAGTGCGTCCTCCGCGTGCAACTCCAGCATGCCGGCAAGTGGATGACCATGATGCGGTCATTCTTCGACGTGCCCGTCTCCTGCCCGCCGGGTGGGCACGCCACGGTTCGTGTCGCGTTGCCCGAGGCAAGCTGGCGGGAGCATCTGGATGGCGGGAAGTCAGTCGTCGCCCGCTGCACGCTTCTCGATCCGAACGGCTTCAAGGTCACCGTGGCCGAAATACTGGTGTTGTCCGGCGACGCCGTGCAGGCGACCGATCAACTCATGCCCGTCGGCCCCGACGCGGTGCTGTGAGGTGGAAGGTGGAATATCAATCCTAAGTCAAATTGACACTATTGCCGCAAAAGAACGCAGAGAGCACAAAAGATGTAAATTCACTGTTTGCATATACTAATGTTTATCTTTGCGTTTCTTTGTGTTCTTTTACGGCCATCAGATTGAATTATAAAAGGGCCAACAATTCAAAACTATTAAAAATCCGGACGGACGGTAGTGCTCGCGGATAAAGCATTGCCCAACCATGCATGCGATGTTCGCATGCGGCGCCGGATTTTTACAAGCGAAGCGGGGGATAGTTGTGGAAAATCGACAAGAACTAATGGATGCGATTTACAGGCGGAAGCCGTCGAGGATTCCGTACACGTTCGACGCCCGGGAGGAGACGGTGGTGAATTTGCGGAGGCACCTCGGTCTCGCCGCCGACGCCGACGTCGGCAGGCATTTCGGCTGCAACAGTTTCAGCAGTCTGTGGTCGGCGACGGGCACGGGACCGCGCATGCCGGAGCGGCAGGAGCGCAACAAGGCCGGCGATCCGAATGCCTCTATCGACATATGGGGGGTGCGGCGGGAGATGCAGGAGGCGGGCGGCGCGAAATACTGGGAGATCGCGCGACATCCCCTCGGCGAGGCCGAGACGGTCGCCGACATCGAGCGGCACGATTGGCCGAAATCCGAGGAGGTCGTCTTTCCTGAGCTGCCCGCCGGTTTTGACGTGACCGCATGGAAGCGGGACCGCGTTGTCATCGACATGAGCTACATCTGTCCCTTCGGCACGCCATGGGCGATGCGGGGGCTTGAGCGGATCATGCTGGACATGGCGTTGAATCCGGAGATCGTCGAGGCGATCGTGGCGAAGGTCGAGGAGTTCACCGTCGGCTGTCTCGAGATCATGTTCCGAAAATATCCCGGCATGATTGATCTGATCGGCTGCGGCGACGACTACGGCTCGCAGAACGGGCTGATGATGAGTCCCGAAATGATCGCGAAGTTCTTCATGCCCAGCCTGAAGCGCCACTACGACCTCGGGCGCCGCCACGGTGTGCTGGGGTACCATCATTCCTGCGGCGCCATCTTCGAGATGGTGCCGTTGTTCATCGAGGCGGGTGTGGTGGTGCTCAATCCGATACAAACGTCGGCGGCGGGCATGGATCCGGTGAAACTCAAGCGGGAGTTCGGCAAGGAACTTTGTTTCCATGGCGCGATCGACACGCAGCAGACCCTAGCCCACGGCACGCCCGAACAGGTGCGGCAGGAGGTCCGGGAGCGAATTGCGCAGTTAGGACCAGAAGGCTTCATCCTCGCACCGTCACACGTGCTCCAGCCCAACGTCAGCCCTGACAACATCGTGGCGATGTACGAGGAGGTGAAAGCGGCTGGTCAATATGTCTCCTGAATCGACAGGCAGACCGCGCGGTCAATTCCGAAAGGTGCCGGGGACTGCTATAAAGAACTGTCATGTTCCTGGGCATGTCCAATACTAACAGATCGTAGACCAGCCCCTCATGAATTCTGACTCATAGTACATCGACGGTTATGTTTGTATGTTATCGATGATATTCTCTCCACCTGCGAGATCGATGATGAATTCTTTGAGGGCGTTCAACTGCTTTTCCGAATCGCAGTCCATAAGAAATCCCATCTTTAGTTCATCATTGTGGTAGCCAATCTCGACAAGCACTTCTGGTAGTTTGGGCGGTTTGAACTCATAGGCATCCATGAGGAAAGGTGTTTTTCCCTTGTAGGCAGCCTCTATGTCTTTAAGTTTGTGCGTTGATATATGGGAAAACATAGCCGAAGAGCATCTGCTATATCCTGCTTTTTCAAGAGTCTCGCGGAAAACAGGAAATGTGCATTTTGTGCATCGGTATCGAAGTTCTGCTGTGACGATTTTATCTATACCGCCAAAGCTGTATATGAGCATAGGAAGATGCTCACCAATGAGCTGAGCGTCCAATAACCCTATCCTCAATGTCGGATACTCCTTGCACCTGTCTTCAAATAAATAAGGTTTTTGAACAGAGTCATCCCATAGGCCTTTAAAAACATCCCTATTGTCCTTCTCCTTGAGAGAGAGAAGGACAATAGGGATGTTTTTAAAGGCCTATGGGATGACTCTGAACACAATTTGATCATTCTCCGCTAAGTGGTTGGGGCGGATTTTTCTTAACTCGAGAAGACTTTTTACATCAATCTTCTTACTTGACCCTATAGTAAGATATATAGTTTCCTTGGGGTCGATATTATATTGATTAATTCTTGAAATGTCGGCATTGTCTAATGTCAATAAAGTTGAAATTTCCTTAACTTCCCTGAATCCCTTTATGCGCCTGGAACGCGCAATAATGTTTTTTAACTGCTCATACTGGAGAGCTTTAGTGGTAATATCCAACATTCATAACACCATCAATTTATACGGTTCTATGGCAAGATCTATGGCTACGAATTGTCATCCCCCCATTCCAGTCCAGTAATCGCACATAATAGACTACCCCCAGTGTCTCCGCATTTATGCCAGGACTTTCATATTCTCATAAAGAAATTCTGGAGCCAAGTCAGCGCCATTGGGCCAGACAATAGTATCCAACTCCGCATCAACGCGCAACTGGCTGAAGAGAGCCTTATCCCTCAATGGGGAAAAAAACTCTCCGTCAAGTTCATTCTCAAGATTCACTTCACCTTCAGCCCCGTCATTGAAACGAAGCCAAACAACATAGTCATGTAGATACTTTGCTTCTTTGACATGTAAAAACATACCTTACTCCAATGGCGTAATATGGTGTAGTTCTTTTTTGTTTTTGGCAAGTTCCCAATCTTGAATTAGTTCCTCTTTGTGCAAGTTGCGCCATTCCTGAATGAGTGAGATAGCCTTTTTGCCCATTTGGCCTTTTATCTCGCCTGTCTCCACTTCAACTGTGATCCCTTGATCTTTATACTTCGCATGGAAATGTGCCGGTGAATGGTCTCGCCAATACATATAAATCACGATCCCAAAAAATCTGCTGATTACTGGCATGGATTTCTCCTTTTCGTTTTATTAGCGGCGTTGTCCCAGTTCCGTCCCCGCAAAACTTATTAGCATTCGCGTAATACCTTTTCAACCTTCCAGCGGCTCTATGTGGCTTATCCCGCGGGATTTGGTTGAAGGTAAAATGAACCGGCACCCAGCAGACCCTAGCCCACGGCACCCCGAACAGGTGCGGCAGGAGGTCCGGGAGCGGATTGCGCAGTTGGGGCCGGAGGGCTTCATCCTCGCCCCGTCCCACGTCCTCCAGCCCAATGTCAACCCCACGAACATCGTGGCGATGTACGAGGAGGTCAGAACCGCCGGAAGGCTGTTGACTTGAAATATGCGCCTCATTTCTTCTTGTAGATGAGCGACGTCTGCCATTTTGTGCCCATGGTTGCCGAACCGCCATAGGCGCCCGAGGTGATCCGGACATCGATGCCGTCATACGGGAAGAGGTTTGAACAGTCGGTATTGGAAACCTTGAGCGAAAAGGTTTTCAGGGTTGGCTCCAGGCGGAGGCCGGCTCGGGTTGTAGGACTCGCGGCCTTGGTGATCCGCCACTTTCCCGCGGCGCTGACAAGCGAAAGATCGAAGGCGTCAAAGGTGAAGGTGGCCTCCGGCGGCGGATAGCTCTCGAACTCGATCATGGCGTTTGTGAAGGATAACGAATCCTTGCCTGCGCGTGTGGTCAGCATCTTTCCCGAAAGTGAGGCCGCGGCGAGCGAGAAGGCGGGGAAGGGCGTCGCGGGATCTTGCGTCGCCACCACCACGCCATCCGATTTCCAGGTTGTGACGCCTTGCATCGGAAGCCGGCGCCCGTAGATGGTGTCGCCAACCCGAAGATAGAGGTTGACGCCGTCAGATGGATCAAGCGAGGAGGCGAAAGAGGCCTTTGCCACCTTGGCGCTCCAGACCCCTTTGACCAATTGTAGAGACAGTCTGATTTGCGCGCTGTCAGTGCCGGCAATTCCTTTGTACTGGTAGCTGTTCTTTTTCTTGCTCCAGGAAGCGGCTTTGTCGCATGCGTACTCAACGCCATCAATTCCCACTGCGATGCTGACGCTGAGGGGGTCGATCGCGGAGAAGGGAAGGTGCGCGTTGCTGACGACGACGACATCCTTGCCGGTTTTCATTGTGCCGGCGGAAAGTTGCGCCTTTGAAAAAGTTAGCAACTCGTTCAGTTCGGCGGTGAGGGTGATGTCCGTGGCGGGGATGGTGATGGTCGTCTCCGCCGCCGCGGCGTCCGCGGCATGCTCCGTGTCGCCGGACCATCTGACGAAGAATCGCTCCGCGGGAACGGAGGCGCGTATCGGGACAAGTTCGCCTTCGCCATAGGCGCCGCTTCCCGTGCCATTCACCACGGTGAGCGTGTGGGTCCCGGGGGGCGGATCCGCAAACGTCGCGGCGATGGAAATGTTTGCGGAGGGCATCGAAAGGATGGTTGTTGACGCTGCCGTGTCCGCTATAGTGCTGGTGTCGCCTGTCCATGCGGCGAACAACTTGCCCGCTGGAGTGAGCGCTGATATCTGGACAGATTCGCCTGCGACATACGCCCCGCTGCCCAGGCCGTCGATGACGGTGAGCGTGTAGCTTCCTTTGGGCGCGTCGGCGAAGACGGCGGTGAGAGAGATGGCCTTTGCGGGCATTGTCACGGTGGTCGACGCGGTTTTGAGGTCAGCCGCATAGGCGGTGTCACCGATCCACCGGTCGAAGATTTTCCCGTTTGGCGTGATGGCGGTGATTTTGACGACTTCCCCCGCCTGGTACGCGCCGCCTCCCGAGCCGTTGTGAACAGCGAGGGTGTAGGCACCAGATGGCGGATCCGCGAAGAGCGCGGCGAGGGTGATGTTCTGCGCGGGCATCGTGACCGAGGTTGCGGGGGCCTTGGGGTTCGCGGCGTAGGCCGTGTCGCCGCTCCAGGCGTCGAAGATTTTCCCTGACGGCACGTCTGCGACAATGACGATCAACGCCCCCTCGGCGTACGCGCCACTGCCGGTGCCGTTGGAGACCGACAGCGAGAAGGTGCCGGCGGGAGCGTTTGTGAACACCGGCGAGAGCGTGATATTGCCCGCTGGCATCACCACGGTCGTCGGACTGGCGTTGACGTCGGCGACGTGCGCGATATCTCCAATCCAGTTTCCGAACACCTTGCCTGCGGGAGGAATGGCGGTCACAAGGACGACCTCCTTTTCCGCATAGGAACCGCCGCCGGACCCGTTGAGGACGGTCAGCGTCCATTTTCCTGCGGGGGGATCTTTCAGCGAGGCGACCAGCGTTATGTTCTTGGCGGGCATGACCGCCGTGGTTGACGGCTGGGCCGGATCGGCCAGAAAGGTAGTGTCGCCGGTCCAGGCGTCAAATAGTTTTCCCTTCGGGGGGGAGGCGCTCACCGCCACCAACTGCCCCTCCTGATACGCCCCGCTCCCCGTGCCATTCACCACGGTCAGCGTGTACGTCGATGGCGGCGCGTCGACCAGCGATGCCGTCAAGCTGATGTTCTTGTCGGGCATGGTGACGATTGTCGTCGGCGCTTGGACGTTATCCATATATCCGGTATCGCCGGTCCACTTGTCGAACACTTTCCCGGGAGGTGGATTGGCGATCACGGCCACGTTCACGCGCGCGCCCTTCTGGTAGGCGCCGCCGCCTGATCCGTTCACGACGGTCAACGTGTAGGTCGAAGGCGGCGTGTCAGCGAAGGATGCGGTCACTGAGGCGTCCTTGCCCGGCATGGTGGCGACTGTCGATGCGGCCATGGCGTTGGCAAGAATGTCGGTGTCGCCTGTCCACGCCTTGAACACCTTCCCGGCGGGAGCGACGGCACTGACGGCGATTTTCTTCCCCTCGACATAGGAGCCGCTTCCCTCGCCACCGTTCACGGCCAGGGCGAAGCGTGGTTTCGCGTTCACCGTCACCACGAACGTGTCGTCGGTTGTCTTGCCATTGAGCGCCGCTTGGACGGTGATCTGGGATGAACCGGAGTTCGCCGGCTTGAAGATAAGCATGAGGGCATTGCCGTTGAGCGTGGTGGTGACGAGCGCGGCGTTGCTGTTGGCCGCCACGCT
>CAYTFM010000240.1:3234-14516 GCA_964436735.1 uncultured Victivallales bacterium | reverse complement strand
CGAAGAAAATTTTGTCCTCAAAATTTTATTCTAAGACATTTCCGTCGTGACACTTAGGACAACTATTTTTCCCAATGATGTGGTGATAGAACATTTTTAGGAAATGTTTAATGGGTCAGAACGTGTACCCTATGCGGTAAGAGCTCAGCGAGCCGGCACCGGGGAAATACAAGCCGGAAACGTCGGATGCCCCCCAGTTGGCCACATGGCCGTCGGGACACCAGACGTTGGCGCGCCTACCGTTGTGGCGCATGTGCAAAGATCCCGCGTTGCCCCATCCGTTCCCGATGTCGCCGTTGCCCATGTACCATACGCCCCATTGCGTCCGCCCCGCCACGGTCGCCCCCGTGGGATCGGTCACCGTGGACATGGTGTCCACCATGAACGGCATACTCGACGGATTGTACAGCGAAGAAAGCCGCACCAGCCCTTTGATGGTGCTGTCGGCCGGCACGACTTCGCCGGGATAGTACAGAGAGCTGACGACGACGCGCAACCCGTATGTCTGAGTCGACGTCATAGGGTATCCATCGCTGGGGAAGGTCGTTCCCCATACTTTGTACGACGCCGGGGGCGGCAAGGACGGGCAGGTGTAGACCTGTCCCAGGGGTATTTTCCCCAATCCCGATCCCCAGCTGGGGATATAGACGCCCACCTTGGGAGCGTAACCGTTTTCCATCATGAAGATGGAGAGGGAGTTGTACGGCGTCACGTTCGTACACTCGCCGCCGAACGTCCAGTCGTTGAAGTCGTTGGCGTATCCTATCAGCGCCAAGCCGCATTGTTTCTGGTTGCTGGCGCAGACCGCCGATTTCGCCACATCCCGGGCGCTCTTCAGCGCGGGCAGGAGCATCGCCGCCAGAATCGCGATGATCGCGATGACCACGAGAAGCTCGATGAGGGTAAATCGCATTGCGCGCCGCTCGTGGCGTGCGCCGCAGGAAGCGAAAGTCACAGCAAAGGCAGAGCGGTTCTTTTTCGTTTTCATGACGCTTCCCTTTCATTAAGTTGCACTTACCCGGTTATGCCGAAGCTTGGTTCCGGTGTTCGGCCCCCATGGGCTTGTCCCATGGGTGAAGACGATCATCAGCTACCCACAGCCTCCCCATTCCCATCTCGCCCCCCACGTCCTTGGGCCGTAGATGAGCGAGATCATCAGCTACTTCCCCAGCATCCCCTTCACCCTCTCCCGTCCCCGCGGCGCAGCTCGGAGTCCATCTCCATGACCGCCTTCACCGCCCCATGGAGGAACTCGGCATGCTGTTCCAACCCCTCGGAAAATCTGGTGTCCAGCCATGCATCGATGGCCTGCATGGCCATGAACTCCCCCATCACCATCTGCCCCATGCATAGAACGTTAGCGTCATTGATCGCCTTGCACATTTTCGCCGTGAAAACCGACTCCACGCAGGCCGCATAAATCCCGGCGTGCTTGTTCGCCGCTATCGACATTCCCATCCCCGTGCCGCAGAACAGTAGCGCCTTGTCCACTTTGCCCGACTCGATCAGACGGCAGGCATTGCGGGCCGACTCGTAGTAAGGGATATCCTTGCCTTCGTCCGCGTCGACCACCTCCATGCCTCTGCCCTTAAGATGTGTGACTGCAGCGCGCTTGAGTCCCAAGGCAAAAGGGTCGGCCCCGACAGCGATCTTCATGGTGATACCCTCATTCATAGATGGTTTTGAGTGCGTCTTAGTATTTCTTCTTGCGTGCCGTTGTCAAGTGATGTGAACTTGGCGCTATAGCCCGCCACGCGGACTATCAGACTGGGGTGGAGCTCCGGATGCGCCATCGCGTCACGCAGTGCCTCACGGCCGGCAATGGTTATCTGGAGCTGCTGCCCCCCTGACATGAAATGTGCGGCGATCAAGTCCGTCACCTTGTCCACCCCATCCGGGCTGTCAAGAGCGGCGGAATCGAGGGACACGTTGACGGTGGTGGAGGTGGGTAGAAGCTCGTGAGGCAGCGATGCTATGGAATTGAGCATGGGGGTGAGTCCTGACACGTCCCGCCCGGCCACCGGACTCAGGCTGGCGGCGAAAGTCTCTCCGATGCGACGTCCATCCGGGGTCGCAGGCGTCCGTGAGCCGAAGTGCACATGGGAATTCTCGTAGCCGGAGAGCGTCCCGAGCAGGTAACGTCCGCCCCGGAACGGCGTGTGACGGCTGAACAGGCGTTCAATCTCACGGACGATGGAGGCGGCAAGGGCGTCAACCTCGGGATCGCCGTTCCCGAAGCCTGGCAAGGCGACGACCTCGCGGCGCAGCTGCTCATGACCTTTCCAGTCGTCGCGCAAGATGGCGGCGAGTTCACCCAGCCCGACGCGGCGGCGCTCGAAGATTAGTTTCCGGACTGCCAGGAAGGAGTCGGAGAGGTTGGCCAAGCCGCAGGCGTCCCAATTGCAGTAGTTGTAGGATGCACCCCCCTGGGCGATGCTCCGGGCGCTCTCCACGCAGCCCGCAGTGAACACGGAGTAGTTCAGATTACCGACGCTTTCCGCACGGCACGATTCAAGATGGCACGACAGCGCATGGATGCTCTCGACCAGTCCGCCCATTATTCGGAGCCAGGCGTCCCATAGTTCGTCCCAGGTCGTCGCTCCGCCCTCCATGGCCTGCAACAATGTCATGGGCAAGTTGAACTGCCCCATCAGCGCCCCCATATGGGATTTGCCGGAGATCATGACCTCGTGGCAGCCGGAGGGGCAGAAATTCCGGGCGTCAACCTCGGGCACCCCGACTCGGATCAGCGCGGGGATGATGCGATCGTCGTTGCAGAAGTCAGGAGAGCCTGTTCCCCGCCGAAGAGTCTCAACTCCCCTACGCAGAAATTCCCGTGGGGTGTGGCGGCTCCAGCGCAGCGCCACCTGCGGCCTGATCAGTCCCAGCTCACCGGTGACCTCGAGGCAGAGCCGGGACAGCTCGTTGACGGCGCAAGAGCCGTCAGGAGCAGTCCCTCCCACGGCCATGTGCGTGACGCCGCCGCGGGGGTGGTCTTTGCCGACATGCTCGAAATATTTGATCCAAAGGCAGGACAGCAAATCTTTGGCGAACTCCTGGGTGAGACGCCCGTTGTCGATGTCCCGCTTGTAGTATGGATAAAGGAACTGGTCGACCCGGCCGGGTGAGTCGGGCACGAAGTGGTAGACGAAGAAAGCGTCCTGGCAAGCCTCCCAGAAGGATTCCGGAAGGCGGGTCAGGGCATGAGCGCAGTTGTCGGCGATGGCCAGCAACTCGGCCCGCCGCTCCGGCGACTCGGCCCGGGCAGCCTCCTGTTCGGCAGCGACGGAGCAGCGGCGGCAGTAGCCCAGCATCCCTTCAGCGGCCACCTTGACGGCCGAAAGGAAGGAGCGACTGCGGGCATCGTCATGAACGGCCAATGAACGCTCGACATCTGCGACGACGCCAGTGAGGCCGCGGCTCAAGGCCGCCTCATAGTCGGCGAGGGAGTGACAGCCGCATGTAATCAGCAGCCCTGCGTCGACCATGCGCTGGAACTCGGCGGGCAGCCCTTGATTCGGCGTCGCAGGATCGGAAAAGGGATCAAAGATGGCCGGATCAACTTGCCCCCGTCCCCCGATGATCAGCTCACCGGGGTGGATGTCTATCGAGCAAAGCTCGTCGCAACGAAATCCGGCCAGTGCCGCCCGCATGAAATCAGGCCCGCCGTCGGAGCCGGGACGCTCGATCCGTGGTCCATACGCCCTGGGCGGCTCCACAACCAGCGCCTTTTCCCTCAACAATCGCACTCTCTCGTTCACCCTCTGGCTCCTTTATTCGGATCTCATGTTCACTTCAGCGGCGGCGAATGGACAACGATCTCCTTGAGGGGGAGAGGGCCGTCGCCATTGGATATGACCTCAAGGACATGGGTCGTGTTGCTCAAGCCCTGGGCGATCGTGTGGCTTTCGACTTCACCGGACGGCATGCCGCCGCGCGGCGCATAGCTGTCGGCGCCCATGAGATAGACCTTCCAGCCGATGGCGAACTCCTTCGGCATGGAACCGCGGGTGGCCTTGGCGAAACCGGCGATCTCGTGGAAATTGAAGCCGCCGCATGCGGCGACCTTGCCGGACTTCGAGACGATGTCGCGGGTGACGTCCGCGCTCCCGCTGCCGTCGGAGCCGCTCTTCGAGCCGACGAACTCGTAGTCGAAGGTTTTCAGGTCGTCGCTGAGCTTGCTGATTTTCAGAACCCACTCCTCGGCGACCGGATCGGGGCCAAGCCTGACGTAGCGGAAGCCCGGACGCGAGTCGGGAGCGAAGTCGCAGCGCGCCCGTGTCGAGGCGTGGCATTCGGGGAACTGGGACGGCGCCTTGCCGTCGATCAGCACTTTGGCGGATCCCAGTTTCTCCTTATTCGTGACCGCCGGGACGACGATGTCGACGCGGTTGCCGGTGAATGTCATCTTCAAAGAGTCACCCGCCGCGCGGGACTCGATGCCGCCCTCGAGGGCACGCCATCCGCCGGTGAGCGAGATTTCCCCATCCTTGTCGACAAGCGGTTTGAGGGCCTCGTAGGTCCTGACCGTGGATGCCCAGAATGACGGCGCATTGGGAATAAAGCGGAAATGCCGAAGCACCAGATGTCCCAACAGCGAACCGCCTAGATAGTTGGGATGGATGCCATCGGCAAGAACGTCTCTGCGGTTGAGGGCGTGCGTCTGGAGGAACTTCTTCCACATCTCGCGCACCTCGACGAGCTCGATGCCGTATTTGGCGGCCATCATTCGACGGTAGGCGGCGTTGTCCTCCATCTCCGCGTCCCGGGACGGATCGAAATTGTCCGGGTGCTCGGTCCAGGTGATGATCTCGGCGGTGGTGCGGCGCCTGATGGAACTGAAGATGCGCTCCAACGAGCCGTCGCGCTCGCCCGAGTAGACTTGGAAGATGACCAGGTCGGGATAAGACGGATAGAGGTCGTTGATCGCGGAGAAGGCCAACCGCGGGGCGATGTGTCCGCCGATGGAGAGGTTCTCGATCTCGATCTTCGCATAGGGATAGCGCTTGGCAAGCTCGGAGCGGAGGATCCACTCCCACTGCTTCTGCGCCGTGATCGACTGTCCGTAGAGCATGATTTTGACGGGCGTCCTCCGCTGGGGGCCGCTCGACTCGAGCAGCGACATCGTCCGGGGTATTCTGGCGCCGAAGAAGGTCTCATCCTCCGTGGGAATCGCGGGGATGCGGTCCGGACGTATCTCGGGGACGCCGGCGCGGGTCTCGATTCGCACCTTCAGTTCCGGCGGCGGCTGGCGGTCCGCGCCAAGGACTTTGCAGATCAGTCCGGCGCCGCCGCCATAGTTGTCGACGCGGATGAGCAGGTCGTTGCGTCCGGCCTTGAGATCGAGCGGTAGCTGGTCGGCGTCCTCCACGACGCCCCGCTGGTAGACTTTGCGTGACAGGAGTTGCCCGTTCAGATAGATCTTGTAGGCGTCGTCGCTGCCAAAGGAGAGGACGGCCTTGCAGGCGGCGGAGGCGATAAGCTGACAGAAGGCGTAGTTCGTGCTGTATTCCAAATAGCCGCCCGTCTTGGCGGGAGAGCTTTGAAACTCGTACATGCCGTATTCGAGACGGACGGGCAGCCATTTTTCGGTGACGCCTCCGACGACAAGCTTGTCGCCTCCAATGGGAACCAAGGCGGCCTCGGGCTGGGCCGGCGCGGTCAGATCGGCGTCCAGTTGCTTCAAGAGATCGGCATTCTTATCCAATCCCGGAATGCGCTCGATCGCCAGAAACAGCTTCACGCGACCGTTGGCGGACAACGGCTCCTCTATCGTGGTCGTGAGCTTGTCCGCGGAAGTTGAAGTCCCTTGTCCCATCACGTTTACACCTCCTATGACACATGCGCCAAGCAGTAGTGATACGAAACAGTCGGATTTTCTCATCATATCGAATTTCTCCGTTTAGAACCTGACTTTCATGCCGATGATCTTGTAGATCTCCGGACGCAGGTTGTGCGGATGGTTTTCGTCCGAGCAGGTGTAGCCGACGGAGATCTGGTTCTTGACGTCGACAATCGCCTCCGAGCCTCCGAGCCCCCCTTGTCCGAAGACTTGCCCAAGGTCGTCTTTGGGCCCATACAGCACGTAGCCAAGGCCGAACACAAGCCAGCGCCCCTCAGGATCGTCAGGAAGCGGGTCGCCCTCCCAGCGGCAGAGGGCGGTGGCTTTTTTGATGGTTTCAGGCTGAAGCAGCGGGGCGCCCAACTGCCCGGTCAGCCGCGCGTAGAACCTGGCGAGCCCGCGCGCGCTTGCCACGCAATTCGTGGAGGGAACGCAGGCCCGGTGCATGACTTCCTGGTTCATGGCGTAATAGCTGGGCGTCTGGTCAGCCCGCATGCCTGGCTTATAGAGGGGAAGCACTCCGGGATAGAGGGTGGCGACGCGCTTTTCCGCCTCGTCGTCAGTCCCATAATAGATCAGCTTCTCGACACCGGCAGGAATCAACACTGTCTCCATTATTACGTCCCGAAGCGGTTTCTTCATGACGCGGCTCATTGGTTCGCCCATCAGCCATGCGTATGATCTCGACTGATAACCGGTCTTCTCACCTGGAGCTCCCAGGGGTTTGACATCGGCCGCCGTTTTCGTCATGGCGTCCCAATCACAGTATTCCTCGAACGTCGCATAGGGGAAGGTGGCAGGGAGGCCAGACCGATGGCTGAGCACGTGCCAGAACTTGATGTTCTCCTTTCCATTGCAGCCGAACTCCGGCCAGACATCAGCTATCTTCGTATCGGGGCTTATCCTGCCCATCTCTATCAGGCGGTGGGCGGCCGTCGCGAACATCCCTTTACCGGTTGAATACACCGAGAACAAGGTGTCCCCGTCGATTTTGCGGCTTCCACCTTTCTCATAGGTCCCGGCCCAGGCGTCGACAACTTTTTTGCCTTTGATGTACACGCAGCATTGGACGCTGTTCTGGTAGCCTTTGGATACGGCGTCGTCAAGAATTTTCTGGACGGCGACGTTCATCTGATTGTGTTGATCAAAGACTGGCTCCTCGCATCCGCTCTCTGCGACAAGGCTACCGGCCATGGCAACCAGAGCAAAACTTGTCGCCGTTTTCTGGATCATCGGGCGTTTTGGCATACATGCTCCTTCGTATTTATAGACATTTATAGTCAGCTTGCACAGCCGTGTTCGATGGCGCCGATGGCGGCGACCACCACGCAATCCCCATCGTCGACGACATGCGTCGCCACAAAGCGCAGGTAGCGCGCCTTCACGGGAGCCTTAAGCGTGACGACTTGCGTGCGCGGGCTCGTTTTGACATCGGGGAATTCGCCTGTGGCGGCCAACGCCCACTCTTGCCCATCAAGGCTCAGATGGAACTCGCAGCGGTCCGGCATGCCATCACTGGTGTCGAAGTATTCGCTGGCGAGGCGGGGAGTCATCGTCAGTGCGGCCACTGTGATCTCGCGGCCCATGTCGAAGACGACCTCATGCGGCGGAGCACTGACCTTCTTGTCGGCGTGGTAGGTGTGCCAGTAGGTGCCGGGGTTGTCGTCGAGGAGCTTCTCCACGCCGGCCTCGCCATTGTTGTCGTAGGGGCTGTCGAAGCTGAAGCTGACGATGCGCCACGCGCCGCGGTCACTGCCGGAGGCCGGCGCGTCCGCGTCGCGGGGATCCGCCGTTTTCGGAATCGGATCGGTCGTATGCGCCGCGGGCGTTCCCGTGTGCGCGTGCGGCGCGATCCACACGTGGTATTCGCTTTCGTCGACCTTGAACGCCCCCGCGCGGTCGTAATAGCCCAGCGTCTCGTCGGTGAGCGGGAAGCGGACGGTCGCCTTCTCTCCTGGTTTCAGCGCGACGCGTTTGAAGCCGCGGAGCTCCTGCAAGGGACGCACGCCCTCGTTGCAGTAGCACTGGCTGATATAGAGTTGAACAAGCTCCTCTCCCTCGCGCGTCCCGATGTTGGTGATGATCGCCACGGCCTCGGCCGGTTTGTCGTTCGTCGCCGGGACGATGCTGACCTCGCCGTACTCGAAGGTGGTGTAGGTGAGCCCGTAGCCGAACCAGAACTTCGCGCCCTTGACGCCTGAGTCGCGGAACACCAGCGCGTCGTTGTTCGGCAGCCCTGTGCGGTAGTGGTTGTAGTAGATCGGAACTTGTCCCACGTCGTAGGGAACCGACATGCTGAGCCGCGCGGTGGGCGCGACATCACCTGAGAGGAGGTCGGCCAGCCCCGGGCCCGCCTGACAGCCCGGCTGCCAGGCGTAGATGACGGCCGCGGACTCCTTCCAGACCGCGGGCAGCACGAGCGGACGGCCGCTGAAGATGATCGACACCATCGGCCTGCCCGCCGCCGCGACGGCGTCAAAAAGCTCCTGCTGGTTTCCGCTCAGTGACAAAGACATGCGCGAACCACCTTCGCCCGTCCAGCCGCGCGGCTCGCCCAGCGCCATGATCACCAGGTCGGCGTCTTTCGCCGCCGCGACGGCCGCGTCGATCTCGAGCCCGCCGGTGACAGGCGGGGCGCTGTCATCTGGGACAACGCTGCCGTCCTGCAGTGTTTTTATGCGGGGCGTGGTACTGATCTCGCATCCTTTGACCACGGTGATCGAGGCGTGGGAGAATCGATCCTTCAGTCCGGCCGCAAGGGAGACTCCCCATTCGCCGTAGCCGTTCCAGGAACCGAGCATTTCCATGGAATCGTCGCCCAGCGGCCCGATCAGCGCGATGTTCCTGACGCCCGCCGCGATGGGCAACACGCCTCCCTCGTTCTTGAGGAGCACGGCTGATTTCGCGGCGCATTCGCGGGCCGCCGCGACCGCGTCGGGTCGCAGTTGCGCGGGCGCGCTCGCCGCCTCGTCGGTGTAGGGCCGCTCGAAGAGTCCGAGCATGAATTTGACGCGCAGCACGCGGCGCACCGCCTCGTCGACGACCTCCTGGGAAACCTTGCCCGCCCTCACCAAGGACGGCAGATGCTTGACGTACGCCTTCGAGTACATGTCCATGTCGTTGCCCGCCGGGAGGGCGAGCCGCGCGGCGTCCGCCCGGTCTTTGGCGAACCCCCATTTGATCAATTGACTGACGGCTCCCCAGTCGCTGACGACGAAGCCCTTGAACTTCAATTGGCCACGGAGGATCTCGTCCAAGGCATGGCGACTGGCCACGGCCGGGATGCCGTCGATCTCGTTGAAGGCGCTCATGATGGACACGGCGCCGGCGTCCACACCGGCGCGGAAGGGTGGCAGATGCGTGTTCTGCAGGTTCCACTCGTCGAGGTCGGTTCCGTTCTTGTCGCGGCCGCCGGTGACGGCGCTGTAGCCGACATAGTGCTTGAGGCAGGCGGCGACTTTGTCGACGGCGGAGATGTCGTCGCCTTGGAAGCCCCTGACCTGCGCCGCGTTGCAACGCGCCGCCAGATAGGGATCCTCGCCGCAGGTTTCGACGACGCGGCCCCAGCGCGGATCGCGCGCCACGTCGCACATCGGCGCGAACACCCAGTCGACTCCATCGGCCCTGGCCTCGCGGGCGGCGAACGCCTGGGCGCGCTCGAAGAGCGGCGGGTCGAACGCGCAGGCCAGCCCGATCGCGCTGGGAAAGACGGTGCTGGCTCCATGGATGATGTCCATGCCGAACAGTATGGGTATGCCGAGGCGCGACTCCTCCACTGCAACGCGCTGCAGCTGGTTCCGCCATGCGGCGGCTGTTGTCAATGAGCTTCTGCGCGCGGATGGCGAGACCATGCCCCAAATGAAGGAGCTGATCCTGCCGGCGCGGATGTCCGGGAAGAAACCGGAGAGCTTCTCGCCTTTCGTATCCGAGTAGAGTTGGTTGAGCTGTCCGGCCTTCTCCTCGATCGTCATCTGGCTCAGAAGGGCTTCGACTCTCCGCTCGACTGGCTGCGAGGGATCATCGTACATATCACGGACGGTGCTGGTGGGAGCCTGTGGCATTGCGCGTTCTTCCCAATTAAAGCAATTTTGTCGGCAAAGTTGCTTGTTGTTGAAATCTGATACCGACTTTGACTTGTGAGAGAGGCTTGCCGTCGAGCAGGTGGTCGAGCAGCATCCGCGCGGCGACCTCGCCAAGGTCGTCCATCAGCTCCGTCGCCGGAACTGGTCTGACCTTCGGGTAACGCTGGAACAGTGACGGCAGGAGCGGGAACCGGCTGGCCAGGACTTCAGGACGCGCCGAATCCGGAAGCTCCGACAGCTCCGTGAAAAGACGATCCACCCGGTCCCCCGCCCCCTCCGAAAGCAATCCGGTGACACCGTGGGTCACCAAGAGTCTACCCAGCCTTCCCGGCGCCTCAAGGAGATCCTTGATGCACAGCTCGGGAGGCATATTAACCCCGCCCTTTTTGAGCGCGGCCACCAGCCCTAGTTTTTGAGCGGCCTCGTAGTCGCCGCCGACATAGGCGACGTGGCGATGCCCGCGTGACAGCATGAGTTTGGCTCGTTCCGCATAGATCTGTTTTGTATCGTACGTCACGCCCCCCTTGTTCGGCATCTCTCCAAAGCTGCGATGAGTGCCGTGCACCACCACTAACGGCAGCTCGCCGTAGGCGTCGATCTCGCCGATGTGCGCCACGGCCTTCAAAGACGGATACAGCCACAGCAGCCCCTCGACCCCGTGGGCCAGAGCGGTGTCGTGCAGTTGATCGAGCGAACAGCCCTGGATGATCTGGGCGTTGAAGCGGCGTTCGCTCAAAACGCGAAGAATGGCGACGGCGTCCTGGATCCCCAGAAATGGAGAACTCTCCCCCTCCCAGAAGATCAACCCGACCTTGCGGCAGCGCAGATGCTCGGGCGTGACGTAATGCCCCTTTTTGGGAAAGCTGCGGACGAACCCCTCTTTGACCATGCGGTTCAGGGCTTTGCAGTAGGTCATGTGGCTCACGTCGAGCCGCCTGGCCATGTCGCGTCCTGAGGGCAGCCAGCCGCCATCGCGGAACTCCCCAAGGAACAACCGTCGCAGCGCCTTGATCGCCACCACGCACGCCTTGCCGCCGCTTTGACCCTCTTTCATCGCCCGCCCCGCAATCTGTTATATTTTATCATAGTACAGATTCGCCCGCCTGTCAAGGGGCCGCGCTGCCCCGGAGGCATCTCTTTTTCATTTTTTGAATCTTTTATTATTATATCACTGTGTAACATATCACCTCTAAGCTATGGAATGGTAGGTTCGAGTTAGGTGGTCCCGCCGCTGCCACAACCACCCGTTCGACCGCTGGACGATGGATGACTACTACGGCTTCGCCGCACTGTTCACCCGCATCGACTACCGCGTGCCGGAGAACAACCGCAAAGACAACCTCGACAAGCACGAGGTC
>CAYTFM010000240.1:0-3224 GCA_964436735.1 uncultured Victivallales bacterium | reverse complement strand
ACCCGTTCACACTCGTGGCTCTGTTCAGACGCCGTGAACTGAGCCCTGACAGTAATGGCGGCGTCACATTGTATTTCCTCAGCATGGATATCCCCGTTGGGGATGAAGTCCAGGACACACAAACAATTTCCCAAAACGACTGCCTTGATGGCGTTGACAAAGCAAGCGTTTCCTGATATAATGATTTTTGTATCAGTAATAACGAGGTCGGCGTATGCCCGTACAGGACAAGAAGACGCCTCCGCACCTGTACGCGCGGGGACAACTCCTCGGCAAGATCGCCAAGCTGACGGCCGCCGGAGAAAGCAGCCTGCCGCCGGAGCGCGCGCTGTGCGAGGAGATCGGCGTGAGCCTTGGGACGGTGAAGAAGGCCCTCAAAGGACTGATTGCGGAGGGACGCGTGCTGTGCGTGCCCCGCAAAGGAAATTTCATCAGCGCGTTCGCGCCTGCGCCGAATATCGGGATTGTCGTCGGCGACGGCGCCGCGGTGACCTTCCTGCGCTCGCACGAGGTCATGCGCTGCATTCTGGAGGTTCTCGAGGGCTATCGGTGCATGGTCCGTCTGATACAACTCAAGAAACCGGAGCAGGCGCTTGACATCTTCACGCACTACAAAATCGACGCCTGCATTTGGTATATGCCCGATCAATCGATGTTCACAAAGATATCCCGCGTGATGGCGTCATCCGCCATCCCCATCGCCGTGAACGTCCTCACGTACGAGAAAAACGATGAGCCCGCGCTGCCCAAGAACTGCTTTTATTTAGACTTCAAAGAGATTGGAAGGATCAGGACGGCCCATCTGCTCGCGGCGGGGCATACGAACATAGCGTTTTGCGGCGAACTCGGCTCCCGCTCGTATGAAGGGCATTGCCTCGCCTTGACCAAAGCCGGAGTCGCAAAGAATCCGAAATGGAATCTCGTGAAAATCGAGGAAATACCAGAGAGTCTTCAAAAGATACTCGACGCCAACGAGATCACGGCGATCGTCTCGCACGGAGGCGCCAACCGCCTGGAGATCCTTTTCCGGACGATCGAAAAACATCCCAACGGGAGCAAGGTGCATCTGCTCGTCGACCACATTGGCCACTCGCTGAGGGATTTGCTGGCAAGCTATCCGAACGTCAACGTCGTCGGAATCAATCTCACCATGGACAAGGAGACGGGGCAGGCCGCCGCGAAAGCCATCGTGAAAGCCCTGCGCTACGGAGTTCCCATGCATTCCGAAAGCTTCACGTCGAGAATAGTCTCACCCAACGAGCTTTTCGTAAACTAATACCAATAAAAAATCAAGTTGACACAATTGCCGCAAAAGAACTCAGAGAACACAAAAGTTATATCCCTTTAATATTCAATAACTATTTATTCCACTTTGCGTTTCTTTGCGTTCTTTCGTGGCGATCAATTTGAATGGGAATGGAATTAACAGAGGGGAGGTTGGAAGATGAGATTCAAAAGCGACAAGGCGCCACAGCGGAGAGGCTTCACCCTCATCGAACTGCTGGTGGTGATCGCGATCATCGCCATTCTGGCGAGCATGCTGCTGCCGGCGCTGAAGTCGGCGAAGGGGTTAGCGCAGTCAGCGGTCTGCCACAGCAACCAGAAGCAATGCGGTTTGGCGCTGATGGGATATGCCACCGACTTCAACGACTGGGTGATCGGCGGGGAATGTACGAACGCGACGCCGTACAACTCCTTGCCCATCTTCATGATGGAGACCGGCTACGCTCCCAAGGCGGGGGTGTACTATCCCGGCTGGGGAGGTGGCATGGCGAAAATCCCCCTGGGGCAGGTCTACATGTGCCCGTCCCTGCCGCCCCCGTCATCGTATAAAACAGCGGGAACTGCTTTCCCCACTGATGGATACCCCATCTGCTCGCTATTCTCATACGGGGTGCGCTGCCTCTACAGTTCCGGCTACTATCCCGGCGAGATCGTGCCGTCCGACAGTGCCATCAAGGGGCTGGCGCGGCTCTCCACGCTGTACAGTCCGTCGGTCATGCCCTACATGGTGGACACCATGTCCTATGTGACGGATCCTGCGGGAGCGTCCTTGGCGGGACAGGTTCAATGGGGGGTCTGGTATTTGGACGGCGGCCTGTCCTGGGGCTACAACGGCGCCGCGGGGGCGCTTCATCTGCGGCACAACGGCAGGCGCGCCAACGCCTGGTTCCCGGACGGCCATGTGGACAGCTGGGGCGCGGCGGACGCCACGGTGTTCAAAGGTCCTCAAAGCGGCGGCTTCGCCACCTGGCCCCTCGGCTACAGCTACTAATGGAAAATTCAAAGTGAATGGTTAATGGTGAAGCGTGAATAGTTGCAGCTACCACCATCCACCACTCACGATTCATTATTCACAAAGGTGCGGCACAGCCGCCTAACCTCAAACAAAGGATACTACTTCATGGAAGAAAAGATCCCGGCGTTTCCCAAGAACACCTTCTTCGGGCACACCCGTTATGATTTCAAGTTCGGGGAGAACGAGGTCATCGTCGTGGAGCCTCGCCATCCCGCGCCGGGGCGGCGCTGGGTGTGGCGGGCGGAGTTCTTCGGCGCCTTTCCGGCCTTCAACGTGGAAATGCTCGAGCGCGGATGGTGGGTCGGCTTCATGAGCGTCGGCAACACCTTCGGATGCCCTGACGCCATGCTGCGTTTCAACGCCTTCTACGAGGAGATGACCGGGAAATACCGCTTCCACAAGCGTCCGGTGCTCGAGGGGCTCAGCCGCGGCGGACTCTATGTCTACAACTGGGCCGCCGACAACACCGACAAGGTGGGCATGGTCTACGCCGACAACCCGGTCTGCGACTTCAAAAGTTGGCCCGGCGGCATGCGGAAAGACAGCTGCCAGGGACAGGCTGACTGCTGGAAAGAGCTTATGAAGTGCTACCATTTCGCCACCGAGGCCGAGGCTCTGGCGTGGTCCAAAAACCCTGTCGACAACGTCGCCCCGCTGGTCAAGGCCGGCATCCCGCTGGTCCACTCCTTTGGCGACGCCGACGAGGTCGTGCCATGGGAGGAGAACACCAAGATCCTCGCCGCGCGCGTCGAGGCCCTCGGCGGGAAGATCAAGCTCTACCGCAAGCCCGGCTGCAAACACCACCCCCATGGCCCCGATGATCCCAAGACCTTCGCCACGTGGGTGCTGGAGAACGCGTTGCAATGAAACTTGAAACTTGAAACTTGATAGAAGAAACCTCAAATGAAACGTTTCAGATAAGTCC
>CAYTFM010000239.1:0-14541 GCA_964436735.1 uncultured Victivallales bacterium | reverse complement strand
GCGCATTCGCGCAACCCTGGGCTATGAGACGTAGCCCCCTTGGGGCAAAGAACAACAATAACAATTTCCCTTAATGATCGAGTTAGGCGAGCTTCGCCTGCAACGTGGTTTCAGTGTTCGGGTTTCAGGTTTCTGGGGGGATTCTCTGACACCTGACACCTGACACTTGGTAACGTTGAATTTCCTTGGCTTACGCGGCCGCAACTTTCAACGCCCACCATTCAACTTTCAATAACGCGGTTACCATACCATGAATGAATCCATCGCGCAAAACAGCAAAGAGCGGATCATCCCCTTGAAGACGAGCGGTCAAAACCCGAGATGACACCCTTGCACAATCCACCAAAACGCTTTATGAGTATGTTCATCAATTGAGCTTCTATGGTTCAATGTCTTTATCACCATTGATTTATACTCCATAATCAAACATAACAAGGCGGGCCTTCGGCCAACAACCGCTTGTGGTGCGGGCAAACCGCCTTGGGAGATGAGATATGCGTTTGCTGGTGGCCAGTGGCAACAAGAAGAAACTTGCCGAATTGAGGTCAATCGTCGGGCCGTTGGGCATTGAGGTCGTCTCACCCGACGCGGTGGGCGGTCTTGACGACGTGGAGGAGACTGGTTCCACGTTCGAAGAGAACGCCGCCTTGAAGGCGTGCGCGGCCTTCGCCAAGACCGGCATTCCGGCGTTCGCCGACGACTCGGGACTTGAGGTTGAGGCTTTGGAGTGGCGCCCTGGCGTTCTCTCGGCGCGCTATGCGGGTCCCGACGCCACCGACGCCGACCGCGTCAGGAAGTTGCTCGGGGAACTGAAGGGTGTGGCGAACCGACGGGCTCGCTTCGTCTGCGCGATCGCCATCGCCGAGGGCACGGGAGTGGTCAAGACGTTCCGCGGCGAGATCAAGGGACGGATCATCGACACCCCAAGAGGCTCCTCTGGTTTCGGCTACGACCCGGTTTTCGTCCCCGAAGGGCACGAGCTGTCTTTCGCCGAACTTCCGTCGGAGGCCAAAAACGCCATCAGCCACAGGGGCAACGCGTTACGGGCGGCCCTCCCGGAGCTGCGCCGTCTGGCGGAGCGTGACGCATAGGAAATTTTCCCAAACGGACCAAGTTTGCGACTCGGCAAGCCTCGCCCTCCAACATACGCATGGGGCGCGCCGAATAGTCACCTCTTTCTATTCCTCGAAAATCCGCAGCACGACCTTGCCTATAGTTTTTCAGATAATTAATTTCACCGCCTGGCTTTCATGGTCACCCGTGAAATTATATGCCTGAAAAACTATGGAGCCTTGTACTTCAAATCCGTCGTTTGGATGGCGGAGATCTTGAAGCTCTTGTTGAAGATGGATCCGATAGTCACCCTGACATTGATGTCCGGCCCTCTGACAACCGAGCAGTCGGCCTTGCAAATGTTCAACGTGAGCAGATACACGAGGCCGTCCTGTTTCAGCGTCATCTTGACCAGACCAACGCCAGTGTCGGCCGCTCCTTTGTAGAGCTCTTTGTCCACATTGGGCTGCACAAGGGTGAAGACTGAGTCGTAGGAGAGATTACCGATTCGCACCGAGACGTCGACGCCGTTGAACATCGATTTGACAGGCGTGAAGCCCCCGATCGTGGAGAGCGGGATGTTGAAGTTGTCCTTCTTGCCAAGGGGGTCGATATTCGTGTTGGTTTTGTATTTCCCAGACGCCTTCTCGATATTCATAGCCTCCGTCAAATCTTCGCCGTTCTTCCATTTCCACGTCGTGTTTTCGTCAACGCTGAAGACTTTCCCGTAGTTGACCGATCCGACATTCATGTAAATGAGGACTTCCGTCTTGCACGTCGTGGGATTGAAATTGAACGTTAGCGAGTTGAATGCGCTCGCGCCGGTGGCGCTGAAGCTCCAAATCTTTTTCACGGTGTCGATCTTCAAGTGGACCGTGCTTCCGTCCGCCTGCTTGAGCTTGCTCACATATAGCCCTTTCGCGGCGTCAACGGTAAAGTTAGAGCAGCGGAAGAAGCACCCGCCAACCACCATGGTCACCACGCTTTCCGCCGTGAGCGCGGGGAAACCGGTCGGCACGACACCCTTGTTGAGGATGATCCTGTCCTTGCCTAATGCCGAATTCGTTGTTTTGATGTTCACCAATCCGATGACAAGATCCACAAGGCTGTCGGGCATGAAGACCGCAGTGACCGCGCCGTCGCCCGAAAGCGTCGCCGTCGTCGTGGACGAGGTCGAGTTCTGCACGGTAACGCCGCCGGAAGCTGTCCACTCGTAGAAACCGTAGCCGCTTGACGCCTTCGCGATGATGGCGACCTTGTCACCCGCATTGTAGGCGTGCGTGCCCACCTCGGGTGTGGTGGTTCCCGCGCTGTCGGGAGCGACCGCGATGGTTAGTTGGACCTCCTGCGGCGCGGCGGCGAACACGGCCGTGACAGTGGCGTTCTTGCTGAGGGTGGCCGTGGTGCTGGCGAGAGTCTCGTTGGCGATGATGACGTTGCCCCCCCCTGTCCACATGCTGAACACATACCCAGTGGCGGGTGTCGCGGCAATGGCGACCGCCTCTCCCACATTGACGGTGTGGACGCCTACGGTGGGATTCGTGCTACCCCACAGGACATCGTTGACGGCCATGGTCAACTCCGCGGTGGTTCCCGATGAGGCGTTGAACACGGCCGTGACGGTGGCGTTCTTGCTGAGGGTGGCCGTGGTGCTGGCTTTGGTTTCGTCGGTGATCACCACATTGCCGCCACCATTCCATTGGCTAAACTGATAACCGGCCGCCGGGGTCGCGGTGATGGCGATCGGTTCTCCGGCGTTGACCGTATGCACGCCGACTTCCGGCGAGGTGCCGCCCCATGAACTTTCGTTGACCGCCATGGTGAGCGTGACTGTCTGCTGCGCCAACGCGCTTGAAGTGAACACTCCTGCCAAAGAACAAAGCGCGGCCAACAACAACACCTTTCCATACTGCATTTCCTACCTCCTTGCAGAATTGAGAAAACATCACCGTTTAGGGTGGCGCAGCAATTGTCATGCCAAGGAGCGGAGGCGTGGTTCTGCCTTCGACGAAGGGAAGATGTCGCTATCAAGATTGTGGAATAGTCCGTTTTGTCACGGATTATCGTTTCTCATGAGCCGAAGTTTGTAGAGGAGCGACCTTCTGCTGATGCCAAGCAACTCCGCCGCCTTGGTGCGGTTGCCCTCCGCCCTTGCCAGGGCTTCACGGATCGTGTCAAACTCGGCCTGCTCCAACGTCCTGACGCGGCTGTCCACTTTGTCCTCCCTAAGGGACTCGTCGTCGTCCAGCGTGGCGGCGCGCGTCCGCACATGAGCGGGAAGATGCTCGGGGAGCATGGCGTCGGACTTGGACAGCACCATCGCCCGCTCAAGGATGTTGAAGAGTTCGCGGACGTTGCCTGGCCAATCGTGGTTTCGCAGCATTCTCGCCGCGGCGGGCGAGAGGCGTTTCGAGCCGAGTTGCTGCCGCCGCGAGGTCATGAAATGCCTGCACAGGGGCATGATATCCTCGGGACGCGCCCGCAACGGAGGCATCTCGAACGCGATGACATTGAGACGATAGAAAAGATCTGAACGGAAACGGCCGGACTCAACCGCCGCCGCGAGGTTTTTGTTGGTGGCAGCGATGAGGCGGAAGTCCGAGGGTTCCTCGCGGTCCGCGCCGACCGGCGTCACCATCCCCGTCTCAATGACGCGCAACAGCACCGGCTGCAGCTCAAGTGGAAGCTCGCCGATCTCGTCGAGGAAGAGCGTCCCCCCATCCGCCTCCCTGAACCTCCCCGACCGTCTCGCCTGGGCCCCCGTGAAGGCCCCTTTCTCATGCCCGAACAATTCGCTGGCGATAAGGTTCGCCGGAATCGCTCCGCAGTTCACCGCCACGTAATTTTTCCCGGCCCGGGGACTGTTCTCGTGGATGAAGCGGGCGAGCACCTCTTTGCCAGTGCCACTCTCCCCGGTCACGAGAATCGTCGAACAACTGGGAGCCGCGCGCAGCGCGTCCTCGAACACCTTACGGGTCAGCGGGCTTTCCGCGATCACGCCCGCCAGCGCATCTTTGCCGACCGGCGAGGGCGCAGCACCTGTATCAGTGAGGCACCCCGCCGCATCCAACGCCGCGGCGGCCAACTCGTCAAGATCGACGGGTTTCTCAAGATAGTCGACGGCCCCCAGCTTGAGGGCGGCGACGGCGTCCCGCACATTGGGAAAGGCCGTCACAAGAAGAAACGGCATCTCGGCTTTCACCGCTTTCACCTCACGAAGCAGCGTCAACCCGTCGGCGCCAGGCATCTTCACGTCGCTCACCACGAGGTCGAAGGGATACTCGCCAACAAGAAGAAGGGCGGCCTCCGCGGTCGGCGCCAGGCGCACCTCGAAGCCCGCGCCGCGCAGCACCGACTCATACAGGGCAGCGTGGCGGTGATCGTCCTCGACCACAAGGGCAAGGGGGGAGGATCTCATGCCGCCTCCCTCTCGGCGATCCGCATGCCCGAGATCGTGACGGTGGTCCCGCTCCCTTCGGCGGAGACAACATCAATCCGCCACCCCGCCTCGTCGACCAGTCGCTTGGTTATGGCGAGTCCGAGCCCGAATCCGTCATGCCTTCCGCTCACATACGGCTTGAATATGTCCTTGAAAATCGAGGCCGGTATCCCGGCACCCTTGTCGGCGACGGTCAGTGACGCCTCCTGCCTCTGGCTCGTCTTGAGCGTGAGGCTGACCTCTCCACTTTCTGTAGAAGATGCCGCAAGACTGTTGAGGAGAAGATTGACGACGATCTGCGTCAAGGCGTCCTCATCGGCCTTGATGCGGATATCATCGCGCTGCGTAATGAAGCGAATATTCCGCGCGGTGAAGTCGGACGCCATCAATGAGGTGATTTTTTCCACAAACGCCTGCGCGGGCAGGGCGGACGGCGAAAGTGGGCGAGGCTTCGCATAGCTGAGGAACCCCGCGATCCGTTCGACCGCGGTGTCGACCTCGTCGAGAATTTGCTCCGCCGCGTCGCGCGTGCGTGTCTGGACCGTCTGGTCCTGCTGTATCTTCTGGGCGAGCCCCCTGATGAGTCCCAAGGGGTTTTTCGTCTCATGCGCGATCCCCGCGGCGGCCAGCCCCAATTCCTCAAGCCGTTCCGAATTGGCCTTCGACAAGGCGAGCTCCGCCTTGAGGCTTCGGCTTTTGATCGACACCCCCCAGGCCGTCGAAAGAACGACGATGGCGAACAGCGCGGTCGCGAGAGTCAACACGGTCCGCCACGTCGCCTCCTGGAGCCGCGCGTGATAGTTGTCCGCCGATATGCCAATGAGAAGTCTCTGCCCTTCTCCCGTGAAATAAAGGAGGCGCTGTTCGGACGCGTCGGCAGGGCAGGCGGCTTCCTTGTCAGGCTGTCGCGGGCAGTTGGCAAGCGCGAGGCTTTTCCACAGCAGGAACCTGTCGCCCGACAGGGTGAAGCCTTCATCCGAGGCACCCACGGGCGAGTACTCGTCAGCGTTGATCTTCTCTCCTTTACGGATTGCCTTCAAACTCCACGTCCCCGCGTCTATCCTGACCATCCGGATGTCGCCGACAGTGACGACGGAGTCAATAATCTCCTGCAGTCGGACCCGTCGGCCGGCTCCGCGCCGTATCTCGGTCTGCAACCCGCCGCGCAGCGCCATGGATATCGTCTCAGCCGAGCGCCGCGCCTCGTCGAAGGCCTCCCGGCGGGAGGATCTGATGTCCATCACCCCCCAAACGACAACGAAAAACGCCATGGCGCCTCCGCACAGGCAGGGAGCCCAGTAGACGGAAAGACGCCGTGGCATCATAGAGGTCCTTAACTTCCCGCTCTCGACGGACGAGAGCATCATGTCCAGCTTCAACGCACTCTGACGGACTTCCCGTCCGCGTCCACAAGACCTTTCTCCTGCGGCGAGGCTATAATCGCATCAAAGGCCTCTTTCGTCAAATGCTTTGGCTCGTACGCCCCACCCTTTCGCAGCAAGACCTTGTTGAAGGCGCGCAGATGGTTGCGTGAGCCCCGCATCAGATTCTGGTAGAGCGTCCGTATGTCTTTGTTGTCGCTCTTCTCAAGCCGGCTGGCAAGATCGGCGATGTCGATCTCCTCGATCTCAAGCCCCGCGGCGAGGGCTGCGGCCACGGAGGACTGTCCGGCCACGATCAAGGCGTCATAGGCGGCCTGCAGCTCGGGGTCGGTGAATTTCCCGGACTCCGCCTGCGCGGGATCGACGACGGCGTAACGGTCGAGCAAGAGCTTGACCGCGGCGAAATGCGTCGTCTCGGCCTTCGCAATATTTTTGAATGTGAGCGGATTGCCCGAAGTCGTCAACGCGATATAGATGTCCTGCGCCAGCTTCTCCTCCTCGCGCATCCGCTTCAGGCCGTCGGTCTCATCTTGGGTGACTTCCTCGACGGGAAGCGAATTGAGCAGCGTGGTCATCGCCGCGCCGGCTTTCCCTTGTACTTTTCCTCCTCCTCCGCAGGTTCCACCTCCCTGACCAGTTCCTTGTCCGCCACCGCCACACACACTATCCGTCGAACTCGCCGCGGCGCCCCTCTTCTTCCCGCCCCCACCGCCAACACCTCCTCCGGTTCCTCCACCGTTGTCGCAGACGCCATCTCCGTCCGCGTCGACGAACCCCGTCGCGCAGGTGCCGCCGCCGCCTTGCCCGCCGCCGCCTTGCCCACCGCCGCCTTGCCCACCACCGCCTTTGCCTCCGCCACCTTTACCCTTCCCCGCAGCCGCCTGCGAGTCGATGCCGGTCAACGTGAGCGCGACCCCCAGGAAAATCCCGGCGAATAGATTGAAGCCACTTCCTTTTCTCATTGCCATGTCCCTTTCTCGATTGATCCTGTGAAATAGCGTCACCACGCGCCAGGGGCTTGTCCCTCTGGATAACCAAGAAGTAAGCAACAGGCATGCCAACTGTCATAACTACTTGTGTTCACGTATAATGCGTAGATTTCACTGCTGCGCAAAAATTGAACCGCCTTGTGTGGTGCGCAAAATTTGGATCGATGCGGAGGTTGCCGCATAGGCGCGGTTCGAGCGGGAGAGATACCTAAAAGACGGAGACAGTTTGGCCTATGCGCTCAAGGTGAGGTAAAACACCGCACCCTCGTCGACTTTCGCCTCGGCCCAGATCCGGCCGCCATGCCGCAGGACGATGCGCTGGACGATCGCCAGGCCGATGCCCGTGCCGGGGAACTCTGACGTCTTGTGCAAGCGCTGGAAGGGGCCGAAGAGCTTTTGGGCGTACGCCATGTCGAATCCCGCGCCATTGTCTCTGACGAACAGCGTCCGCCGCCCGTCGATCTCGACCTCGCCGAATTCGATTCGGCCAACCTCGCGCCTGCCAGTGTATTTCCACGCATTGCCGAGGAGGTTGGCAAGGACGATCTCCACAAGATTGGGATCGCCCAACGCCTTCAGCCCGGGTTGGACCGCAACCTCCACCTTTCGTCCATCGTCCGCACTCCGAAGCCGATCCAGAATGACTGCGGCCATGGCCGAGAGGTCGACCTGCTCCTTGCGCATCTCACCGCGCGAGACCCTTGAGAGTTGCAGCAGGGCGTCGATCAGATTTCCCAAGTGACGCGCCTCGGCGCAGGCACGTTCTATATAATTTTTCGCCTTGTCGTCAAGCTGCTCATGGCAGTCCTCGCGAAGCGCCGTCACCCAGCCATTTACCCCGCGCAACGGAGAGCGGAGGTCGTGGGAGACGGAATAGGTGAAGGTCTCCATCTCATGGTTCGCCGCAAGAAGTTCGGCGGTGCGCTCCGCCACCCGCCGCTCCAGTTCGCGGTTCATGCGGCGCATAAGGGAGTAATGCCACACGGCCACCCCCATGAGCATAACGACGATCAGACTGGCACACACGGCGACCACACGCCTCGTATTCCACCAGGGCTTCGGCTTGCCAAGCCAACGGGTGTAGATCGCCCTCGCCTCCGGCGTGTTGACGAAGGAGTCCAGCGCCTTGTCCAGTCGGTCGCGCAGTTCCTCCTCGCCACGGCGGAGGGCGATGCCGCGGACACTCTCGCTGAATGATGGTCGCACCACTCGCAAACGATCATCAAGGCCTGCCTCTTCCGCGGTGCGCATGATGTTGGGGGCGGACGTCAATATCATGTCAACCCTGCCGGTCAGCAGCTCCATCAACAGGGAGTACAGGCTCTCATAGGTGACGATGGCGATGTCCCGCCTTTCCTTGACCGCCTCATGCGCCGTGCTCCCTTTGATGACTCCCAGCCTCATGCCGGGCAGTGGCTCCTTGTGCTCTTGATCGGTGGCCCGCTGGATGTAGCACACCGCGGTGGTGTCAAGCGCCTTGGTGAAGATGAACTTCCGGGCTGTCTTCTCGTTGATGTTTCTGAAAGGGATGATGTCCGCCTTGCCGTCGAGAAGCTCGTCCTCGATCTCGTCCCACGCTTTGGCGAAATGGTATTCAACTTTCACCCCCGCCCGTCGGGCCAGCTCGTCCATCACGTCAACCGCCAGTCCCGCCGCCTTTCCCGTGCCGGGATCACGGAAGTAGGTGGGTGGGAAGTCGGGGGGAAGCGCGGCGACAAGCGTGCGGGATGCGGAGGGCTCGTCAGCACTGACAGAGGAAACGACGGCGAGAAGGGAGGCGAGAAGCGGGAGCATGAAGTACCGACGGTGATGTCTGCCGAGCATGGAGCCCTCCTGCGACCACTTCGCACCTGTCGACACATGACGAGTATACGACATTTAACGGGGTGTCATAGTTTCTCTCTCCAGCTCAATAAGATACTCCTCTCTCATGATATTTCTTCATCGAAAAGCAGTGTGCCCGCACTTGTCGCATTTGCCGAAGATGGTGATTGAGTGAGTTTCGTGTGAAAACCCTTTCGGCAAAGAAGGACGCTCTTTGAAGGGGCAGGAGTGCAGGTCGAACGTCTTGCCGCATCCGCCGCAATGAAAATGGTGGTGGTGGCTTTTCCCCGAGGACTCGCACAGCGCGCCCACACCGGGGACGTCGACGGAGACGACTTCCCCGCTTTCGGTAAGCAGTTTGATGGCGCGGTAGACGGTGGCGATACCCAATCCTTCCACCTCCCTCGAGGCCTCGACGAGGATCTCTTCCATGCCAAGCGGACGGTCGGCCTGACGCACAACTCGGGCGATGGCGTCGCGCTGACGCGTCTTTCTTCTTCCCTTGGCCGGTTCACCCATGTGGCGACTCCTTAAGAATGGCGAATGTTTGTATCGTTCACCCGGCCGCGGACTTGAATCGCGCTGGTGACAGGTTAATATTGATAAATCATTATCATAAATCAAGTGCCTCCGATGTTGAGGCACGGGAACCAGAACCCATTTTGAAGACATGAGGCGTCCTTTCCACAACCTGCTGATCGTGTCGCTGCTCCTCGGCGCGCTGTCGCTTGCCGCATGGCACAAGGCGCACTGCGATTATGACGACGAACACGGCTCGCGACATGCTGAGCAGTGCCAACTTTGCCAACTCGCGGGAACCTCATTTCTCGCAACTGATTCATCCGCGGAGCCTGCCGTTTACACGTTCCTTACGGTGCGCATAGACTGCGCAACCATCTTCACTTCTCCCGCCATTTTGAGCGGATCTCCCCAGGCGCGGGCTCCCCCCACGCACTCCACCTAAGTTTTACAACATCCGCACGACAACGGGCGCTGCCGAAAGACTTTACTTTGCGGCTCACCCAGACTCATTTGACGCATGGACTCCCGACCCGCTTATGGCGGCGGCACGCAAGACATCAACCACCCAACACGCCTCGATCATCGCATTTGAGGCGCAAACAAATTCTACCGCAAGGATTTACGACAAATATGACAAAACCATTCTCCATATGCGCCATCGCCATCATTGGGATAGTGCCGCTGACAACATTTGGCCAGAACATCGTCGAGACAGCGACACCACCACCCCCGGCGCGGCTGCAGACCCAGATCCAGATCGACCCGACGAGGAACGTCGGAGCGCAGGCGATTCCCAATGGAACCGCTGACGCCTATAAGAGCGGCAAGCTCTACTACCACGCCGTGCCGTCCACGCCCGCGGCGGGATCGGTGGTCAAGATCATCGATTCAAAGAAGGATACGGACTACGCGGTGAAGGTCTACTGCCTCAAGACCAAGGGGATTGTCGCCGAACTGGGCCCGTTCATCCGCACGGCGGTGGAGAAGGAGGGGGGCAAGGTCGAGCAGACCGTCGACACCGAGACGCTGGATGAGTGCCTGGTGGTGACCGCGCCCGACTTCCAGTTCGCTTTTCTCGACGAGGCAATCCCGCATTTGGATCATCCGGGATTGAGCTACAACGAGGACGGCACAGTCGACGGCGCCTTCAAGTTGAAGCACCGCCTGGCGTCGGAGATCGCGCAGATCATCCAGAACGTCCTGCAGAGCAAAGACGCCGTCACCTACGCCGACAATGTCGTCAACATGATCTACTACAAGGACGACCCCAGCGTCATTGAGGCGACAATGGAGTATGTGAACCTCCTCGACGTGCCGCCCGAACAGGTGCGGATCGAGGCGCAAATCGTCGAGATCGAGAACGACGCCGACTTCAATTTCGGCCTCGCCCTTGAGGCCTGGAAGGAGGGACTGCCGGAGAACGTCGACATGCAGCTCGACTTTCAGCAGGGCTCAAACAACTCGAACATGAACCTCGACCCGAAGTCGCTGGCGCAGTACGCCGCGCAGAGCATCATCATCCAAGGCATGCGTCCCAAGGCGATGGCGAACTTCATCAACTACCTGTCGAAGAGCGGACACGCCAAGGTGCTCTCAAGCCCGACCGTCGTCGCGCTCAACGGGCAGTCGGCGACGATCGCCTCGCTTGACAACATCCCCTACAAAACATACTCGTCGCCCGATACCCCGCTAAGCAAGCAGACGTCGACGGGCGTGTCGCTCACGATCCTGCCGACCATCGGCACGGAGACGATGACGCTCGCGATCAACGCGGCGGTCAACAGCCTCATCGGCTGGACTGGCACCGGCGAGCCGATCGTCAACACGCGGACCACGACGGCGAATGTGGTGCTCAAGGACGGCGAGCTGTTCTCGCTTTCGGGGCTGCGCAAGGACTCCGTGACCAAGGCCGACGAGCGCGTGCCCGTGCTTGGGTACATTCCCCTCGTCGGCTACGCCTTCCGCCACGAGATCGATGTTTCGAGGACGTCGGAGATCATCGTATTCCTCACGCCGAAGAAGGTTGTGCCGGAAAAAGGCGTCACCGACCGCGAGCGCGAGTTCCTCAACAAGCATAGAGGTGAGATCGACGCGCCGCCGCCCAGCGCCGCCAGGGATCTGCTTGACAAGCTCATCCTCAACAAAAAGCCATGACAAGCAAGATGAGAGGAAGGAATAGTCTCATGAGAAGAAATGTGAAGGTCGTGGCATGCGCCGTCCTTGCCGCCGCCGCGTTGTGCGGCAGGTGCGGCGAATCGGATCAGAAGACGGTGCGTGTCGTGGCGTCTTTCTACCCCATGTACATCGCCACGCTGAACGTCGTGAAAGGCGCGCCTGGCGTCGAGGTGGCGAATCTAACCAAGCCCCAGACGGGGTGCCTGCACGATTACCAGTTGACCGCCGAGGACATGAAAGCCGTGTCCCGGGCGGACGTGTTTGTGGTCAACGGCGCGGGGATGGAATCCTTCCTCGACAAGGTGATCACGCAATTTCCCAAGACGAAGATCATCCAGGCAAGCGAGGGAATCGAACTTCTCAAAGGGGATGGCGATGAGGGAGAGAATCCCCATGTGTGGGTCAGCGTGTCGTCACACATCAGACAGGTGGGGAACATCGCCGAGGGGCTGGCGAAGGCCGACCCGCCGCATGCCGCCCAGTATCGAAAAAACGCCGCCGACTACACGGCGAGGCTGGAGGCGCTGCGGACGAAGATGCGGGACGGACTCAAGAGCGTCGCCACACGGGACATCGTCACGTTCCATGAGGCGTTCCCCTATTTCGCCACGGAGTTCGACTTGCGCGTCGCCGCCGTGATCGAGCGCGAGCCCGGCTCGGATCCCAGCGCAGGGGAGTTGGCCGATGTCATCAAGACGATAAAGGAGAAAAGGGTGAGGGCGTTGTTCGCCGAGCCGCAGTATTCGTCAAGGGCCGCCGAAACGATCGCCAAGGAGACTGGCGCCACGGTGCACACGCTCGATCCGGCCGTGACCGGCCCGGACGATCCCGACGCGTATCTCAAGATCATGGAAAGCAATCTTGAGACGTTGAAGAAGGCTTTGAACTGAGGATGATAACAGCTAAAAAGAAGGAAGTGAGTATGCGCATCAATAGGATAGTGGGAGCGCAGTGGATTCTCGCCGCGGTCTTCGCCGTCGTAGCGTGTGTGACCTTGGCGGAGGAAGACAAGGGAAAGAAGGAGGAGGCGCCCGAGGCGAAGCACAAGTCGGCCCACGGCGGATGTCTCAACGCCCTTGGCTCATACGAGAACGGCCATGTCGAGGTGAAACTCGAAGGCGAGACCCTGAAACTCTGGTTCGTCGGAGGCGGAACGGACACGGAGAAGGCGGTGCGGGTTCCCGACAAGCAGATCGGGATCGACGTGACCCCCTCCGGGAGTTTGACCAAGACTGTCCACCTGAAAGCCAAGCCGAACGAGCTGGCGGAGGAGAAGGAAGGCGACTGCTCGCATTTCGAGGGGAGCGCCCCATGGCTCAAAGGCGTCTGGAAGTTCAAGGGGGAAGGTGTGGCCACCTTCAAAGGCAAGGCGCAGAAAATAGTCGTCGACTATCCGAACGGCTATGCCCCAGATTGACATCTTTGATGCTTTTTCCCTCCTCGAGAAGTCTTGCAACACCTCGAAAGGCGGGGTTTTGACCAATGAAAAGCACGCACAGTTAACTTTTTCCCAACAATCCCTTACTGCCGATGGTGAGGGTGCCGCCCGGCGTGGCATCACGCCTGCAGGGGGAGTATCGTATGTGTCAGAATCGAAAACACGGGAGGTGGACCATGTCAAGCATCAAGGGAAGCAAGACCGAGCAGAATCTGCTGAAGGCGTTCGCCGGAGAATCCCAGGCCCGCAACCGCTACAGCTACTTCGCGTCGCAGGCGTCAAAGGACGGCTACGAGCAGATCGCAGGCATCTTCCAGGAGACCGCCGACAACGAGAAGGAGCACGCCAAACGCTTCTTCAAATTCCTGGAAGGCGGGGCCGTCGAGATCACCGCCGTCTATCCGGCGGGCGTGATCGCCCCCACGCTTGAGAACCTCAAAGCCGCGGCCGAGGGGGAGAACGAGGAGCACACGACGCTCTATCCCGGATTCGCCAAGGTCGCCGAGGAGGAGGGGTTCGTCCCGGTCGCCGCCGCGTTCAGGATGATCGCCAAAGTGGAGGTCGAGCACGAGGCCCGCTACCGCCGCCTGATCGCCAACATCGAGAGCGGAAAGGTGTTCAAGAAGGACATCTCCACTCGGTGGAAATGCCGGAATTGCGGCTACGTCCACGAGGGCGACTCCGCCCCGGCGAAATGCCCGGCCTGCCTCCATGAGCAGAGATATTTCGAACTGAAAGAGTCCACCTATTGAGAGACACCCGGGCGGCCGCCTCGGACTGGAGGCGGCCGCCCGTTTTTTTATCGCCGCGCCCGCGCGCCGCTGGAGTGGGTTCCCGTGAGCAAGACCTTCGCGACAGAAACGATTTTGGAGAGCATCTCCGACGGGGTGTTCACCGTCGACGGAAAATGGCGCATCACGTCGTTCAACCGCGCCGCCGAGGAGATCACGGGCATTTCCCGTCGGGAAGCCATGGGCAAGCCGTGCTCCGAGGTCTTCCGCGCCAGCATGTGCGAGGCGGACTGCGCGCTGCGGCGCACACTCGAGACGGGCAAGCCCATCATCAACAGATCCGCCTTCATCGTCGACGCCAGTGGTCGGCGAATCCCCATCAGCGTGTCGACCGCCATTCTACGAGACGAGAAACGCCGTATCATCGGCGGGGCGGAGACGTTCCGCGACCTGAGCCTCGTCGAGGAGCTTCGCAAGGAGATCGAGGGGCGCTTTCAGATTGGCGATCTGGTGAGCCGCAGCGCGGCCATGCGCCGGGTGTTCGACGTCCTCCCGCTGGTCGCCGCGAGCGACAGCACGGTTCTCATCCAAGGGGAGACCGGCACGGGCAAGGAGCTTCTGGCGCGCGCGATCCACGGGATGAGCGGACGGAAGAGCAAGCCGTTCGTGGCGGTCAACTGCGGCGCGCTGCCCGACACGCTGCTCGAGTCGGAGCTGTTCGGCTACAAGAAGGGGGCGTTCACGGGGGCGGACAAGGACAAGCCCGGACGGTTCTTCCTGGCCAAAGGGGGGACGATACTCCTCGATGAGATCGGCGAGATCAGCCCGGCATTGCAAGTCCGTTTGCTGCGTGTGCTGCAAGAGAAAACCTATGAGCCGTTAGGCGGAACGGAATCGCTGAAGACCGATGTCCGCGTGCTCGCCGCCACCAACAGCGACCTCGCGGCGGAAATCCCCAAAGGCTCGTTCCGGCAAGATCTCTATTATC
>CAYTFM010000238.1:3282-14575 GCA_964436735.1 uncultured Victivallales bacterium | reverse complement strand
CCTGAACCTCCAACGCGGCATGCCCCGCTTCCAACTCCGTCTTGACCCACGCCTTCAATTCATAGTTCTTGGAAGGCTTGACCTCGACCTGCCTCGTGATGTGGAAAAAGTTGACCCTCGGAGCGATGTCGATGTCAAAACGGGTCGAGGCGGCTCCGGACTTGCGCACGGCGGCGTCTTTCACCACGGCGCACTTCAAATCGCCCGACTTCGCCCACGCCGACGGCTCCTTCTCGCAGTCGTCGGAAAAGACGCGCGACGCCGGCTCCATGTCGGCGGCCGAGCGGAAACGCCAGAGACCATTCACGCAGATGCTCTCCCGCCTTTCCGAGGAGATCTTCCAGGCCTTCCCCATGTCCCACACAGGGTGCGCCCCGGCGGGAAGAGGAGGCACGGTCCTCACCACCTCCTCCGCGCAAACCGCGGCGGTAGCGATCAGCGACGAGGCGGCGAGACAACTCCAGACGTTCCGCCGGTAAGATCTCGTCAGTGGCGGGACTGCGTTGATCGGTTCATTGCGCATGGGCGGCTCCTTGCCATAGGATGTTGCAGACAAAACAGGATGAGAACGGGGAGCATGCTTACACGACTAAGCACGCCATCCCATAGCATAGCATAATCTCCGTTTTCTGTCAATAGTTATACCGTCCATTCGATTGATTTTGCCGAAATCGACGGTAGTTTACAGCTCCCCGCCCCCTTGTGTCGGCATTGCTGCCAAGCGACGGGGGTCTACGGCGGCGCATCCCATGAAAAGAGGCTCAGACTTCTGCTGAGTGGGAAATGTCTTTGCGTGGGAATTGCATGCTGATATCAATCTTGATCCTCCTCTATAGAGGATTATGAGTATGGTTGAAGACGGTTTTGAGGATTCTGTACGGCATATAATTTTTTAGGAGGAGAAACGACTATGAACACATGTGACTGCGGCTGTGACTGCGAATGCCAGAACGAGGCACTCCGCGCCATTCCCGAGGTGTACGGATCGAGCGTCTTCAACGACGCCCTGATGCGGGAGCGCCTGCCGAAGAACGTCTACAAATCGCTGAAGCGCACCATCGACGAGGGGAGCGAACTCGACCCCTCGATCGCCGACATTGTGGCGAACGCCATGAAGGACTGGGCGATCGAAAAGGGGGCGACCCACTTCTGCCACTGGTTCCAGCCGATGACCGGCATCACCGCCGAGAAGCACGACTCCTTCATCTCCCCGACCTCCGACGGGCGCATCTTCATGGAGTTCAGCGGCAAGGAACTGCGTCAGGGCGAGCCTGACGCCTCCAGCTTCCCGTCCGGCGGTCTCCGCGCCACCTTCGAGGTCCGCGGCTACACCCCCTGGGACTGCACCTCGCCGGTCTTCATCAAGAGCGACGGAGCGAACACCACGCTCTTCATTCCGAGCTTTTTCTGCTCCTATCACGGCGAGGCCCTCGACAAGAAGACACCGCTTCTGCGCTCCATGGAAGCCCTGAATAAACAAGCCCTCCGCGTCCTCAAGGTCCTCGGCAACACCAAAAGTTCCCGCGTGATCGCCACCCTCGGCAGCGAGCAGGAATACTTCCTGATCGAGGAGGAGCTTTTCAAGGAACGCCTCGACCTCCAGCTCGCAGGGCGCACCCTCTTCGGCGCGCCGTCACCCAAAGGGCAGGAGCTTGAGGACCAGTACTTCGGCAGCCTCCACGAGCGCATCGCCACCTTCATGAACGATCTCAACAGCCAGCTCTGGCAGCTCGGCGTCGCCGCCAAAACGCAGCACAACGAGGTCGCCCCCGCACAGTACGAGATCGCCCCCGTCTTCGGCCTCGTCAACGTCGCCACCGACCACAACCAGCTCACGATGGAGACGCTCCAGAAGGTCGCCCGCCGCCACGGCCTGGCCTGCCTCCTGCACGAGAAGCCCTTTGCCGGCGTCAACGGCTCGGGCAAGCACAACAACTGGGCCATGTGCACCGACGATGGCATCAACCTGCTCAACCCCGGCGACAATCCTCACGACAACATCCAGTTCATCGTCTTCCTCTTCGCCGTGATCCGCGCGGTCGACAAGTACGCCAAGCTCCTGCGGGCCACCGTGGCGAGCCCCGGCAACGACCACCGCCTCGGCGCCAACGAGGCCCCGCCGGCGATCGTCTCGATCTTCCTCGGCGACCAACTCGCCGACATCGTCACGCAGATCGAGAACGGCGGCGTCAGCAAGTCGAAGAAGGGCGGCGTCCTCAAACTCGGCGTCAACACCCTGCCGCCGCTGCCGAAGGACAGCACCGACCGCAACCGCACCTCGCCATTCGCCTTCACCGGCAACAAGTTCGAGTTCCGCATGGTCGGCTCATCGCAGTCCCCCTCCGGCGCCAATTTCGTTCTGAACACCATCGTCGCCGAGACCCTCCGCGAGATCGCCGACGCCCTCGAGGGCGCCTCGGGGAAAGAGTTGAACGCCAAAATACAGAAGCTGCTCCAAGGCTATGCCAAACAGCACAAGCGGGTCATCTTCAACGGCGACAACTACTCGAAGGAATGGCACCAGGAGGCCGCCAAACGCGGCCTGCCAAACATCAAGAACTGCGTCGACAGCCTCCTCAGCATCACGGAGAAGGATGCGGAGGACGTCCTTGCCAAACACAAAGTCCTCAGCAAGAAGGAACTGCACGCCAGGCAGGAGATCCTGCTTGAGGCCTATGCGAAAAACATCAACATCGAGGGCAGGTGCGCGCTGCAGATGGCCAGACGGCAGATCCTGCCGGCCGCCGTCCGCTTCGTCAGCGAACTGTCGGACGCCGTCGCCTCCGCCGAGCTGGTCAACGTCTCGGCGGCGACCCAACGCAGACTGCTGGCCGACGCCACCCGCCTGATGGACGCCATCGACAAGGGCATCACCGGCCTCGACAAAGCCCTGGCAAAGGCGTCCGCCAAAAACGACGCGCATGGCAAGGCCGAGGCGTACCGCGACATCGTCATCCCCGCGATGGGCACCCTGCGCATGGCGGCGGACGAACTGGAGACGATCATTCCCGACGCCCTCTGGCCCCTCCCGACCTACGCCGAGATGCTGTTCACAAAGTAGCACGACACAAAATGGGGTGGACATGTGCTCAGTGTTCGGTGTTCGGGAGTCTTTCCTGAACCCTGAACCCTCCCCAATGACCAAACCCATGTAACTGGTTTCAGGTTTCGGGTGTCAGGTTTCAGAAGGAGATTCTTCCTGAAACCTGCAACCTGAAACCTTGTTTCTTTCGAGTTTGAACGCGCGACGGCGAGTGGAGCCGCAGGACGCTGAACCCCACAAACACAGTAGATGGATGGAGTTGCCAATGGAGACGCACAGATACCGGACGCACAGCTGCGGACAGCTGCGCAAAGAGGACATCGGGACGAAGGTCAGCCTGTCGGGCTGGATCCACAGCGTGCGCGACCACGGCGGCATCATCTTCATCGACCTGCGCGACCGCGAAGGCCTGACGCAGATCGTCATCGACCCCAAGCGCGACTTCTACAAGTCGCTTGAGCACTGGCGTGTCGAGACCGTGATCCGGTTCGCCGGGATGGTCATCGGCCGCATGCAGGAGACGATCAACCCGAAGCTCGCCACCGGCGAGATCGAGATCGTCGCCGAGGAGATGGAAGTCCTCGGCGAGGCGGAGGTCATCCCCTTCCAGATCGCCAAGGAGGATCCCGCTCCCGAGGCCCTGCGCCTCAAGTACCGCTTCCTCGATCTGCGCCGCGAGCGGCTGCGCAAGAACATCCTCCTGCGCTCCTCGGTCGTCTCCGAGATCCGCCGTAAGATGGTCGAGATGGGCTTCACGGAGTTCCAGACGCCGATCCTGACGAGCAGCTCCCCGGAGGGCGCCCGCGACTACCTCGTCCCGAGCCGCATCCATCCGGGCAAGTTCTACGCCCTGCCCCAGGCCCCGCAGCAGTTCAAACAGCTCCTGATGGTCGCCGGCTTCGACCGATATTTCCAAGTCGCCCCCTGCTTCCGCGACGAGGACGCCCGCGCCGACCGCTCGCCCGGCGAGTTCTACCAGCTCGACATCGAGATGAGCTTCGTGACCCAGGAGGACATCTTCCGCAACCTCGAGGAGCTGCTCGCCCACATCTTCGGGAAATTCGGCACCAAGAAGATCGCCCAAGTGCCGTTCCCGCGGATCACCTACCGCGACGCCATGCTGCGCTTCGGCTGCGACAAACCCGATCTGCGCAACCCCATCGAAATGATGGACGTCTCGGACATCTTCCGCACCAGCGGCTTCAACGCCTTCGCCGGCGCCCTCAAGAACGGCGGCGTGGTCCGCGCCATGGTCGCACGCGGCATCGCCGGCCAGCCGCGCAAGTTCTTCGACGACATGGTCGCCTTCTCGCAGTCGCTCGGGGCCAAGGGGCTCGCCTACATCGTCTGGGAGGCCGGACAGGAGAAGAGCCCGATCGTCAAGTTCCTCAGCCGCGGCGAGCTCGACGCCCTGAAGCAGGTCGGTGCCATCAAGGACGGCGACGTGATGTTCTTCCTCGCCGACAAGGAGCAGAAGGTCTGCGAGGTCGGCGCGCAGGTCCGCATGGAGCTGGCCAACCGCCTCGACCTCCTTGAGAAGGACGTCTTCAAGTTCTGCTGGATCGTCGACTTCCCGATGTACGAGATCGACGACGAGACCGGACAGGTCGCCTTCAGCCACAACCCGTTTTCGATGCCCCAAGGCGGCATGCAGGCTTTGCTTGAGAAGAACCCGCTCGAGATCAACGCCTACCAGTACGACATCGTCTGCAACGGCGTCGAGCTGTCCAGCGGCGCCATCCGCAACCACCGCCCCGACGTGATGTACAAGGCCTTCGAGATCGCCGGCTACGGCAAGGAGGTCGTCGAGACCAAGTTCGGCGGCATGCTCAACGCCTTCCGCTACGGCGCCCCGCCGCACGGCGGCATCGCCCCGGGCATCGACCGCATGGTCATGCTGCTGGCCGACGAGCCCAACATCCGCGAGGTCATCGCCTTCCCCTTCAACCAACAGGCTCAGGACCTCATGATGAACGCGCCCTCCGAGGTCACCGAGAAGCAGCTCCGCGAGTTGCACATCAAGATCAACCTCCCGAAGAAAAAAGAAGAGCCGCCACCGGCGGCCGAGCAGAAGGCGGAAGGTTGAAGGCGATGTGCTCAGAGGGTAGGTTATAGCTCCGCCGCGAACACGCAAAGGACATGTCTAAAGGTGCTGCCATGCCAATCCATGGGAAAGAATTCGAAGTGGAGGTCGAAGGCTTCTCCGGGATGACCGATATCACGAGCCTTGTGAAAAGGGTTGTCGCCGAGTCCGGCCTGAGCGAGGGAATCATCAACGTCTTCGCCATCGGATCGACCGCCTCGGTCACCACGACCGAGTATGAGCCGGCCCTCTCCGACGACTTCAAGGAGAAGCTTGACGACCTCGTCCCGCGCAACTGGGAGAGCCGCCATTCCAAGACCTGGGGCGACGACAACGGCTTCTCGCACATCCGCGCCTCGCTGATGGGGCCATCGCTCACCCTCCCCCTGCACGAGGGCGAACCCCTCCTCGGCACCTGGCAGCAGGTCGTCGTCATCAACCACGACAACCGCGACCGCGTCCGCCGCGTCTTCATCCAGATCATCGGGAAGCTTTAGCTCGAAACGCAGGACTCCCATGGGTTCAGGGTCGGAGCAAAGCGGAGATTCGCCGCGGCGAATTCAGGGTTCAGGGTTCAGGGTTCAGGCTTTTCCCCGAACACCGAACACCGAACACCAAGGCCCGTCTCACCCGATCAGCTTGCATCACGGGCGCGCCATCCGCCGCCACACCCGACCATGACAACCGCGACACTGCTTTGCTTCCTTGGCGCGTCGATGGCTTTGACGATCGCCCCCGGCCCCGACAACACCTTCGTGGTGGCCCAGGGCATCTCCCGCGGCAGACGAGCGGCGATCTGCGCGGCGCTGGGCATGTGCAGCGGCGTCAGCGTGCACACCACCGCGGCCGCCCTCGGCATCTCGGCCCTGCTGTACTCGTCCACCACCGCCTTCACACTGCTCAAATACGCCGGAGCGGCCTATCTGCTGTACCTCGCCTACAAGACACTGAAGGAACGTGTCGACCTCTCGTCGCAGAAGGCCATGGACACGCAAAGCGGCTGGGTGCTGTTCCGCAGAGGCTTCCTCATGAACGTCATCAATCCGAAAGTGGCCCTTTTCTTCCTGGCGTTCCTGCCGCAGTTCGTTTCGAAAAGCTCGAACAATCCCGCCGCGCAGATGCTCCTGCTGGGGCTGCTTTTCATGCTGCAGGCGGTGGTCATCTTCAGCGCGATAGGCTACCTCTCCGGGAGCCTTGGAGACATTATTCTGAAAAGGCCTGGCATCGCCAAGTACTTCGCCTGGCTGACGGCCGGCGTGTTCGCCTCCCTCGGACTCCGCCTCGCCCTGGCGGAACGATGAGAACACCGCGGCGCCGAAATCCGAAAATCGAAGCACGAAATCCGAAACAGCGGGAAACGCAGTTGAACTGTTTTGTCTTTCTCATTCGAAATTCGGATTTCGGATTTGAACTTTCAGAACACCGACAACTTTGAATTTCAATTTCCGCCATGAGCTTCCTGCGCCACACAACCGACCGTTTCTCCGGCGTCCACCGCGACATCTGGCTGTTCCTCGCCGCCGTGTCGATCGTCGGCTTTTCGGGCAACATCATCGAGTCCACCTTCAACAAGTACCTGAGCGAGACCTTCAACATCAGCGGCCTCCAGCGCAGCGCGCTCGAACTGCCGCGGGAACTGCCGGGCTTCGCCGTCGCCTTCGTGACCGCCCTGCTCTGGTTCATTCCCGGACGACGCCTCGCAGCCCTCGCGATGCTGCTCCAAGTGGCCGGCTTGCTGCTGATCGCCTTCCTCACGCCGTCATTCACGGTCATGCTCGCCTGGCTGTTCATCCTCAGCCTCGGACAGCACATCTTCATCGCCCTGCAGTCCAGCATCGGCATGGAGCTGGCGCGGGAGGGGCAGGAAGGACGGCGGCTCGGACAGTTCAACGGGATGCGGACCTTCGCCTCGATCGCCGGAAGCTTCATCGTCTTCCTTGGGTTCAAATACCTGCACTTCACCTTCGCCGTCTCCTTTGTCATCGCCGCCGCGTCCCTCGTCGTCGGAGCCGCCTGCTTCGCGGCGATGACGCCGGTGCCCACCCACAAAGAGACGCTCCATTTGAAGCTGTACCCCGAGTACCGTCTGTTCTACGCGCTGAGCGTGCTCTACGGGACGCGCAAGCAGATCTTCATCACCTTCGCGCCGTGGGTGCTGGTCACAGTCTTCGACAAACCTACCCACATCATCGCGTCGCTCCTCACGATCGGCGGCGTCGCCGGCATCTTCTTACAGCCTCTCCTCGGCTGGATGATCGATCATCTCGGCGAGCGCACCGTGCTCGCCTCCGAGGCGGTCACGCTCGTTGTCGTCTGCCTCGGCTACGGCTTCTCGAAAACCGTCTTCCCCTCCGGCGAGACGGCCTTCCTCATCGCCGCGACCTGCTTCGTCGTCGATATGCTGCTCATCTCGGTGGGCATGGCGCGGGCCACCTATCTGAAGAAGATCGCCCTCCATCCCTCCCACATCGCGCCCACACTCGCCATGGGCGTGACAATGGACCACGCCTTCTCGATCACCATCGCGCTCGCCAGCGGCGTCGTCTGGTACAAACTCGGCTACCAGTACGTCTTCCTCATCGGCGCGCTCATCGCCCTGCTGAACCTCGCCGCCGCCCTCCACCTGCGCATCCCCGGGAAACCACAACGTGATTAGCTCTTGCGTGGCGGCGACCACTCGACAATCACGTGCCACCCCCTTGACAAATCATCGCCGCCATGATATTTTTAATTATTACTAATATATTAACAATCAAACTCCCGCACTATCGGAACAATTAGCAGTGCCGCCGTTTTCCCCTATAAGTCCGGAAAAACACTCCGAGGGCGTGGTGATGGGGGGCGGGATGGTTGCTAGGATAAGACGACAGGCATGCCAACGCGTCGGACGGATTGTTTATATTTAAAGGAGGTGTAGTCACATGCGCATCAATTATTCTCATGTGCGGCGGAGCCGGACAATTAATAATTCTATGAGGGTGAAGGCGGCCGCCTTCACCCTCATAGAATTATTAGTGGTGATCGCCATCATCGCCATCCTGGCGGCGCTGCTCCTGCCGGCGCTTCGGAACGCGAGGGAAATCGCCAAACGCTCCTTGTGCGCGAGCAACGAGCGCCAGCTCCATTCGCTGCACATGAGCTATGCGGGGGACTATGACAGCTTCATCATGCAATCCTGGGACAACTCCTACACCTGGATCTCGCGCCTGAACGAGTATCTTGACACACGGAGTCGTGTCCAGTATGACCGCGCCAGCTCAATAAAGATCTGCCCCGCGAATCCCAACACCTATTCGGTCACCGACTACTCCACCTCCCCGGCAAAATACATTGCGACGAACTACGCGCACAACCCATGGTTCGGGTGGGGCGGCACGGAGAACGGGACGGTGCCGAGCGCCACCTCTCGCCGCCCCCTCAGAGCCGAAGCCGTCCCCTACCCAAGCGTGACCATCATTGTCGGCCAAACCACCCCCCGCCTCAGCGACGGCTATTTCGCCTATGCCATAGGCAGAAACAACTCCCCCGAAATGAACCAGGCGCGCTACCACGGCACCGGATCCTCCTACACCGCGCTTGACGGCTCCTGGCATCTCCTCCCGTGGAACGCCGACAAAAATCTTTTGTCGGTCACCATACCGAACCCGTCAGGATGGTAGGACGCCTGCTCGTCGTCCATGTGAGCGCCCGACGCTCGCACAAGTGCAGCGCACTAGGCTGATCGTATAAAAACACAGGTGGACGGTGGAAGGAATCAGAACCATCCCTCACCCTCCCTTAATCAACATTTCATCCATGACAAAACCGAGGAGGTGCCATGCCCCGCCGACCACTCATCATCGCCTATGCCGCGTCAACCGTGCTGTCCGCCTTTCTCGCAGGGGCGGCGTCACTCCCTGAGGAAACCTTCGCCATGCCGAAACCGGCTGCGGATCCGGCGAAGGGATGGTCGACCACGGCGGAACCACGGGGTTCCCTCGTCCCCGTCACAGAGGGTGGCGCCCGACTCGGGCCGAAGTCGAAAACCTCCACCACCGGCGCGGCGGTCCGCGAGCTTCCCTTCAACCCCGCGCAGCCCTACCTGCAGATCACACTCGGCGACGCTCCGGGACTGCTGTCGGTCGAGAACGCCTCCGAGGGCGGCGGCGACATCGCCTCAGGCCTCCGCGGCCCCTGCGTCTTCACCTGCGACCTAAGAAAAGCCCCCGGTCTGGACAAGCGAAACACGGCGGGGACGTTCCGTCTTCGCCTGACCGCCACAGCCCCCGACGCCCAATCCGAGGCGGTGGTCCATCTGCTTGCGATCCGTGAAAGCGGGAAAGTCGATAACCTCATCCAGTCGCCGTTCGAGGACAAACAACCTGCGGGAACGGCGGGGGGCGGCGTCATCTCCCTCGGCGACGTCCTCCATTTCAGAGGCACTCTCTCCGCCTCCTGCGACGAGGTGACGCTGAGTGTCGTCGACCCCCGCGGCGGCACCCCCATCAGCATCGACGGCAGGTCGAATTTCGCCGCCAGCCTCGATCCCGACTCGAACAAAACCTCCTGGGAGCTCTCCCTCCCCGTCACGGAGAAGTCGCAACTCGGTTGCGTATGCCCGCGCCCGCTGGTCGTCGCCGTCCTCAAGGGAGGCGACACGACGCGCCTGGTGGGCGCCCTCCCCGCGGCGATCGATCTCCGGCGGCAGGCTGAAAAGACGAAAACCGCCGACGGCGCCGCCCCCCCGAAAGCGATTCCAGAGCTGAAGACGGGCACAACGCTTATCGAAACCTCGTTCGCCGACGGCAAGGCGCCCGGCTGGCGGTACGTTTCCGGAACGAGCTGGGTCTTCCTGCGCGGCTGCTTCGGCGAACTGTCCGACGCCTCCGGAACCGGCGGCCTCGGCAACTGGGCGGCGGCGGGCGAGATGACATGGGGCAACACGCGGCTCGACGCCGAGATGGTCGAGGAGATGGACGGGGCGGGCTCCGTCTTCCTCGCGGCGCGCTTCCAGGACGCGGGCAACCACTACGCGCTGGAATGGATCAGCGGCGGTCCCCCGCACAAACAGGACGTACTGCAGATCATCCGTTGCAAGAACGGCTTCCGCTTCACCATCGCCCGCGCCGAGGGGCAGGATATGGGACCGTTCCCGTTCCGCCTCGGTTTCGCCGCCGCGGGCGACCTGCTGGTGGGATACCTCAACGACAAGCCTGTGCTGAGCGCACGCGCCGGCGACTTCGCCGAGGGGTGCGTCGCCCTCGGAGAAAGCGACCGCAAGGTGCTTCTGAGAAACGCGCGGGCCACTGCAATCACCTCTCCCGGAGAGGAGTCCCAATTCCTGCGCAGCTGTCATCTGCGCTATGGGCTGACGCCCAAATACTTTCTCCGCGGCACAGGTCCGCTGTCGATCCCCTTCATCCTCGAAAACAAAAGCGGTCAGCTCTTCGAGAAACTCCGCCTTGTCATCACGCTCGAAGACCCGGCGAGGCCGGCGGCGTCCTACTTCCCCATGGTCGAGAAGACGATCGACCAGCTTGCGGGCGGCGCGGCGGTGACCATCGCCTTCCCGGTCGACACGCGGTTGCTCAAGGCGGGCGAGTACCGGATCCGCTCGAAGCTCGAGGCGGGCGGTGGCGGACCGGTGGTCGAGGAGATCCATCCCGTCGGCGTCGCCCGGGACTGGAATCCCGAGCGCCTCAATTACTTCACCTGGGGGCTTCCGGACAACGAGGCCGACCTCCGCGACTACGCCGAGCACGGCCACACCATGGGAATCGCCGGCGGCCGCGCCACCCCGCAGGATTGGGAGTACAACGGAAAACCGGTGCCCGAAGAGGCGCGGCTGAAAAAACTCGCCGGACAAGGGGGAAGCCCCTTCCACATCTTCGACATTGCGCTGAAATACGGGATGCTCGTCGGCAGCAACCTGCAGGCCAACTATGGCGCCTTCCCCCCGGAGACGCATGGGCAGGACGCCAACGGCCGACGTTCCCATTATCCGCTTCCAGACAACCCCCGGTTCCGCGAGTTTTCCCTCAACCTCGCGAAGACCTACGCCGCAACCTATGCCGCCTACCCCGGCTACCGCCTGGTCAACCTCAACACCGAGACGGTCAACAACCCCGACTTCTCCGAACGCGGCCTGGCGAGGGCGAAGGAGGCGCTGGGGTTCGCCATCGGCACGG
>CAYTFM010000238.1:0-3272 GCA_964436735.1 uncultured Victivallales bacterium | reverse complement strand
GCCACCGCCGCCACCGCCGCCACCGCCGCCACCGCCGCCAACGCCACCAACGCCTCCGCCACCGCCGGCACCGCCGACTCCGCCGCCGCCGCCGCTGCCGCCGCCGACTCCGCCACCACTGCCCCCGCCTCCGCCACCGCCACCGCTGCCACCGCCGACTCCGCCACCGCTGCCGCCGCCGACTCCACCACCGCCGCCTTCCCGCACACCGCCATGCCCGGCCTCGCGGCGGACGGCGTCGTCGACGACGACAGCGAGCCGCTGCGGTTCTACCGCTGGTTCTGGCTGAAAGGCGAGGGGTTGAAGGACTTGAACGCCGAGATGGCGAAGACGATCCACGAAACGCGCAAGGACATCCTTGTGTTCCACGACCCGGCGGCGCGCAACCCCGCCTTCAGGGACGCGGCGGACGGCGTGAACCCCTGGGACTGGACCTACACCACGCCGAACGCCCTGACGCTGCCCTACAAACTCGAGGTGCTCCGGGCCATGGCCAAACCGGGCAACGACAGCGTCTGCAACTACGTGCAAGTGCTATGGAAGGCCTCGGTCGCCTCGGAGAAGGACGAATGCCCCTCGTCGTCGATCCTGCGCCTCGGCCTGCTCCACTCGATGAGCCGCCCCGTCGGCGCCATCGGCCACTGGAACACGGAGTGGATGCGCGCCCCGGGCAACCGGGACCGCTGGGAGGCGGTGCGGGATCTCGCGGAAAGCCTGTGGCAGCCGCTCGGGCCGGTCTTCACCAATCTGCGCCAGAACAGCACGCGAAACGTCGCCTTTCTGCTCTCGCACACCAACGAACTGTTCGCCGCGAAGCTGCGCGAGACCTGGCGCAAAGAGAGCTACTACGCGGCGTGGCACGAGGCCTTCCTGCGCGCCGGACTCCCCGTCGACGTCGTCTTCGAGGAAGATGTCGTCGACGGCAAACTGGCGGACTACCGCGCCGTGTTCATCCCCGACGGGGAGCTCATCGGCAAGAAGGCGCACGAGCGGCTCGTCGCCTTCACGGAGAAAGGCGGCAAGGTTGTGGCCGACCACAACCTCGGCTACAAGATCCCCAACGCCATCCTGCTCGCCACCAACCTCGACTTCATGTACTACCCCACCTGGGCCTACTCCCAGGTGAAGGGGAAGACCGGCGTCGCCGCCCCCGAACGCAGGACGAAAATGCGGGAGGCCACCAACGAGCTCGCCCGCGTCTTCGCGGCGGAGCGCGCCGTTATGCCCGCCGCCGGCGACACATGCCTGATACTCACCCAGCGCGAGTGGCATGGCGTCCGCTACCTCTTCGCCGTCAACGACGCGCGCGCGCCGGGCGACCAGGTGGGGAACTGCAATGTCGTCGAGGAAGAGGGTCGCCCCCTGACCACCACAATCTCCGCGCCGGGCACTAACGCCATCGCCGCGGTCTACGACCTTGCCAGGCACCGGGAGGTGAAGACGTCGAAAACCAACGACGGCATGAGCTGGACGGTCGACCTCCCCCCCGCGTCAGCCGCGCTCTACGCGCTGCTCCCGCAGAAGATCGCCGAACTGCGCCTCGCCGCGCCTTCGGCGGCGGTGAGGCGCGGTGGCGCCTTGAAGATCGGCGCGCGAATCCTCGACGACGTCGGCCAGCCCGTCAAAGGCCTCGTCCCCCTGCAGCTCGTCCTCAAGGACTCGCATGGCGCGGTCTCCGAATATAGCGACTATTTCGTTGCCAAGGACGGCGCCTGGGAGCTCGAGGGGGCGATCGCCCTGAACGACGCCGCCGGCGAATGGTCCGTCCGCGTGGAGGATCTCGCCTCCGGCACCACCGCGGCGTGCTGTTTCCGCGTGGAATGAGGGCGCGCGGCACCGCGCCTTCCGCGCCCCGCGTTTCTCATCATTCCAGGCGCCACGCCTCTTGACAAAAAACGGACCGCAGGCTATAATACAATTATTACTAATTTATTAAAAGGTGAACGATGCGCAGGCGCATGAGTCAGGCGGTGATCGCAGAGAAGGTCGGCGTCTCGCAGACCATGGTCTCGTTCGTCCTATCGGGAAAGCCGGTCGGCGTCTCCGAGGACAAGGCGCAGGCCATCCTCAAACTCGCCCACAAAAACAACTATTTCCGGAAAAGTCCCCCCGTCCAGCCCACCGGCAGCATCTGCCTCGTCGCCAGCAGTAACGCCATCACCGCCGACCCGTACTATCTGCGCTTCATCTCCGGCATCCAGGCGGCGCTCGCCGATTCGAAACGGCATCTCATGTTCGCCACCTTCGAGGACGGCTTCCCTGACGCCGCCCTTGCGTCCAAGGTGGATGGCTTCGTGGTCCAGGCAAAGGGGCTGACCACCCTGGATCTTGAACGGATCGCCTCGAACCGTCCGCTCGTTCTGCTCAACACAGGCGGGGTGAACGAGTCCTACGACACGGTCAGTCCGGACGACGTCGGCGGAACCGCCCAAGCGGTCAGACATCTCGCCGCCCTCGGCCACCGCAAAATCGCCTTCCTCTCGCTCGTCCCGTTCCATGCGCACAGCGTCAAACGTCACGAGGGATTCCTGAACGCGATGCGGGAACTCGCCCTCCCCGTACCCGACGAATTCCTGATCCTGCCCATGGTCAAGGAGCGCAGCACCGAAGAGACCGCCCGCCTCGTCGGCGCCGCGCTCGACAAACTCCGCGCGACCGGCATGCCGACCGCCATCGTCACCAGCGGGGACGTCTACGCTCTCGAACTGCTCAAGGCCGCCCGCGACCGCGGCATCCGCATCCCCGAGGATCTCAGCGTGACGGGATACGACAACATCATCTCCTGCGAGTACGCCTCGCCTCCGCTCACCTCCGTCAACCAACCGATGGAGGACATGGGCGCGCAGGCGGTGCGGCTCCTCCTCGAGCGCGTCGCCGACAAGCGGTTGCCGCCCCGGGCGGTCACCTTCAAAGTCGAACTCAAAATTAGGGGCAGCACTGACAAAACACACCGAGGAAACACTCCGAGGGGGAGATGAAGTGGACGGCGTGTGTGCCAGAAAAGATCGGCGCGCGGTCACGTTCCGTCGGACGGATTGTTTGTGATGTGGATGACAATTCAAAGCGATTGAAAATCTGGGAAGGTGGTGGTGCTCGCATGACAAACATTATCCCCACTGTTTTCATTCCGAATCGGACGCGGCATCAGATTTTCACAAGCGAAGGGCGGACAAGTAATAATTCTATGAGGGTGAAGGCGGCCGCCTTCACCCTGATAGAATTATTAGTGGTGATCGCCATCATCGCCATCCTCGCCTCGCTGCTGCTGCCGG
>CAYTFM010000237.1:3501-14608 GCA_964436735.1 uncultured Victivallales bacterium | reverse complement strand
AAAAGCGGTCTCAAGCGACCGCACTCCGAAGGTCAGACTGCGTCTGACGTAAATTTCTCAAAACCAGAAAATCACACAAACGTGAAACAATAACTCGGTCAACTTTGTCCAATCTCCAGACCGGAGCTGGAAGCTCCAGCCACCACCGCACCAAACGAACTCAAAGCTACCACTGCAAGTCGAAAACACCTTAAGATAAGACTTTCTCCTCCATCGCCTCTTGACTTATTCCCGGCATATATTAAACTATTATTTAATGTCATTTATAATATTGATGTAACAATCAATCCGGAGCATGACATGGACTGGGGAAGCGGCACGACGCTGGAGCGGACATCGGGGGGAGTTCCCTATCTGATGATCGCCGACCGCATCGAGCGCGACATCCGCTCCGGGCGCCTTAAGCCCGACGAGCGTTTGCCGGCGACCGAGGCGATCAGCCACCTGTTGGGCGTGCCGCTGCCCACGGCTCAGCGGGGTTTGAACCGTTTGGTGCAACGCGGACTTCTGCGCCGCCGTCCGCGCCATGGCACGTTCGTCTCCTCGATGATCGGCACGTCCACCATCGCCCTGCTCACCGGGAACAACCCCTACTCACAGGAGAGCCCGTTCCCTCGGTTGATCCTCAGCCACTTCCACCACTGCGCCGGCGAACTCGACTGCCACATCGATCTGCACATCGGATCGGACCACGTTCCCTCGACGGGCATTAGAGACCTTGAGCGCTCCTTGGCGGAAGGTGTTCCCCCGAAGGTGATTGTGGCCTACTCCACCTCAAGTTCGTCAGGTCGTTGGCTGGACAGGCTCGATTCGGTCCCTTGGCTACACCTCGCAGGATGCGACATCCAGGAGATGACTCGTCAAGGCGTGACGCGGCTGCTCGCAGATGGCGTCCGCGATATCGCCATCTTTTCCACTTTCCCCATCAGCGAGCGGCGGACCGATGAGCTTGAAGGAGCGAGGCAGGCGTTCGCCAAAGCGGGGCTGCCCCCTCCCCCCGACCGCATCCTCATCCGTCCAGGACAACTTGAGCGGGACGGCTACGAAGCCGCCAAGGCATTGCTTTCCGATCCGAAACGGCGGCCGAAAGGACTTTTGATCAACCACGACGTGCTCACCCGCGGTGCCCTGCTCGCCATTCTCGAATGCGGTCTGAAGGTGCCCGACGACCTTGCCGTCATCACCCACGAGAACAAGGGCGCGGAGATCGTCTCCCCCTTCCCCATGCCACGACTGCGCTTCGATCCGGAGGCCGTGGTCGACAGCACGTTGGAATTCATTCTGAACGGTCATCTCGTGAATGGCAAGAACACCATTGGCCGCAGCTTCAAGACGGAGCTGATTGGATAGGCGGCAACGCAAATCCGAAAATCGAAGCACGAAATTCGAAACAGGGGGGGATGCAGCTGAACTGTTTTGTTTCAGTTATTCGTGGTTTTGGTTTCGGAATTCTTTCGGATTTCGACATTCGTATTTCGAATTTTATTCCAAGGAGGACGAGATGGGCATCGACGCGAAATTCATGCGGGCGTGCGCCGTCGCGGCGTTCGCGGCGGGACTGGCAGTGAGCTCTTCGGCGGACAACACGATCGGACGGCAGAGTCAGAACGAGGGGATCGACGTCCTCCCCGCGGCGAAGGCGCCCGCGATTGACGGCGACCTTGCCGATTGGGACTTGTCGGGGCGGATCTGCGTCTTCGCCGACATCGCCGTGCAGGAGCAGTACTCCGTGGAGGCGGCCGCCATGTGGGACAAGGAGTATCTCTACGTCGCCGCGAAATGGAAAGATCCGGCCCCGATGTACAGCACGGTCAACCCCGACCACAATCCGGGCGACGGCTGGAAGTCGGACTCCATGCAACTGCGCATCCGCACCGCCGACCAGACGAGCTGGGTGACCACCTGGTACTTCACCGAGACCAAGACCCCGGTGCTGAGCGTCTGCAAGTGGAAGGAGATGAACAACGACCGCGGCGGCATGGACGACATCCTCCTGAAGGCCTCACCAGGCGGCACGGATCTTGGGCAAGGCGTCATGCTCGCCTACAAGGCCGATTCTGACGGCAAGGGCTTCGCGCAGGAGATGCGCATCCCGTGGGGCATGCTCCACCGCAAGGTTCCGGAGATCGCGCCCGGCTATGCGTTCCGCATGGGCATGGAGTTCCTCTGGGGCGCGCCGGACGGCGGGAAAAGCTATCCATGCCACCGCTACGCCGACAACATGCAGGCGGGTGTGACCACCCGTGAATTCTTTTGGAGCGCCTGGGGCGCCTGGGGCGACGCGAAACTGCTCGACAAGGGTGGCATCACGCCGCGCCGCTACACCGCGTCGGTGGGCAGGATCGAAGGCTCCATCCCGATCCGCGTCGCCGTTCCGAAGGACACCTCGCGCTTCACCATCGTCATAGAAGATCAGACAGGCCGCCGCGTTCGGAATCTCGCCGCCGACGTCCCCCCCGCCGACTACGAGGCGCCGGGAACCCCGGGAACCGTCGAGGTCATGTGGGACGGGCTTGACGACGCCGGCAAACTCGTGGCCCCAGGGTCCTACCGCGTCCGCGGTCTGTCGCATGCGGGAATCTCCGCGGTCTACGAAATGAGCTTCTACAATCCCGGCACGCCGCCATGGGCGGTGAAAGGTGGCCGCGGCGGATGGCTCGCCGACCACACCGCGCCGCGCTGCGCCGCCGCCTTCGAGGACACCGTGATCATCTCCGCGCCGTTCGCCGAGGGCGGCTTCGGCATGATCGGCGTCGGCTCCGACGGGCTGAAGCGCTGGAGCCAGTACCGCGGCGGATCGCAGATGACCGTGGACGAGGCGAACATCTACACCTACCAAAGCTATTCCTGGTCCGCCGGTGCCAAGGACGCCTTCCTCTGCCGCTACTCCGCGAAGGACGGCATGGAGAAGCCGTTCGTTGACGACACGGGCAAGAACCTCCCCTTTGAGTTGTCGATCAAAAACATCTTGAACGAGAAGGAGTTGCCGACGGTCAACGGCATGGCGGCGCACGACGGCAAGCTGATTCTCTCCCTCGACGCAAAACGTCTGGCGATCATCGACACGAAGACGGCGAAACTCATCAAGATCATCGAGGTGAACGGCGTCGGCCCGATCGCGTTCGACAAAGCTGGAACGCTCCATGCGGTTCTCGGCGTGACGCGGCAGGCGACGACGCATCAACCGAACAACGCCTCCGACCATCAAGATGAGGCACCAGCCTCGGGCACCTCGGTCGCCGCGGTCAATCTCGACACCGCCGCCGCCACGCCGTGGCCGACACCTGGACTCGCCGCGGGCGCCGCGCTGGCGTTCGACCGTGACGGCAATCTCCTCGTCGCCGATGTTGGTCCCGACAGCAACGTCAAGGCCTTCGACAAGAGCGGCAAACTTGTCTACGCCTGTGCAAAGAAAGGCGGGCGACCGCTCCGCGGCGCCTTCGACAAGGAGGCGGCCAGCCATCTGAGCGCGGTCGCCTGTGACACGGCCGGGAACATCTGGGCCGTCGAGAACTGGAACTACCCGCGCCGCGTCTCCGTCTGGAACCGCGACGGCAAACTTGTCCGCGACTATGTGGGCACCACCGGCTACAGCGGCGTCGGCTGCTTCCTGCACGACCAGAAGCCCGGCCTCGCCTACTGCGGACCGGTCGAGATGAAGATCACCCCCGCCGACCGCACCTGGAATGTGACGAGCGTGGTCTGGGTTCCCGACGAGTCGAAGGGCGAGCGCTTCCCCATCGGTCCCGGCTCGAACGCCGCGCCGTGCCGCTTCACCAGCGACGCCTCCGGCAAGCCGTGCGAGTATTTCTGGCACCGCGACGAGAACGGACCGATCGTGGCGTTCGTGGAACGTGGCGGCGCATGGCGTCCCGCGGCCGCCGTCTGCCTCGTCGGACAACTGCTGCAGCTCATGGACTACCATTACGTTCCCAAAGCCATGCCGTCAGGTGAGTTCGAGGGGCTTGACCCCGCCGACGGCTGCTTCTGGAACGACGCTGACGGCGATGGCGTTGTCAAGCGCAGCGAGTGCGTGATCGTCCCCGCCAAGCAGAAATCGCAACTCGGCAAGCGCATCGCCGAGCCCGGCATCGCGCTTGCGTGCGGTTGGGGCGGACGTCCCGGTGCGGATCTTTCCTTCTATACCGTCAACGCCACCGGTGAAGTCATCCAGTTCAAGCCGTTGCGCTTCGGCGCGGACGGCGCGCCGGTCTACGGCCCCGAGGGCATGTCGATCCTCGGCAAATTCGCCGCGCCCGGCAGCGACACGATCCCGGTCACCAAGGAGAACCGCCTAGTTGTCGTAGGGGCGAACCATGGCGGTCCCGACAAGCCTTTCGCAGGCATCGATCTTGCCACCAAACAAATCACCTGGAGCTATCCGAACCGCTTCGCCGGCGTGCATGGTTCGCACCTCGCGCCGATGCCGAAGCCCGGACTGCTTATCGGCCCGTTGAAGGTCTGCGGTCTGGCGGACATGGGCAAGGAGATCGGCACGATCTTCCTGATCCGCGGCAACCTCGGCCAGGACTACATTTTCACCACCGACGGACTCTACGTCGGCGCGATGTTCCGCGACTGCCGCCTCCCCGGTGCCACGCTCCCGGACACCGAGGCGGAACTCGTCGGCAAGCCCATGGAGGCCATCACCGAGGGTGGGGAACCTTTCAACGGATGGTTCGGACGACAGGCCGACGGAAAAGTCAGACAGGTCAGCGGGTTCTTCAACCAAATGGCGGTGGTGACGGAATTCAAAGGACTTGAGTCCATCAAACGCTTCGACGCCGGGACGATCGCGGTCGACGCCGCATTGCTCGCCAAGGCGGAGCAGGAACGCATCGCCCGCGCCGCGAAGGCCGCGGCGGCCGTCAAGGGAACCATCGTCCGCCTCGACGCTCCGCCCGCGCTCGACGGCTCGGGCAACGGCTGGTCGAAGGCCAAGGCGATCGAGGTCGGCCGCGAGGGGCAGCCGGAACGCGCCTCCGTGCGGATGGGCTTCGACGACAAAAACCTCTACGCCTTCTTCGACGTCAAGGATCCCAGCGCATGGCGCAACGAGGGCAAGGACTTCACCCGGCTTTTCAAGACCGGCGACTGCGTCGACCTCCACCTCCGGACGAATCCCGAGGCGAAAGGCGACCAGCCCGTCCAAGGCGACCTCCGCGTCGTCGTCGCCGACATGGGCGGCAAACCAGCCGCCGTCATCATGCGTCCGGTCGACTCCGCCGCTCCCGCCGACCTAAAGAAATCGTATTCATCACCTGTCGGCACCAAGCAGTTCGACCGCGTCGAACTGCTCAAGGACGTCAAGGTGACGGCGAAGAATCTGTCCGACGGCTACCGCGTGGAAATGGCCATCCCGCTCGCGACGCTCGGTCTCGCGCCCAAAGCGGGGCTGACGATCCGCGGCGACGCCGGCATCATCACCTCCGACGCCAACGGCATGGCCAACGCCGCCCGCGTCTACTGGGCGAACAAGAACACCAATCTGGTCAACGACCTGCCCTTGGAGGCGTGGCTCTTTCCAGGTTCGTGGGCTACATTGACGTTCGAATAAAACACTCCGAGGAAACACTCCGAGGGCGAGATGATACGGGCGGCGTGGTCGCCAGCAGTGGTCGGCGGGCGGGCAAGTCCCCTCGGACAGATTGTTTATGGTGAGAACGAGAAATTCAAGACCAATAAAAATCTGGGGAAACACTCCGAGGGCGTGATGATATGAGCGGCGTATGCGCCAGGGATGATCGACAGGCATAGTATGCGTGTCGGACGGATTGTTTATAGTGTGGACGACATTTCAAAACCATTAAAAATCTGGGAAGGTGGTGTTGCTCGCATGACAAGCATTATCCCAACCGACTCCAACCTCAATCGGAGGCGGCGTCAGATTTTTACTCTGATAGAATTATTAGTGGTGATCGCCATCATCGCGATTCTGGCGTCGCTGCTGTTGCCCGCGCTCGGCAAGGCGCGTGACCTCGCCAAACGCTCCGTGTGCGCTAGCAACCAGAAGCAGATGCTTCTTGCCGTATGTTCGTATGCTAGCGACTCGAACGAGTACTATCAACCCCAATCCGGGCATCCCGGCCAGTACGGCGTGCTCTCCTACAGCACCGCCCCCATCTGGGAGTACGTCAACCGCCGCGTCACGGAATGTCCGACCATGGCCAAGGCCTACGACACGACGTGGATCAAAACGGCCATCGTGTGCGGCGACACGGCGTTCCCCTCATACGGCTGCGCCTGCCATGCGAGCACGTTCCCTTTGTATGTGCAATACTTCGGGGCGCGCCGCCGCGGCTTCTACGAGGGAGTCAACGCCAACGGCCCCGCCGACGTCCCCTCACAGCGGGTGCTCACCACCGACTTCTTCACAGGGTACGACGGCAGCAACAACTATTTCACCTTCAATCCACAGATAAAAGGTGCCCATGACTGCAGGGGAGTGAACTCTGGGTTTGAGGATGGACATGTCGGCTGGATTCGCAACTCCCTGAACACCTATCCGATGTCGTATGCGATGGCCACGGAGATCTGCGGCGCCGGCAAGCCATTCTACTACACCCACTGGTGCCAGTGCCTTCTCATCGGCTGGAACGAGCGATGAAAAAAACACTCCGATGGCGAGGTGACACGGGCGGTGCGGTTGCCAGAGGTGAACGACAGGCAGATATATGCGACGGGCAGATTGTTTGTGGTGAGAACGGAAAATTCAAGACCATTAAAAATCTGGGAGAAGAAGCATGAAGCGCACAGATAGCGTTACTCCAAGCATGCGTTGTCCGAATCGGACGCGGCATCAGATTTTTACTCTGATAGAATTGTTAGTGGTGATCGCCATCATCGCGATTCTGGCGAGCATGCTGCTGCCGGCGCTGAGGAACGCCCGGGAGACGGCCCGCCGCGCCGTCTGCGCCAGCAACCTCAAACAGGTCGGCACGCTCTGCACGAACTACGCCGACGACTACAACAGTTGGTTCCCGCCGAGGAATCCGAATCCGAACTGGTTCCGCACCACCCTGGTGCGGGATGCTGCCCCACGGTATGTTCACGGTCTCGGCTTTCTCAAGCGTCCCGAAGCCGCCACTGATCCGGCTGATTCGCCATCATATGTTCAATCCGCCGATGCGCTCTACTGCCCCAGCCTGTTAGGAAGCACTGCGGCCGCCGGCTCCGATCTGGTCAACTCCACGAAGACCGCCACACAAAACCACAACGCCGGAGCCGCCGGCTACGCCTACTACGGCAATCCATGGAGCATCGTGGATTGGACAACCATGACCTACAACGGGGTCATCGCCACGGGAGGATCCACCATCAACTTTCCGACACGCTTCGTCTATGGTCTTGGACGCTACGAACCCAACGGTGGCACCCCTTCGCAAGTCGTCATCGCCTCGGATCTGATGAAGGAAGACTCCAACCCCCGATGGCACTACCGTCCCCATCCAATCGGCTCGCCATGGCCGGCGAACGGCGGCAACGTCCAATATAGCGACCTGCATGTCTCATGGGTCGGCGGCTTCAACTGGGATGAGGCGGGAGGCTCGGGAGGATACCGCCGCCCCGTCAGAGGGTATTGAAACAATGCGGAGCTCGCCCGCAACCCAATCTACCGCCGTGCCACCAAACGCCAGGCGCGCGATGTGCCTGGCGGACGGTCCGCCTTGTGTAATGGTGCCAAATGATCCCACTCAGGTAAGGTTCGGATAGTAACTTTCCCCATCATCGCAGGAGGTCGCATGACAGCAAGAAGCCTACTCGCATTCCTCGCAACCGCCTCGCTGCCGTTCCTCGGCTCCTGCGCGGGCGGCAACGCCGAATCGGCACAAAGCGATGACTCTTCACAGACAGGCGCGTCGGCGTGGACCGACATGACGCCGCCGGCGTTCGGCCTGCTGCAGGACGGCACCTTCATCGACGACAAGAATGGCGTCATCACGGGCAACAAGCTGTGGCGCACCAAGGACGGGGGGAAGACGTGGGACGAGGTCTGCGCGCAAGGATTCTGGCAGATCTCTTTCGCCGACAAGTTGGTAGGATACGCCAGCGGTGGTCAATGGGGCGGCGCGCCGGGGCTTGTGTATAAGACCGAGGATGGCGGCATGACGTGGCGGGAGGTGTTCAAAGGACCGCTCGGTCTCATGTCGATCGCCGCCGGTGACCGCCTGCACGTGGTGGCCGGCTCGCCGTGGCGGGGCGACTCAGTCTGGGTCACCAGCGATGGCGGAACGACATGGACAGAACGGCACGGCGCGGGCGCCGACATTCACGCGATCGCCGCGGCGGGACCGCTTGAATTCTACACGCTCAATCTCGCGGGACGGCTTTCCCACACCACGGACGGCGGTGCCACCTGGGAGACACTCGCCACGCTGGAGAAGCGGGCGCATGCCGGACGGCTCGCCCTTCTCGGCAACGGAAAAATTCTCGCCACGCTTGGGGAGCGCGGATTATTCAGATCAGATGATGGAGGTCGGACATTCGCTGCCGTCGGTGGCGCGCCAAAGCCCTGCGGAGTGGTCAGCAAAGGAAACGACGGCCGCGTCATGCTCGCCGGCGACAATCGGATCTGGGAGAGCGCGGACGGCGGCACGAAGTGGCGGCCGACGTTCGAGACCTCTCTGAGCGTCAACAACATGACACAGGTGGCCACCACCTGGTGGGCGTTCGGCGGCGCGCCGGGAGGCGTCGGCTTCTGGCCCGTCTCGCTCGTGCTGAGAAACGGAACCGTGACCGCCGCGGATGCCGCATGGCGCGGAGCGCCTATCGAATTGAAACTCAAGCAAGACGGCTTCGTCACGATCGTCATCGAGGCTGCCGACGGCACCCGCGTCCGCAACCTGTTCGCCGACCAGCCACGCGCCAAGGGGTCGCACACCGAGTGGTGGGATTGCCGCGACGAGTTCGGCGAAGTCGTCAAGCCGGGAGACTATCACTGGCGCGGGATCTTCCACGATGGACTCCATACCACGTACGAATTCAGCTTCAACTCGCCCGCCTCGCCCCCCTGGCGGAACAAGGAGGGGACAGGCGGATGGGGCTCCGACCACAGCAATCCGCAGGCGGCGGCGGCGTCCGGCGGCAAAGTGTTCATCGGCTGGCCGTTCTCGGAAAGCGGGCGGCGGGTGATCGGACTCGACGCCACCAGCGGCCATAAAATCTGGGAACAGGGACACCGCCTGATTCTGAAAAACCATTATGGTGGGCATGCGACGGCGCTCGCCGCCGACGAGCAGTACCTTTATGTCGCTCTTCAGACGAAAGAGGGCGGCATCGGCTTCTGCCGCCTCGGCGTGGAAGACGGCAAAGAAGTCGAATTCTCAAGAAAAGAGGACGGCAAGGATGTGCGCGAGGTCGATCATGTCTGCGACCCGACGCCTGCGGCACCCGCGGCAACGCTCGGCTGGCTGGCGATCGCCGCTGAAAAGAAGTGGGACGCCTCGACCGCACCCGCCAGCCTGCGCGGCTGCGCCGTCGATGGCTCGCGGCTCTTCATCTCATCATACTGGGGAGACGTCATTTACGTCAACGACAAAAAAACAGGTGCCGATCTCAAACGGATCAGCGTGCCGCGTCCGGCGGGACTTGCGATCGCGCCCGACGGCTCGCTTCTCGCCATCAGCGGCGCGGACGTCGTCAAGATCTCCGTCGACTCCGGCACCGTGTCCGCGACGTTGACAAAAGGATTGACCGCGCCAATAGGTCTTGCGGCTTTGAAAGACGGCGGCTTCCTCGTTTCCGAGCGCGGGACGGCCATGCGGGTCAGGCGCTTCGACGCCGGAGGCTCGCCCGTGGGGACAATCGGCGTCGAGGGAGGCAGACTGTCCACCGGGCAGTACAATCCGCGCGGCATGCTGATGCCGTGGGGACTGGCCGTCGACGCCACAAACCGCATCTGGGTCGCCGAGGAGGATTTCGCCCCGCGGCGCGTGAGTGTCTGGCGGCCCGACGGCGCGCTCGACCGCGAGTTCGTGGGCAACTCCACCTACGGGGCCACGGGCGCCTCGGTCAACGCAGACAGCCCGGAGATGGCCATGGACAATGGCACCATCTTCAAACTCGATTGGGACAAAGGAACCTATACCCCTGGATATTCGCTCCCGAGACGAGGCGTGGCGAAGGGCGCCGTGTTCGGTTGGCCGTTCCCCGGAAGCGATGACGCGCCGCACGCCAAGTCACGATTTCTGAAATGCGAGGGAAGGCAGTTCCTGCTCCTTGGCAACTGCCCGATGACGGTTGTGGAACTCGTCGACGGCGAATGGAAACTGCGGGCCGCCCTCGGCTCCTACACCGGCGCCTTCCACGACATGTGGAGGGGGTGCCCCCAGATCGACCTGACGGCCTTCCCCGACTATGATCCGAACAGTTGGAAAACGGGCGCGTGGCCCATGCCCAAGACGTTCGTGGACAAGGCGTTCATCTGGTGCGACCGCAACGGGGACGGCCTGGCGCAAGGCGAGGAAATCGAGACGGGACCGGTGAAGACCGGCAAGTGGTTCGGACTCGAGATGAACTTCGACGACACACTCGCGGCGGTGCTCGGCGACCACGCCATCGAGCGCGCGGGCTGGACCGAGTGCGGCGCGCCGCTCTACCGCATGGCCGACCTCAAACCACGCGTCAAACCAGTGCCGCCGGAGCGCCCCAATGGCTGGGCCACCTGGCGGACGACCCCGAAGGGATGGCTGATCGCCAGCGGCTACCATGGCTCCTCCCACGCGTGGGTCGGACAAACGCCGTCGGGCCTCATGGCGGGCTATGCGCCGGACGGTACCCGCATGTGGATATACCCCAGCTGGTTTCAGACGCATGGCTCCATGAAAGCGCCTTCGCCGAGGCGCGGACTGTTCGTGGGCGACTGGTACTTCGGAGGCGTCGTCGACATGGGCGGCGACCTGGGCGAAGTCTTCCATCTCGCCGGCAACCTCGGACAGCACTTCCTGTTCACCGCCGACGGCCTCCAGATCGGCGCGCTCTTCAAGGACGCGCGGACCGGGCCGGTCACCCCCTCGCAGGCGACACGCGGGATGGGTCGCGACACCATCTCCAACGAGACCGAGGGCTGGCTGGGGCTCGACCTCGTCGACCCGTGGGAGCGCTTCGA
>CAYTFM010000237.1:0-3491 GCA_964436735.1 uncultured Victivallales bacterium | reverse complement strand
CTTCTTCAGGCACAAGAAGGACGGCGAGATCTACGCGCTGAGCTGCGCCCATCATGCGACCTGCCCTGTCATCTCGAAAGTGACCGGACTTGAGAATGTCAAACGCCTCCAAGGCGGAAGCGTCGCGGTGACAGAGCTCAACACGGTCATGGCGGCGGAGCATGGCGCGACCGCGGCGGGCGGCACACCCGCGGCACTCACGATCCAGCGGACGGCGAAGCCTCCCGCCATCGACGGTTCCCTCTCCGACTGGGACATGGCGCGGGGCATTGGCATCCCGGTTGACGAGGCTCGCGGGGCGAAAGCCACGCTCTCCTACGACGCCGACAACCTCTACGCCGCCTTCGAGGTCCGCGACCCCTACCCGCTGCGCAACAACGGCACGGATCCGCTGCTGCTCTTCAAGACGGGAACAGTGGTCGACGTGCTGCTGGGAACAGATCCCGCCGCGGCGAAAGGTCGTCCCACTCCGGTCGCTGGAGACCTCCGGTTGCTCGTCTCGGTCATGGGCGAGAACCCCATCGCCGTCCTCTATCGTCCCGTCTGCCCCGGTGCCACCGACAAAAGTTCCTTCAGCAGCCCGAACTGCCGCGTCGAGTTCGACTCCGTGCGGGTGCTGCCCGACGCGAAGATCGCCTTCGCGCGTGGCGCGGCGGGTTTCACGATCGAGGCCGCCGTGCCGCTGAAGTCGCTTGGCTGGAAACCGGAACCGGGTTCCGCCATCAAGGGGGACGTCGGCGTGATCTACTCCGACGACAGCGGCAAGAGCGACATCCTGCGCAGCTACTGGTCGAACAAGAACACGAACCTCACCGCCGACGTCGGCGAGGAGTCGCGGCTCCAGCCCAAGGAGTGGGGAGATGTCATGGTGGGGAAATAGGAGATACGGAACTTTCTGAATGGGATTTTCAGGAAAAGAGAAGGAGAATGGATGTCTTTGATTCTTCTTGCGCCGCGCAGCGGCTTTGGAGCGCGGTGGCAAGTGGAACGCGACACCGCTATTGCCGCCGCGTTATGTAAAGCTCAGTCGCCCTCCGGTTGCCTGAGCACTCCAAAGCGGCTGCGCCGCATACGGGGGATTTTTAGTTAAGGAGAGTCGCATGAAACCAGACAAAGTTGGTCATTTGCCGGGAGGCGTGTTTCATCGCGCAATCCCATCACCCCATTACACCCGCCGTTGGAGTTCGACGACATGCGGCTTCCTTGTCGTGGTGGCGCTCATCGGCGTCACGTCGGCGGCCGCGGAGCTTTCGCTGCTCGACCGTCTGCCGCACGTCAAGAAGAAAGTCGAGGCGAAGGAGACGCTCACCATCGTGGGGCTGGGCGACTCGATCACCACCTACTACGGCAACCACAGCCGCAACAGCGGCTACTATCCCGTTCCCCCGGATGTCTCCTACTACGGCGTCTTCGCCAGTTATCTGCGGCTCAACTTCCCCGGCGTCGAGACGAGGGTGATCAACAAAGGGATCGGCGGGGAGACGGCCGACCGCGGACTCAAGCGGGTTGAGAAGGACGTCCTCAGCCAGAATCCCGACCTCGTGTTCGTGATGTACGGGGCGAACGACGGCCGCGGCGGCCGCGACATGGCTCTCTTTAAAAAGGAGTTGCGCGAGATGGTCCGCACGCTACAGGCGGCCGGAGCCGACGTCGTCCTTGTCGCCCCGACGATGAGCCTTGCGGATCTGACGTGGCTGCTGCCGTGCCGCCAGGAGGTTTTGTCGCTGGCGGAAACTGCTGGATGCCCCGTGGTCGACGGCACCCTGGCGTTGTGGCCCGTCGACGAGGACGTCCACACGATGCTGGACGTCTTCCGATATCTCGCCATGCAGTTCCCGCCGAACGGCGACGACATCCATCCGGCGTTCGCCGGACAGTTCCAGATGGGACGCCGAATATGGACGCAGCTCACCGCGCCGCCCGTCCAACCACGGCTGTCGTTCTCACTGTCACAAACACTCGCCATCCCTGGCCCCTCCCCTCTGCGCCTCCGCGTCGACAACATCTCGGGCAAGCCACTGTCGTGCGCGGTCCAGCCGTTCTTTCCCGCCGAGATGCCCATGAAGGAGACCACCTGCGAGGAGCTCGATCTTCCCAACAAGGCCAAAGGCAAACTGCGCTGTCTCGCTCCGCAGACGATCAAATTAGAGCCCGGCGCGTCAACATCGCTCGAATGGCAGCTTGAGCTTCCCGGTCCCGATGGTTTTCTCTCCGAACCCTCGCCGCTGGCGTGGCTGGGTGGGAAGTCCCATGTTGGCGTCGCGGTGTTCGCGGAAGAGCGCAACGACGTGTTTCTCGTCCGTCCCGCCCCGCAACCACTCGCCGTGTCGATCATCGGCCCGCGCCGCGTCGAAACCGCGGAAGCCGCGCTTGCCGTCCGCATCGAAAACCGCTCTACTGAGCCGTTCGAGGGCGAGTGGCGTTTCATCGGCGACGACGCCTGGAGGTCCGTGTCCATCGCCGCGTCCGCCGTGGTGGAGCTGCCGTTCACGCTGCCGCTTCCCCCGGACACATCGAAAACACTTCGCGTGCGGAAAGGCGTGGTGGCGAAAGCGAAAGGTGGCGATGCCGTGAGGGCGATCGACGCCGTGACAATCGAGGCCGCTCCCTGCGTCAATGCCGTCGAAGGAAATGCGACGATTGACGGTGACCTCACTGACTGGAGCACAGCAACCTGGCATGAGTTCAAAGCGGGAACGGCCGACGCCGCATTCGCCCTTTCGCAGGAAAACGACGTCCTGCGCGTCGCCATGCGGGCGAAAGACCCACTCATTGAATTCCAGAAACCCGTCATCTGGACAAGCGATGGCTTCGAGTTGTATTTCGACGCTCGAGCGGATAGCGAGCTTGGCACTCCCGGGCCACTGTTCCAAATCGGACTTTTCCCGCCAAAGGATCCGAAGGCGGCACTCATCGTGGCACCGGGGACGGGAGCGGGCGGCGCGAAACTCGGATCGATCACATCCGCCTGGCATTCCACCGCGGACGGCTATGCGATTGAAACCGAGATACCCGTGAAACTCTTCTCCCCGAATGGCTTGACGAACGGTCAGGTGATCGGCTTCAGCGCCGCCTGCGACAACGTCTCTCAGCAGGGCACGAACCGAACACAGCACCAGTGGGCCGGCACCAATGCCAATTTCGCCACGCCCGTCGACCACGCCTTCCTACGCTGGGGCGCCGGCCCGGCTCTTTGGCGGATCCGCTACGAGAGATGATGCCAGAAGAAGTGAGTCGTTTCCCGCTCAGAAGGGATAGGTGATCTGGAAGCTGTGCTGTCCGAGGTTGTAGCAGTCGGACTTGTCCAGCGGTTGGACGTGGAAGTCGAGGAACAGCGTGTTGGCCCTTTTCGAATGACGCAAATGCGCATAGTTTTGAGCCAGAGTGGTTCCGTCCGCCGTGATCCAGGTTACCTGGTAGGGATCGGTGCCCCCATTGGGATTGACGCTGTCCGCCATGTAGCCGTAGGCCGAGGGGGAGAGCACCTGCGT
>CAYTFM010000236.1:12954-14729 GCA_964436735.1 uncultured Victivallales bacterium | reverse complement strand
TCTTCAAAGGCTTTCATCGCCCGCAGGCGGTGTCGGGACGTGCCAGGCTTGTCCGTGATCGCCTGATAGTCGAGCCATTCGGCGAAAGAAAAAGGGAACAGTTCCCATGCGAGCGAACGTCCGCGCATCTGGGTGGCGATCTCTTGCGAGAGCATCCGGGCTGAGGAGCCCGTGATGAACACGTGGCAGCGTTCAATCCTCAGCAAACGGGCGACGAACGGTTCCCAGCCGCGGATTTCCGGGATTTCGTCGAAAAAGCAGAGGATTTCCTCCGTCCCCTTTTTTTCGGGGTACAGGGTGAAGTACGCATCCAGGACGAGTCCGAGGTTTCCCTGCAGCGCATCCTGGATTCGGTCGTCGAAGAAATTGATGTACAGCAGATTCTCCGGTGGCACCCCCTGCCGCAGCGACGTTTCGACGATCTGATTGAGCAGGGTGGATTTCCCGCACCGCCGGACGCCGATGCAGACAAACGCCTTTCCCCGCATCGTTTTGTAGGCGAGATGGCGCGGCACCCCGACATCCGGCCTTTGCTGCTGAAAATCAAGAATCATCTCCTTGAGGATGTCAATGACCGTCATGCCTTCTCCTGATAGTGGTCAAATATTTTACCACTTATTATCTAAAGTAGTCATAAAATACACCATTTACTGGAATTGTCGCCCTCTGTTTCCCTTCGGCGTGGACGGGAGACGCTGATTGAGGTAGTCCACGCCGATGAAAAGCACCCACGGGTCGCTCCATCCTGTGGCACTGTATCTGGTTGGAACGAGCCAGTCGTTGATGTCTCCCGTATACGAGGCGAACGCCCCGCCGAGCTGCTTCAGATTCGAGAGACATAGCATTGACCGCTCCTTTCCCCGCGCCTGTGAGAGCGCGGGCAGCAGCAGCGACGGCAATATGGCGATGATGGCGATCACGACTAACAACTCGATGAGCGCAAACTGTTTTCTTCTCAAACATTTCCGTCGTGACACTTGCGTCAACTATTTTTACAAATGCTTTAGTTTTGAATTTGTCGCAACTAATACCATTTTAACATATTAGAGACTGCTTGGCGCTGCCATTGTCTTTCTTTTCATAGGGATTTTGAACTGCAAAAGTTAAGCATATTCATATAACTCGTCCGGCCCCATCCTGCATAGACGGTCGGTGTCGACCCCTCCAAAAAGTCCTATCCTCGAGCCATAGCGGGAGATGCACTCGTCAGCGTGAACGGCGAGGAGGTCGAGCTTGCTCCGCATGACTGCGCGAGTCTTTCGTGGGTTGATGGGGTAGGCTGAAGACCCGGCATAAGGAGCAAGAGCGGCTTCTCGCGCATGGAAAGCACAGCGTCCGCTCTTGCGCCTCAAGCGCTTTGGGCGTATAAGTAGTGAGACGGATGATTCGTTGATTCGGATGAATAGGAAGCCCGGTTTAGGAGTGCGCATCCCATGACAGCGAAAACTGGCGATAATTTGGATCGGACACCGCGGCAGGCGTTAGATCAGAAGCCCCGGCACGTCGTTCTTTTTGAGATCCTGCGCGAGGAGCTTCTTGCGGGGAAGTATCCGACTGGCGTGAAAATGCCGACGGTGAAGAAGATCGCCGCCGAGTACCGCACCAGTCAGAACGCGGTGTGCCGCGCGCTTGAGCTGCTCGTCGCCGACCGACTCGTCGAGACCCGTTCCGGCTCCGGCACCTATTCGAGATATGCAGCATCTCCATCTATCAATAAGGCGGGCATCACCGCCGTGCTGGATGAACGGCTGGTGCCGCGGAAGCGGATTTTACTG
>CAYTFM010000236.1:0-12944 GCA_964436735.1 uncultured Victivallales bacterium | reverse complement strand
GGAGCCTCTGGAGTGGCAGCGGGCGTTTTGGGAACCGCTGTTCCAGCGGTTCCAGGAGGAGAATCCGGACATCGAGATCTCAGTGCGCTTCGAGCACACGGTGGTGAATCCCGAGGCCACCGCCTCCTATGATATGCTGTATGGCGGCACCCGCTTTCTGGCGAACGCGACCGGCGACGCCTACGAGGGATATCTCGAATTCGACGAGGTCGCGGCGTTGCATCCTGACACATACGAGGGCAAGGCCGCCACGCCGGCTATGGTCGCGAGCGCGCATGGCTCCCGGTTTCTTCCATGCGGATACCATCCGACGTATTTGACCGCCACAAAAAAAACAGTGTTGGAACGACTTGCTGGATCGGAGGGCATGGAGCAGGTCTTGTCGGCGATCGCCGACGAGTCATGGAAGAGCGGCGCCTATCTTGTGTTCGCCTTCGAGAACTTGCTTGCCTGCCGCGGATGCCGCTTTGTCGACGAGGTTTCCGGGAACTATGCGCTCGCGGATCCCGCGCGGTGGCGCGAAACACTCACGCTTCTCAGATCACTGCATGCCTCGGGGAAGCTGTTGTTCCGGGAACAGGAGTTGGCAATGGAGGAGTCGGCGCGCGCGCATCTTGGCAAGGATGCGGCCGTGGCGGAAGTCTCCTCCCACACGCTGCGGCGCTTGATCGAGGGGGAAGGGGGAAAGCGGTTCGCCTTCATGCCGCAGCCGGTGGCGGGCGTGGCGCTGAACGGCTATTTCGGGATGATCTCGCGGCGGTCGCGGTATCCCGAGGAATGCCTTCGTCTCGTGAAATTCATTCTAAGGCCCGACAATCAGCGCGAGATGCTCCGGCGGCGGATCGCCGCTCCCGTCGACGCTTCCGCCCTCGCCGAGAAGGGCTTCGGCGCGGCGGCCGAGCAGATGCGGAAAGGTTCCGCCAGGTTCCTTGTCCCCACCTCGCGGTCGCTCGCCGACCTGATCATGCAGGCGGTATTCTGGGATCTCAGCGCCTACGTCGCCGGCCGCGACGAGAGCGGCGACCCCCTGGCGAAGCTTTCGGCGAAGATCGCGCACCTCATGAGCCTGCAAGACGCATGAGGGCGGAAATACTAACAACGCCTTAACGGTTTTTCCGTGCGGACACCCTGATACGAAAAACTATTATATTGCCAAGTCGGGGTTGCCGTGGGCGAAGTGCTTCAGCATCACCAGTGGCTCGGAGGAGGAGTGGTTGACGATCCGCACGCCGCTCCTGGCCGCCTGCTCGGTGACGAAAAACTCGTCGCTGGTGAGGTGCCCGTAGCGGATGAGGGCGGGAGTCTCGACGTCCCACGCGCCCATTTTCCCGTGCCCCTGCATCATGATCATGCCATAGGCGGCGGCGTCTGTGATGGTGACGGACCGTCTCGGAAAGACCGTGAGCTCCTTGGCGCTGAACGACGGTGACTTGTAGCAGATCCATTTCTCGCAGAACCCCTCCGCCGCCATCGCGCCTTCGTCGCCCGCCGCTTTCGGCCGCATGAAGCGGTTCTCGCGCAGCTTCGGATCGACGTTCAGATCCCAGTCGATCACCTCAAGCAGATAATCGAAATCGCCTTTCCTGTCGGCCGGGCAATCCTTCCACAACAGAGCCTCGGGGACGATCTGGTTGTCGACCAGGGATTGGTACATGGCGTAGACGTCGGAGGCGACCTGCGGCTCATAGGTGCAGAGACTGCCGGGAGCGTGCAGGACTCCCGTCGGCACGTCCCAGCCCGTGCCGGGCTCGAGGCGGTAGGCGCGGGAGAGGTTCGTTATTTTGTTGTCGCCCTTGGAGAACGCCACAAGGCACTCCCGCACCTGCTCCTTGGTGGTACCGGGCTCGAAGCCGAAGAAGGTGAAGGGAAAGCGTCCGCCATGGTTGTTCAGCTGCGGCGGGAAGTAGTACGCCTCGGGCTTGCCGCGCTGGCCGACCAGTTTGGCGTGGGCGTCCGAATGATGCACGTGATGGGGCAGGGGGCCCAGATTGTCGAAGAACTTCGAGTAGATCGGCCAGCAGCCAAAGGCCTTCCAGATCCGCTCGCCGACAATCCGCTCCTTCAGTTCGGCGACGGCCTCGACGAGTGTGACCTGAGCGACCGTCGTCCCCTCCGCGCAGACGACTTTGCTCAGTCCCTCGTCCGAGGCGGTGAGCGGGCCGTTGTCGGCGCGGGTGGTGGAGGAGAGCCAGCGCTCGTCGATGCCGCCGCGCTCGCCGCCCAAGGCGTAATAGTCGTCGGGATGGAGCTTGATTCTTCTGCCCGGAATGCAGAACGAGCGCGGCACCCAGTTCGGAGCCAGCCGCAGTATGCCTTCGCCGCTGGACAACGCGTTCTCGATCAAAGATCTCGTGTTCATCTACTTCCTCCTAATTGCGTATAATGTGAGCCTTTCATCATGACAGTTCGATCATCTCGATATCGTCGAGGCGGTCGATCGTGAACGAGAGCATGCCCTCCTCCTCCGAGAACGGCAGGAGGGAGGCATTCGAAATCCTGCGGGCTTTTTTGACGACAAGCTCCCGCGGCGGACGAACGCGCAGGTGTAGGTCGCGGAGCGGCACTCCCGGCAGTTCCTCCTGCTGGTTGACCAGGCAGAGGAGCAGGGCGTCCACCGTGGAGCTGCGCAGCAGTGTGACCTCGACGCACGGGGGTAGCCCATCCGCGGTGATGACGGACGTCCCGAGATGCTTTGCGAACAAGGCCATGGCGAACTGCTGCTGCGAGTCCTGTCGCAGCACGAGCAGCGATGAGTAGTGGTATATAGCCTTACCCTTGCCATAGGAGTTGATGGTGAGTCCCGGGTGGCGGGTCACGCTTCCCGGCGGGTTCGAGTGTATGGAGGCGTAGCGCTCGGGATCATTGCACGGGAAGAGCGTCTGGGCGACATGGCCGAGCGGTTCCGCCATGGGTGCCGTCACGAGCGGCGCCCGGCCGGAGCAGGAGACCATCTCCCCGTCTATGGATAGATAACTTGTCGTGTCCGTCCTCTCCCCCGTGAATGACACGCCGAGGACGTCGGACAGTTGGAAGTCGCCACTGGAGGTGCCGTCAAGGCCGCGCAGCGAGGTCAGTCCGGTGGCGATCAGCGTGCCACCCTCGTTGACGAACTGGCGGACACGCGCGACCTCCTCCGCGGACATGTAGACGGCGTTGTTGATGATCAGCGTCTTCAACCCTGAAAGATCGGCGGTCGTGTCCGTGACGACTTTGTAGGGGCGTTTCATCATACTCAGAACGGTCGCCGTCCCGACGATCTCGCGCAAGGACGGGTTGTCGCGGCTGTTCTCCATGTTCGAGCCGCTCTCCGCCAGGGCGTCCAGGCTTGTCGGCGCCGAGGACTCGTTGACCGCCGAGCTCATCGAGAAGTACAGCCCGCAGTCGGCCGCGAGGACGGGGACGTGCCGCTGGACGCAGTCCTTGAAGGGCTTGAGCCTGGCCGTCACTCTGCCGAGCCGTTGATAGACCTTCTCGTTCAGCGTGCCGTCGGGGTTGATGGCGTCGATGAAGAAATAGGCGCCGCCGTTCGCGAGGGTCGTGGCGGCGTGCAGGAGCAGCTCCTCCTCGGATTTCGTGGAGGTGTGGTCATGCAGGTTGACGCAGCGCGACGTCATGAATTCGTACGGGGCGTTTTTCGAATAGGCGGCGAAGACCTTGGCGCCGAGCCGATGCTGGATCTTGCCGCCGTAGAAATCGCCTGACGCGTAGTCCGAGGCGGCGGCGATCCCGGAGCTTTGCCCGAGAAACCAGCCGTGCAGAACGGGCGAGAACTGATGCGTCACGCTGATGCCGGGCTTCGCCTTTCTCACGTGGTCGGTCAGCGTCGCCGCGAATTCGGCCATCCAGCGCTCCCTGCTTCGCTGGAAGCTAACCCATTCCGGGGAACTCCAATCGACGGTCGTCGGGATCTCCGCGCCGTTCTCGGCGCGGTATTTCGCTTTGCAGTTGTCGCAGAGGCAGACCATCGGCCAGAAGGTCATGTCGATGAAGACTCCCGCCACGTCGTAGGCGGCGATCTCCGCCAGCTGCCGATTCGCGAAGTCGACATACTCGGGATTGTTCGGGCAGGAGAACCAGTAGCGCCCATGATGGTCGGATCCTTTCACGTCTCTGGCGCGCCATGACGGATTGCGCTTCGCCGAGTCGTTGTGGTAGATGACCGTGTAGTAGGCGATCGGGACGATCCCGCTCCTGTTCATCAGCTCGACGGTCTCGCCGAAGATGTCACGCCCGTCCAGATTCGCATGCTGATGCCCCACCTTCGTCGGATAATAGCAATTGCCGTTGTGGCAGCAGGCGTAGATCATCGCCGAATCCACCCCGGCCATCCGCGTCATCCGCAGATACTCCGCCGGATCGAAGCGGCGCATGAGGCTCGGGTCAATATCCGTGATGTGGTTGTCGATCAACAACCGCGAGTAGCATCTGCGCATCCACTGCATCGTGTTTTATCCTTTTTATGATAACCTATGCTGAAAGCTTATCAGCGATTCATATTTGCGGCAATGCGAAAAACCTGCTATTATTTACACAAAAATGATATCTTAGGAGCACACCCACGGGAGCGGATGGCTTCCTTACGCCATCCGCTCCCGTGGGTGTGCTATGGTCTTGAGGTGGTTGTTTCACAAGGCAGCTCAAGGCCGCAACCGAACCGTAGGTCGAAAAACACCGAACAAAATTTTGGAACAACATTTTGTTCTCATACATTTCCGTCGTGACACGTGGAGCATCATTCTTTCCAAACGATTCGGTGATAAAACATTTTTAGTAAATGTATAGAGAGAGTTGCCATGGACGATTGGCTGTTCCGCATCTCGCCGTGTCTGAGGATTGTCGGGGAGGCGTCCATCCGGGCCGGCTGGGTGGAGGCGGCCCGCGTGATCTACGAGCACGAGCTCGTCCTGTTCGACCAAAGCGACTATGTCGTGGAGATCGAGTCCGAGCGCATCCCCTGTCCGTCGGGCTCCTTCATCATCGTTCCGCCGGGGAGGCGTCACGTCTCGAGGGAGGTTTCGGGGCGGGGTGGACACCGCTCGTGGATCCATTTCGACTGGATCCACCTAGGCGACGCGTCGGACACGCCGGTGATGACCTACGCTCCCGCCCGGCCGCGGGAAACGCTGTTCCGCAAGGCCCCAGACTTCGTGCCCGACCAGATTCTCCGTGGACGCGTGCAGGGGATGAGAGGGATCCGCGAGCTTTTCACCCGGATCGATCAGCGTTTCAATCATGGGGATGGGCGGGACCGCATGGTTGCCAGGGGACTTTTCCTGGAACTGCTACTCGAGCTGCTGTGCTCCGAGACCGAGCCCCGCCGCGTGGAGGACGCGAATGCCCGCCTGGCGTCCAAGATCCGCTTCCAGCTCGCCCGGCTGGCGGACACGCCGCCGCGCGAGGCGTCATCGATTCAGGCGCGCTTGGAGGAGTCGGGACTTTCCTACGCCCACCAATTCCGCGTGTTCAGGCGCAGCTACGGCATCTCCCCTTTGCGCTACGTGGCCGAATTGCGGATGGTCCGCATCAAGAACCTCCTCCGCGACACCGATCTGCCTGTCTCGGTGGTCGCCGACAAAACCGGTTTCGACAACCTCGGCTACTTCTCCCGCATGTTCAAAAAGCATGCCGGAATGAGCCCGCGGGAATACCGCCTCTCCGCCACAATGCGCGGCGGATGACGCGGCTGAAAATTGATCCCGAAAGGATGCGAATATGACGTTGGCGGCGTTTGTGAAAGGGCAACGGAAAGCTCATCGCCTCACGCAACGCGACTTAGCGGACCGCGCGGGTGTAGGCTTACGTTTTGTCCGAGAAATGGAATCAGGCAAACCAACTCTGCGCATGGATAAAGTCAACATTGTCCGGGAGCTTTTCGGACATGTGTTGGAACCGGTCCAGAATCGTCCGCCTCACGAGGGGAACTAGTCATGGAGCGGAAAGCGGAGGTGCGTCTCTTTGGGAAGGTCGCCGGGTTCCTGACGGAAGACGAAATGCGATCAAACGGATTCTCTCCAATGCGGAGAAGAAGCTTGTCGAAGCTCTGAAAGGTTCGTTTCTTCCGCCTGGCAAGCAGGCCGGCATCACGCGCCTTTTCGCCACCCGCCTCAACCTGATTGCCAAAGGGGAGAATTCCTGATCCTCCTCAAATGCACCGGACTGTGGGAAAATAGTATGTGCCCTTTTTCCGCGGCTCAAACAGGCCTCGCCCTCCGATTCAGGCTTGAAATCCATGCGTATGCTCGAGGGCGAGGCCTGTCCGAGCCACGGTGGGGGACAAGGACATTTTCCACAAACAGAAAGTCTGAAGGTGGCACAGCTTCCTCGTAATCGGTTGATGGAGCTTTGAGAGGGGGTGTCGCGCAATGGTCGTCCAGAACGGAGTGCGTCGCCTGCTTCACAACCCGCGCGCTCATCCCATCTGGTGCGAGCGGCGGTAGGCGGTGGGGGGCTGGCCGATGAACTGGCGGAAACGGCGGGAGAAGTGGAGTTGATCCTCGAAGCCGAGCTCGTAGGCGATCTCGGCGACCGGCTTGCTGGTGCGGGCGAGGAGCGCGCATGCCCGCGAGACGCGCATGCCGGGCATGACCGCCGTCCAACGACGGGGCGTCGCACAACGCGGCGACGGCCGCCAGTTCGCACAGGCGGTCGACGGCGTCCGCCACTCCCGGCGCGGCCGCCTCGGGACCGAGCGCCATCGCGCGCGCCAGGCATTCGCGCGCAAGTTCCGGTCGCGCGATCCGCGCCACCGTCGGGCCGTCGGGGACAAGCCCCTTGGCGGCCAGTCCGGCGCGGTCGGCCGGATTGAACGCCACCCAGAACTCCTGCCAGCCGTCCGGCGACTCCACCTCGAAATATCCCTTCCGGCCAGGCTGGCAGACGAATGGGAGTTCTCGGAGCTCGACTACGACATCTGCGACCCGCGGGTGACCGTGCTCGAGGGGACGTGCTCGAGGGGTTCGCCTTCGCGCTGGCCGACGATCCGGACTTCGTGGCGGAAGTCTTCCAGCGGTACGGCGAATGGTCGGCGAAAGTGATCAAACGGTTATGCCGCATGGGGTTCGACCTGGTGTGGGCGGGCGGCGACATCGCCTTCAAGACCGCGCCGTTCTTCTCGCCGTCGGTCTTCCGCGAGTCCCTCCTGCCCGGCATGCGCCGCGCCGCCGCCGAGATCACGCTCCCCTGGATCTACCACAGCGATGGCAATCTGATGCCGATCCTCGACGACCTGCTGTCGCTCGGTATGAACGGCCTGCATCCCTTCGAGCCGGGCGGCATGGACATCGTGGCGGTCAAGCGGAAATATGGCAGCGCGCTCTGCGTCGTGGGCAACGTCGACATCGACCTGCTCGCCCGCGGCACCCCCGCGGAGGTCCGCGCCGCCACGAGGAAGCTGCTCGACGAGCTTTCCCCGCTCGGCGGGCACCTCGTCTCCAGCTCCAACTCCCTCGCCTCCTACGTCCGCCCCGAGAACCTCCTCGCCATGAGCGAGGCCATCGCCGGCCGTGTGGAACCACCTGCCTGCGACATCCACCGACAGGTAGCTCCATCCGTGGCGTAGATATCCATGAAGGCATTGATGCCGCACTGTTAAGGGCATATATTTAGCTTAATCTCAGGGGTGGCACTATGACGGTTAAAACACGCACAGCCGGAAAGACTACGGGAGCGGCCTCACGCACTCGACGGACTCCCGCTTCGGAGCATGGCTCCGAGTTGAGGCGCAGACGCGCCTTAGTCCTGCTTGGCAACGCTCTTGTCAGAAGCGGCGACGCCACGAAATACATCGGAACGCTGCCTTCCAAGGAGCGTGAATTCATCGAGGAGACGCTTTCCCCCTGGATGGCGGCGAAGGACGAGGCGGATTTTTTCCTGCTCTCGCCCCTGAGGGGGTCGGGGATAAAGCTTGGCAAGATCAAGCTCAAGGAGAAGCGCGATCGAGCAATGGGCGAGGGAGCTTTCAAGACGCTATCCCGTCATCAGCTTCGGAGAGAGAGAGGCCTATAAGTGGGGAGATGTCATGGCGTCCAGCGAGGCATCGGGATTCCCCATCGGAGAAATGGACGCGGTCCTCGCCGCATCCGCCATCACAGCCGGACTGACGCTTGTGACCCGCAACACAGCGCATTTCTCGAAAGTCGGAGATCTCCGGCTTTTGAACCCGTGGGAATTCTGAAGTCCCCCGACCCCGCACCTCGCCCTCCAGCAAACCGATCACGATTTTCGGCTGCTGACACCGCTTTCATGTGGGCGCGCCGTCTGTATCTTCCCGATTGGCTGGAAGCCGGCGATGAGGTCAAGGAAAAGGGATGATCGCGCCCGCCGGAATAATCAAAAATCGTTGCCTGACAAGACGTTCCACGCCACGCGGTGTTGAATCCCGTTCCTCGGGCCGAATGCCACATCGTCCAGGCTGATCACCAGAGTGCCATTACATATAGTTTTTCCGGCTTATAGTTTCACGGTGACCCGTGAAATGATATGCCTGAAAAAATATAGAATGAGGACTTTGACCAGATGATTCCCCAAGAAGGGATCAAGTTGATCCAAGTAGCGCTGACGCGCAATTCCAACTCGGATGGACCGTCCGTCCCAGTAATTGCGGTGTTCAAGTTGTTCGAAGGTGATAGCCATTGAAGATGTCTCCCAGTTCCAGAGATTCCATTGCGCATGAATAAAAAGCCATTCGATACAAAACATTCATGTCGGCGTGAATAAATTACGCTTTCATCCTTTTGCATCCGCTCATCAAGTTCCCTCCGTCCGGAAATTTCTTACCGCGGGAAACCATAATGCGCTCTTGCGTCTCAAGTGCTTTTGTGTTATACTTGATGTCAAGTAATTACAATGTCACCAGGTTTCAGGTGTCAGGAAGAGGCAAAGAAAACTTCCTGACCTGTGCGGATAACATCTATCTCGCGAGCACCGTGCGCCAGTGGGACATCCCTCCTGGGGCCGCGGGCGTCTCGCCCGGCAAAGAGGCGTGCTGGAAGCCCGCGCTCCGAGGAGGTTGTCGTACGGAGACGCCAGATTTTACCCGCAAGTTTTCTGAAACCTGAAACCCGAACACTGAAACCAAGCCGCGGGAAACAAAAGGCATGAGGAGCCGAGGTCATATGGAGATCAACATCCGCAGGGACTATCTCGAGATCGACGGGCAGCCGCGCTTCATCTACGGCGGGGATTTGAACTACTGCCGGATGCGGCGGCGCGCGTGGCGCGACCGTATCCGCAAGATGAGGGCGGCGGGGATGAACACCGTCACCTTCTACTGCACCTGGCTGTACCACGAGCCGAGGGAAGGGGAATGGGATTTCTCGGGGGATCTTGATCTGGGCGCCTTCATGGACGCCATCCACGCCGAGGGGATGTTCAGCGTGCCGCGGATCGGACCGTTCGTGCACGGCGAGATGCGCAACGGCGGGTTGCCGCAGTGGCTCTTCGACAAGCTCGGCAACAAGGTGCGCACCAACGATCCATCGTATCTCGAGCTGTCCGGTAAATGGTGCGACAAGGTGCTGGAGATCGTCGCCCCGCGGCTGATCACCCGCGGCGGCCGCGCGATCCTCATCCAACTGGAGAACGAGCTGGGGTCGGCCGGATCGAAAGGGGACGACGTCCACCGCGGCTCCGAGGAGTCTGAGGAGCGCGGCGCACACATCATGTTCTACAACGCCTTCCTCAAAAAGTACAACATCGACATTCCGGTGATCGACATCAACAAGCCGTATCCGGGCAAGGAGGACTTGCCGCTGGTGGACACCGGCGGGGCCTATCCGGTCAACTGCTTCGGCTCCGACGGCGAGATGTGGCCGGTGTCGTTGAACTGGTGGAGGGAGCACAAGCGGCCGAAGATCAGCATCGAGACGACCGGCGGCATGTTCGTCCGCTATTACGACTGGCCCGCCTACAAGAACAGCGGCACCTTCCAGGGCCCCATTGTGCGCCACGAGATCATCGAGTCGACGATGCTCAGCCATCTGGCCGAGGGCTACAACGGCGTCAACCTCTTCGTCTTCACCGATTCGGAATATCCAGACGGCACGGCGGAGCGCATGCTGCCGCAGAAGACGTACAACTTTCAGGCACCGCTGACGGTGGCGGGCAATCTCCGCGAGAGCTACAAGGTGGTCAAGCGCCTCGGCTGGTTCCTGCGCTCCTTCGAGCGGGAGTTCGTGACGAGCCAGCCGCACGAGAGCTGGGCGAAGGCCATCAGTTGCGGCATTCCGCATCCCGGTGTCGACACCGGGAACAACGACCTCTTCGAAGGCTACCACAAGGAGGCGGACAAGACTGAAGGCGAGAACCCGTTCCGCCACATGCGCAAGGTGGCGGCGCACGGACGGGTCAACAAGGGGTTGAACCTTAGCGAGAGCAACTTCCTGATCATGCTCAACACCAGGAACCACGGCGCCTCGTGGCTGCGCGACATCCGCGTCGAGACCAATCCGCGCGGCATCCCCTGCGAGGTGCAGCAGGAGTATCCGAAGCGCGCGCAGATGGAGCTCGCGCCGCAGGAGAACAAGATCATGCCGTTCTTCGTCAAGCTCGCCCCGCGGCATTTCCTCGAGTACTCCACGGCGACCCTGCTCGACCGGCGGCCGTTCGGGAATGGCGTCCAGGTGATCCTGCACGCCCGCGCCGACGCCACCGTCGAGACGCGGCTTATCATGCCCGCCCGGTGTCCGCATCGCTCCCGCAACGGCTCGCTGGTGAACTGGGAGAGCCCCTGCGCGGCGTCGATCATCGGCGTGCCCTCGAACGGCATGGAGATCGTGACGTTCGACAGTGAGGTCCCCCTGCGCTATGTGCTGATGTCGACCGAGCGCGCCGGCGAGGTCTGGGACGTCGCCTCCCCCGCGGGCGACCTGGTGGCCTCGTCGAATCTGCGGATCGTCGAGTCCGCCGTCAAGGGGAGGAAGACTGTCGCCCGGCTGCAGGCGGCCGAGAGGGACTTCACGCTGCACCTGCTCGCCCCGTCGAAGCCGTCGCTCAAGGGCCGCCTCGCCCAGCTCACGGAGGAGTACGATCCCACGTTTGGCTCCTATAAGGCGACCGGCTCGATCGACATGCGAACACCCGAGATCGTCTTCCGCAAACGCCATGAGGGGACCACCGTGATCTGGGAGGCGGACGTCGCGCCGGAGATGATCGACGACGCGCACGCCGACCTCTGCCTGCTCGCCCGGCACGACGGCGGCGTCAGCTACGCCTACCTCAACGGGCAGCTCATCGGCGACCACGCCTACGGCAGGTTCGTCGACTGGGAGATCCACCTCAAGGATCACCTGGTCCGCGCGGGAACGCTGCGGCTCGTCTTCGAGGACGCCCACCGCGTCGAGGTCGAGGCGCGGCCCATCGTGGAGCTTGGCGTGGAGATCGAGTGGGAATGAGTGGAAGAGGTGTAAGGAAGAGAGGCCGGAAATTCCTTAGCCCACCCCATCGGACTGGCAATTAATCACAACTCGCACTGGTAAGATTTCATGTCAGGCGCAGCCTGACTGTGGAGTGCGGCGACCCGGCGCCGCTTTGGAAGCCGACGGAGTCGGCTTGAGGCGGGCTCCGCCCGCGGGGCAAAGCGCAGCCAGGTCTGCGCACTCCACAGCCTCATCCGCAGAGCGGATAAGGCGGAAGACAAGGCTGCATTTTACCAGCGCTGATTGAGGAGAATTGAGTATGACGACGCGCGAGCGGATGCTGAGGATTTTACTGGGCGGAGCCGAGGCTGAGGCGGACATCACGCCCTACTCCGTGTATAAGCTGATGGTCAAGGACATGGACGACCTGCGGTGGCGTCGCCTGTTCGACGCCGGACTGGGGCTGACCCATTACGAGTACACCTATAAGACGATCGAACACGGCGTGCGCGAGATCCGCGGGGAGAAGCGGATCGGAGAGCACCTCTACCACGTCCACCGCAAGGAGACGCCGGTCGGCGCGATCCAGCGGGTGCGGCGGAGCGACGGCTGGCGCGAGGAGGAGTGGATCAAATCACCCGCCGACTACAAGGTCATGCGATGGATCGTCGAGAACAGCGAGATACTGCCCGCATATGAGATGTTCGCGCGCGGGGAGGAGCTGGTGGGCGACCTGGGCGTCACGCTGCTCGACTGCCATCGCACGCCGATTATGGAGATCAACGTGGACTGGGTCGGCACGGAGCAGTTCTGCTTCGACGTCGCGCTTGAGGTCCCCGAACTCTTCGAATTGTATGAGGTCTGCAAGAAACGCTTCATCGAACGGATCAAACTGGTCTGCGCGGGACCCGGCCAGATCGTCAAGCTGATCGAGAACCTCACGATCGGCATGCTCGGCCCCCAGCGCTACCGCGACTATTTGATGAACATCTACCACGAGATCGCACCCCTCGTCATGGCGTCCGGCAAGAAATTGCTGGTCCACTACGACGGCGCGCTCAGCCCCATCGCCGACCAGATCGCCGCCGCGCCATTCCACATCATCGAGTCGCTGACCGAGCCTCCCGAGGGCGACATGACCTACGACCAGTGCCGCGCGGCGTGGCCCGACAAGGTGCTGTGGTCGAACATCAACGTCGGCTTGTACGCACTGCCGGCAGACGAACTGCGCGCGGCGGTGACCGCGAAGCGCGCCCGCGCCGGCAAAAAGGGCGTCATCTTCGAGATCTCCGAGGATCTGCCCTCCAACTGGGAAACTGCCATTCCGCTCGTTCTTGACGCACTGTCGGAGGCGGGCTGATATGAATTTAAGAGGAATTCAAGATTTTCACATTACCTGAAGGCTACGGCGCGTGAATAATTGGACGAGCTCTATTATATTGAGGCGGGGGGGATAGGTAACTGCCGACAGCAGGCGACTCCCGCGGATGTCGACGAATATACTCTATAAGGGTGAAAACTTAAATTTGGGCGACTCGGATTGTGGATTGGATTTTTTCGATCCGACTGACGGGCGATATGAATATCGTC
>CAYTFM010000235.1:0-14760 GCA_964436735.1 uncultured Victivallales bacterium | reverse complement strand
GCGGAGGAAGATGGAGAGACCGTCCTCGTCTCCCTCCGTTTGCGTGTAGATGACGCGCTCCGCGGTACCTGTCCACAAGAATGGCCGTCTGGACTCGGAGGCATCAGCATAGGTGATGAGAAGGTAGATGCTCTCGTCATCGACGACGGATTTGAGGGTGAACTCGACGAGACTTCCGTCGGAAGCGGCGGCAGAAAATGTTCCGGCGGTAGCTGTCTCCCAGCAAGGGTCGTCGGCTTTCCCGTCTATGACTGGCGGTTGTGAGGTACGGACGGCGGTTACGGACGGCGGAACGTCCGTGGCGCGGAGCGTCAGTGCGCACGCAAAGGAAAGGATAAGAAATAGGATATAAATTTTTGCCTCCGCAAAAATTTATTCTTTGAGCTTGAGTCTGACGAGCTGCTGGATCGCCGCGACAAGTCGTTCGAGGCGGACAGGTTTCTCGAGGACGAGGTCGACGCCAAGCTTGTCAAGATCGGCCTTGACGCTCGGCGAGAGGTGGGCGCTGGCGACGATCACCTTGATGCCGTCGTCCCCGTAGTTCTCTCGCAGCAGCTTGCAGAATTCGATGCCGTTCATGTTGGGCATGCGCACGTCAAGGATGATGAGGTCGGGCTCCCAGGAGCCGACGAAGAGCGCGCCCTTGACGCCATCGCACGCCTCTTTCAGTTCGTAGCCGTCGAACACCTCGAGGGCCTCGGCGACATACTCGCGGAAGTCGGGGTCATCCTCGATAAGCAGAATGCGTGCGATGCCGGAGCCCGGTGCGATGCCGGGAATGTTCAATCCGCGCTCCACGGCGAAGCTATCCAACTGTCCCGTTGTGAAACGGTAATGTCCGCCGGGTGTTGTGCCGCTGGCGATGAGCCCCTGCCTAATCCAATTGGCGAGGCTTGAGCGGGACACGCCAAGATATTTCGCCGCCTCGTTGGTCTTGAGGAACTTGGCGTTTTTTTCCATAAACAATGCGCCACAGAATTTGGATTTGAATTGCCAGGGTGGAGCGGCTCCACCTTGCCCACTCGTAAAAATAGCCTCTCATCCTTTAAAAACAAAAGTGCGGCGCTAATTTGTGCCTGCTTGAACGTCGCCCCAGCGCAGGTTGTAGAACATTTTAGGAACTATACTATGAGTTTCCTTCGAGGTATGAATCCCGAACAGCGGAAGGCTGTCGAGACCCTCAAGGGGCCGTTGCTCGTGCTGGCCGGCGCCGGCACGGGGAAGACGCGGGTCATCACCTATCGCATCGCGAACCTGCTGCGGCATGACGTTGACCCGCAGTGCGTCGTGGGGCTCACCTTCACGAACAAGGCGGCGAGGGAGATGCGGACCCGGGTCGACGAGCTTGTCGGACGGGGCGAGGCGCGCAAGATCTTTCTTGGCACCTTCCATTCCTTCTGCCTCATGACGCTGAAGAAGGAGACGAAGCATGCGGGGCTCTTGCCTGGATTCACGATAGCCGATGACGAGGATCAAAGCTCCGTTCTTAAACAGGCCATCGCCGAGGTCAGCGGCGGCACCACCGGAATCGGCGCCGATTTCTACCGTTCCGCCATCAGCCGCGCCAAGAACGAACTCAAGACTCCAGACGATCTCCGCCGTTCCTCCGAGTCGGGCTTCGACACCACCGCGGCGGACGTCTACGACCGCTACCAGAAGCTCCTTTGGACGCAGAACATGGTTGACTTCGATGACATGCTCATGAAGGTGGTCGCCATGTGGGATGAGAATCCCGAGCTTTTGCGGAAGTACCAGGAGATCTACCAGCACCTTCTGGTCGACGAGTTCCAGGACACCAACCACGCCCAGCTGCGGCTTGTCACTCTTCTGGCCGGCGATCGCTGCAACATATGCGTGGTCGGGGACGACGACCAGAGCATCTACGGCTGGCGCGGGGCGAAGGTCGAGAACATTCTCGAGTTTCCATCGCTGTTTCCCGGGACGACGGTGGTCAAACTTGAACAGAACTACCGGTCCACCAATACCATTCTTAAGGCGGCCAACGCCTTTATCGCCGGCAACGAGAAGCGGCACGACAAGAGCCTGTGGTCGGAGCGCGGCGAGGGCGAGTTGATCGTGCGGCGGGAGTTGCCGGCCGACCTTGAGGAGGCGGCTTTCGTCGCCGAATCCGTCCATGAGGTGAAGTACCGGGAGACGTCACTCCGTTATTCCGATATCGCCGTGTTGTTTCGGTCGAACCATCAATCGCGCCTTTTCGAGGCGGCCTTCCGCAAAGAGGGTATTCCCTATCGGCTTGTCGGCGCAAAGTCATTCTACGAACGCAGGGAAGTCCGTGACGCCGCCGCCTACCTGAAGCTGCTGGTGAATCCGCGGGACGATCAAAGTTTCCTGCGCATCCTTTCGTCCCCACCGCGGGGCATCGGGGAGAAGGCCGTCGAGGATCTCCGCAGGATTCAAGCCGAGAAGAGCCAGCCGCTTGTCGAACTGCTTGGGGGCCAAGACTTTCAGGCAGCGGCGAAGGGAAAGGCCGCGGCTGGGGGTGCGGAATTGGCGGGATGCGTGAAACGGTGGCGCGCGGAGTTCACGCTTCCCGGCGACCTCGCCCGCAAAGCGAAGAATTATTTCAAGGAGCTCGGTTTCCTTGACGGCTTCCAAAAAATGTACCGCAATATCAAGGAAGCGGACGAGCGCCGCGAGAACGTCATCGAGTTCGTCAACGCCATGGGGCAGTTCGAGGACGGCAGCGAGGAGGCCCCCACCCTCGCCGAGTTTCTCGAGAAGTTCATCCTCGCCGACGATAATGACAAGGTCGACAAAAGCGAGGACGGCACGGAAAATGCCGTTACCCTTTCGACGATCCACGCCGCCAAAGGACTCGAGTTCTTCTGCGTATTCCTGGTCGGGCTCGAGCAGAATGTGTTTCCCCACCATCGGGCCTTGGAGGAACGGTCGCTCGACGAGGAGCGCCGTTTGTTCTACGTGGCACTGACGCGGGCGAGAAATCTCCTCTACCTCACCAACTGCCGCGTCAGACGCAGCTATGGTTCACTGGCTTATCAGCAACCCTCCGTGTTCATCGCCGAGATTCCCGAGGAACTGCTCGAATTACCGGGAATGGGCGGCCCCGTGGATGACGATTCCGTCGACACCGCCTTCTCCGATTTCTACAACAAGTTCTCCGTGAACGACTAACTTGATCCAACTATCACTTCTTCCTTGGCGAGGGACGGTTTGTGGTATACATTGGTTAACGGTTTAACCAGGCGGGAGCCGGAGCATGCCGACGATCAGAGAGATTGCGGAGCAGGCGGGAGTGTCCATTGCGGCCGCGTCAATCGCCCTCCACGGAAAACCCGGGCGGAAGCGGGTCAGCGACACGCGGGCCGCCGCCATCCGCGAGATTGCGAAGAATCTTGGCTATCGTCCGCACGCCGCCGCCCGCGCCATGCGCAGCAAACGCACGCGGCTTGTCGGCGTTCTCCTTCGCAACGCCCCCGACCGTCCCTTCCACAACCTTGCGAACTTCGAGATCGTCCTCGGGATCGCCGACTTTCTCGCCGATCACGACTATGATGTGACCATTATTCCTTTTCGACGCCTTGGAGCGGATTACACGAAAGAACCCAAATTCCTCAGAGAGAGGATGCTCGATGGCATGATCATGCTCGACTCCTACACGGATGAGTTGTATGCGAAGATTGGTGGTCTGATCCCTTCGGTGGTTTTCGTCGAGGCCAACTTGTGGCAACCCTCCGGCTGCATTCGCCGCGACGAGTCACTCGCCGGGCGGCTCGCCATCAAAACGCTACTCGATCATGGGTATCGGCGAATTGTTTGGGCCAGCCACCCGCACAAACCCGATGACCACTACAGCTCTCACGAACGCTATCTTGCCGTCAAAGAGGAATGCGTCAAGAGCGGGATCGATCTTGTCGAGTGGCGGCAGAATTTGAAAGGATACAAGGGGGACAAGGAACTGGTCAAGCTTGTGCACACGGGGACAGGCATCGTCGCCTACAGCGATGTCTACGCCAAGCGCGTCATGTCCTTTCTCGCCCTCGCCGGACTTACCACGCCCCAGGATTACGGTCTCGTCTCCTGCGATGACTCCGAGGAGACGGTCAGCTCCTTTCCCGACCTCACCAGGGTGCGTTTCGACCGTTTCGGCCTTGGCGTGAGGGCGGGCGAGATGGTGCTCTCGATGATCCGCACACCGAGCGCCCCTCCCGAATCAGTGAAATGGGAGGACGAGATCCTTTCCGGCGGCACGGTGCGGACGGTGTGAAAAACTTTTTGCACATCTCAATATGAACTTTAACTTCCGATTTTTTCTTCCCGGCCAAGGGAGGTCTGGCAGCCCCGGAACAGCGGCGACAGACGACCATTCTCCCCAAACGGCGGTATTTTCAGAAAAACAATTACCATATTATGTTGTTCATAAATCACTTACAAAAATTTTACGAAATCTCATCACCGCATTGCATGTCAGAATCATCGCATGGATGTTCGGAATATTTAGTTCCGTATTTTACCTCTTCTCCTGTGGGCGATGCGGGCAGCCGTCATGCGGGATCTGTCTCGCCGCCGCTGGCGCGGCCTTCGGAGCCGCCGCCCTTCTTGCAGATCACCGGAACGGAATAAACAACTCTGGCGACAAAGAATTCAAAAAGCGCAACAACTTCGTGACGAGCCGCTTCTATTTTCCTCCAGGGATGTGAGCTCTCGACGGCGAGTGCGCGCGCGGCGGGCGGCGACACCTCGACTTCACGGCCATCCACGCCGCAGGTGATGTCCGCCTTCCCCTTCGTCAGGCGACCACGTGCCGTCGCTGGCGGGAGGGGCGTGTCTTTAATACGGAATATTTGATGCCGAAAATGAGGTATTTAGGAATTATAAATACCGATTTATGAAAACGCGGCGGGGGATTCCGGCGGTCGCCGCCGACCGTTCGGGCGTGGAGGGGTCGCCGCGGAGGGTGCTTGTGTTTGGCATGAATGTTGCTTGATCCACCATGTGCGGATCATGCGAGATTTTCCTGAAACTTGTGGAAATGAGTTGTTGACATCGAAACGTGAGGCGGTACACTTAACCAACAATGAGATGTGTACAGAAAAGGTTGAAAGTGTTAGTGGCGTTCAACGAGTCAGAAATTGATTCAGACGCGGAAGACCCGGATAGTATTTCCGAGGCCGCCGTGCACAGCGAAGTCGAGGCGGTGGCCGCATCTCTAGGTCGACTCGGACATACCTTCACCACCCTCCCCATCGTCAACCCCATTGACCAGCTTGCCGAGATCAGGGATTTTGCCCCCGACGTCATCTTCAACCTCTGCGAGGGGCTTATGGGCAACTCGCGCCTCGAGATGCACGCCTCCTGCGTTTGGGAACTGCTCGGCATTCCGTACACCGGCAACGGTCCCCTCACGCAAGAGCTGTCGCGCAAGAAGTCCCTCGCCAAGAAAATCCTTGAGGCTGACGGCGTTTCGACGCCCGGCCATATTCTTTACGACGCCGTCCCCGAAAGCTGCGCGATCGCCTTTCCGGTAATCGTGAAACCCTCCGAGGAGGATGCGAGCCTGGGTGTGGGCGTGGACGCCATCGCCCGGGACATGGGAGCGCTGCAAAAGCTTGTCAAGAGGATACTCGACAAATACCACCAGCCCGCGCTCGTCGAAGCCTACATCGAAGGGCGCGAGATAAACGCCGCCGTCCTAGGTGGCTCCACCCCCAAGGTTCTCCCCTTTTCCGAGATCGACTTCTCCGGCCTTGACGCGTGTTATCCGCGCATCACCAGTTATGAGGCCAAATGGCTTGTCGACCACCCCATGTACCATAAGACTCCCTCGGTGTGTCCGGCCAAGGTCGATCCCGAGCTCGCTGGACGGCTCGAGAAAGCCGCTCTCCGCGTGTACAAGACCTTCGAGGGGCGGGACTACGGGCGGGTCGACTTCCGCGTCGACGCCGAGGGCACCCCCTACGTCCTTGAGTTCAACCCCAATCCTGACATCTCGCCGGAGGGTGGTTTCGCCAAAGCCCTCCGCGCGGCGGAGATCGACTTCGACCAGTTCGTTGACGGCGTACTCCACGAGGCGCACGGGAGGCGGGTGGAATGATATCCATTCGACCAATGCGGGCGGAGGACCGGAAACCGGTGGCGGAACTCATCGAGGCGACAGGCTTTTTCACCACCGACGAATATGATGTGGCGATGGAGCTCGTCGACATCTATCTGAACAACAAAGCCCAGCGCGACTATATCATCCATGTGGCGGAGGACGGCGGACAGGTCGTCGGGTACGTGTGCTACGGACCCACCGACTGCACGGTGGGGACGTTTGACCTGTATTGGATCGCGGTCTCGCCCGCATGCCAAGGCAAAGGCATTGGAAAACAATTGACGGCTTTCACTGAAAGGGAGGTGGCCCTCAAAGGCGGTAGGATGATCATCATTGAAACATCTTCGCTCATCAAATACAAACCAACACAGGAATTCTATCTTCGGAATGGGTACGTCGTCGAGGCCAGAGTGAAGGACTTCTACCGCGACGGCGATGACAGACTCATCTACACGAAAAGAATCCAATCAGCCACAAAGGAGGTGCCGTAGCTATTATGGAAGAAGAACAATGGCGTAAGCAGTTAAGAGAGAGCGTGACCAGCGCGCGCGAGTTGTCGAAAAGGTTCGACATTCCGCTGGCCGAAATTGAGCGGATCGAAAAACGATTCCTCATCAGGATTACGCCGTACTACCTCTCCCTCATCAAGAGGAAGGGTGACCCCATCTACAAGCAGGTCGTTCCCGACATCAGAGAGCTTGATGGCGACGACGGCCTCTACTCCGACCCGCTGGCGGAGGACAAGGACTCCCCCGTCAACAACATCGTCCACCGGTATCCAGATCGTTGTCTGTTCCTCGTCTCGCACGTCTGCGCCTCCTACTGCCGCTTCTGCACGCGCAAACGCAAGGTCGGCGATCCATCGAAAATCAGCGCCACCTACGTCGAAGAGGGGATCGCCTACATCAGGAGCCACCCCGAAATCCGCGACGTCATCGTCTCCGGCGGCGACCCACTCCTCCTCGACGACGACCGCATTGAGCACATCCTCTCCAGCCTTCGGGCCATCCCGCACGTCCAGATCATCCGCATCGGATCTCGGGTCCCCTGTTTTCTCCCTCACAGGATCACGACGAAGCTCGTCAAAGTCCTGAAAAAATATCACCCGCTCTTCATGAACGTCCACTTCAATCACCCCGACGAGCTCACTCCCCTGGCGACGAAGGCGCTGACCCGGTTGGCCAACGCCGGCATCCCGCTCGGCAACCAGACGGTGCTTCTCGACGGCGTGAACGACGATCCGGAGGTCATGAAGAAGCTGATGCAGAAACTGCTCATGGCGAGAGTCCGCCCGTACTACATCTACCAGGCGGACATGGTCACCGGCTCGGACCACTTCCGGACGCGCGTCCAGAAGGGGCTGGAGATCATCAAGGCGCTACGCGGCCACACGTCCGGGCTCGCCGTCCCGCATTTCGTGATCGACGCTCCCGGGGGCGGCGGCAAGATACCGCTGCTTCCCGAGTACGTCCTCAAAATCACGGACAACGAGGTGATCCTGCGGAACTACCAAGGGCGCATCTACCGGTACGACCAGACCAGCCCTGTCGTCCCCAAGATCGACGAGCCGGAGCCAGCCGAACTGGTGATGGTGTAGCCGTCACGCATAGTACGCAAAAGCGTCAGAGTGCCGTCACAGGCCTCTGACGCTTTTTTATTTGTGGAGCAAGGGAGGTTTTGTCGCCATGAAGGCTTCTGAGGTCATTCAATCACTGAAACTAGTGCCGCTTACTGTCGAGGGCGGATACTTCTGCGAGACGTATCGGTCGACGGGCATCATGCGGCGCGGGGATGCGGAGCGTTGCGCGGGAACCTGCATCTACTACCTACTCGACAAGCGGGGCGTGTCTGCATGGCACAAAGTGGCGTCCGATGAGATCTGGCTGTACCAGGCGGGAGTTCCGGCTCGTCAACTTCTGCTATTCGAGGACGGTTCCTGGGAGGAGCGGATTATCGGGCCCGATCTCGCCAACGGTGAGCGTCCACAGAGCGTGATTCCAGCGGGAACGTGGCAGGCCGCCGTCCTCGACGATCGGAAGTCCGCCGTTGTGTCGACGGACGATAATGACGATACCGTATGGGGACTCTTCTCCGCCGTGGTGGTTCCCGGCTTCGAATATACCGACTTCCAAAGCGGTACCGCCGAGGAACTCGCCCCTAAGTGGCCTGACGCCTCCTCGCTCATTCTCGATGGATACAATTTCTGAACGCAAAAAAAACGCCGGCATTTCGCCGGCGTTTTTGTAAGACAAAAGATGTTTCAGATCGGCTTAGGCTTTTCCGGCCGAGCCGAGGACGTTCTGAATCTTGTGGATGTAGAGCTTCTTCAAGGCGTCGCGAGCCGGGCCGAGATATTTTCTCGGGTCAAACTCGGCGGGCTTCTCGTTGAAGTATTTCCTGATGGCGGCGGTCATGGCCAGACGCCCATCGGAGTCGATGTTGATCTTGCAGACAGCCGACCGTGCGGCCTCGCGGAGCTGATCTTCGCCGATGCCGATGGCGTCCTTGAGCTTGCCGCCGTTCTCGTTGATGATCTTCACGAGATCCTGCGGGACGGACGACGCGCCGTGCAGGACGATCGGGAAACCGGGGATCAACTTTTCGACTGCGCGGAGAATGTCGAGGCGGATCTTCGGATCGGTGCCGGGCTTGAACTTGAACGCCCCGTGGGAGGTGCCGATTGAGATGGCCAGGCTGTCGACCCCTGCGCCCTTCACAAACGCCTCGACTTCTTCAGGCTGGGTGTAGGTGTGGGTCTCGGCTTTGACGTCGTCCTCGATACCGGCCAGAACGCCCAACTCCCCCTCGACGGTGACGTCAAGCTTGTGGGCGTACTCGACGACCTTTTTAGTCTCCTCGACGTTTTTGGCGAACGGGTGGTGCGAGCCGTCGATCATCACAGACGAGAAGCCCATTTCGATGCAGCTTTTGCAGGTTTCGAAGTCCGGGCCGTGGTCGAGGTGCAGAGCGATCGGAATGTTCTTCCCGAGCTCCTTGGCGTACTCGACGGCTCCGTTGGCCATGTAGCGCAGAAGCGTCTGGTTGGCGTACTCGCGGGCGCCTTTCGAGACCTGAAGGATCACGGGCGAAGAGGTCTCGACGCACGCCTGGACGATCGCCTGCATCTGCTCCATGTTGTTGAAATTGAATGCGGGAATGGCATACCCGCCGGCCATCGCCTTTTTGAACATGTCACGCGTGTTGACCAGCCCCAGCTCCTTGTAGCTCACCGCCATCGTATCCTCCTAATTTAAATGGTTTACACAAACTGCATTACACACCACCACTATCGGCGCAAAGTCCAATGTGGAGTTTGTACTATAGTATGGGAAAGGGGCGGGGGCAAACGCGGACAAACATAGTTTGGGGCGAGAGGAGGAACGGTAATGAAAGGCACGGATTTCTTTGAGAAGATTGTGCTCGCGCCGGCGATGTCAGAACTGCACCCGAAGGTCGCCGCGTTCTTCAGGAGTAAATATCCTCCGACAGAGCGGGAGGCTATTTGCTGTAACAGAGAAAACTATTTATCTCGAAGTCGATGACAGGGAGCCATCTCCCGCACTTGTGCATGCTCACCTGTTCCCATGTTTTTTATGGACTCCATTGTTTTTGATTCAAGATGATGGTATTACTACTTCATGCAACCGGGGAGGAGGAGCTATGATGAGGAAGGTTTTCGCAGTCGCCGCGGCCGCCGCGGTCGTGATGGGGGGAGTCGGTGGAGTTCCTGTGTGCGGAGAGGATGACCAGTGCCGGGATGATCCCTTCGAGACGAGTGCCGCCGCCTGTGGCTTCGGCGAGGCGGGAAAGCTGGGGGGCGGCAAGGTGGATGTCGTCTTCCAGGTGATCGAGGCCGTCGGCGAGATCGTCGGCATGGTTTTCGACATCATCGAGATGTTCCAGCCAGACCAAGCGCAGATAGAGCTCAACGCCAGGCTCGACGCCATGAGCAACAAGCTCGACGCCATCCAAAACCAGCTCAATGACATGTCGCAGCAGCTCAGCAACCTGGCGACCTCCTTCAACCTCAAGACCGACGAGATCATGAATCAGACCACGCAGTCCAGCATCGTCAGCTCGTCGAACGCCATAACGGAGCTCTTCAGCCACTTCAAGAACAAGGTCAATGTCTTGAAGCAGACCTCGACCAAAGACGCCGCATTCTGGAACGGCTTCAAGAACCAGATCAAAGCCAGCTGTACCGACGACGACGTGAAGAGCATGAAGGTGGCGATGGGGGACCTCGTCTCACACATGGTCGGCTCCGCCAGTTACACCGGCGGACTGGACGCCTACACCGCCACCGTGATCAACCGCGTCACCGTCCCCGCCTCCGGCGAGACCTGGCCGAGGAAGAGCGCCGAGGACGGCTATGAACTTATCTCCTCGTACTACGGAGAGAAAATCATGCTCCTGTACGAGGGGCTCTCCTTTCTGCAGGCGTACTACTACAGCAACGACAGCGGTAAAGGGGAGAAGCGGGCGGAGTTCCTTCAGTACTACACCAGCAACTTCAAGCCGGCCATGGACAAAATGGCGGCGAAATTCCTCGCCTGCGTCAACCAGCTCACCGCTCGGCAGGCCAACCTCCGCAGCGTGAACAGCTCCGATTACCTCGACCTCTTCAAGGAGGTGAGCTACGACGGCCGGGTCGTCTATTCCAGGGCTATCGTTGAGGGCATAGCAAAAAAAGCCGACTTTCTCGCCGCCATCTCCGCCGATCTCAAAATCCGCGGCAAGGTGACGGTCAAAGACGACAGCGGCGTCAGCAAGCAGATCGACGAGCTGGTTAACCGGACGAAATTGGGGCTCTTTCTGCGCTTCTTCTCCGAGCCCTCGATGTCCCCCTACTGGGCGGGTGTGAGCTCCACCGCCGCAGGTGCTGTCGACACGCGGATCTTCCCGGATTCCGCCTACGCCAATCTCGTCCCCGCCGACAACCACCTCGACTGGCAGTGGGGGCTCACGAAAGATGACAAGCGCTTCTGGAAGAAGGCGGACAAACTCTCTTTCGCACTTTTCCGTCATAAAAGTGAGAGCATGCCAGAAGGCGGCACCTACTCGCTAAGCCATTCCGTAACCCTGCCCGGCGGTCACCCGACCTACAAGACAACCACAGGCTCCTACAGCCTGATCGACTACGATCTCAACACGGGCGAACCCGCCACTGACGGCACCAAATCCGAGTACAAAGTCAAAATGCAATACATCTACGCCGCCGACACTACCCGCGGCTACCGCCCCACCACTTGGACGGCGTCATGGAACACCGCCAAGACCTATGTGACGTGGGACAACAACGCGGGAGGCAAGGGGGTTCCCGAATACCTCGACCCGACCAACAGCCCCAACAGTTACAGCATCGAGACCGACACCGGGCGGGCGAACACCCTCATCGCCGGACGCAGAACCGGTTTCCACAGCTACTACGGCTACAACCGCTACTCGCTGACGACCAAAGACCAGCGGCGGTGGGTCAACGCCGGCGACGGCTCCGCTCGGATCAGCGTCAAGGACAAATACTACCTCCTGCAGGAGATCTACCGCATGGGCGGAAACCTCTGGGTGGCGTGCGAACTCAAGGACGGCCTCATCAGTGGCACCCCGGGCGACTACTCCCTCGACTGGGGGCTCAGCGCCGCCGACGGCTCCGCGGCGCCGTTTCAGAAGGTGGTTCCCACTGATCCTGCGGAAACCAAGTACTTCGACATCTGGCCCCGCATGATGGTCGCCGCAAGGGGCGGAGAGGCAAGCTATACCATCCTCCTGTATGAGGCTCTCACTCAAAAATGGTTTTGGCACTGGGACGCCGCCAACAATCATCTGAAGGCCAACTTCGGCAGCAACACCGGGATCTACGAGATCTTCGTCGACAAGCAGGAGGCGGCCAACATCTGGGTCGCCGGTACCGCCACCTCCTCCGCCAGATCGCTCAAGACCGGCGCCGCCGCGGCGGCCACTCCCGATTTCGCCGTCATCTCCATGCCGGCCGGCTCCCAAAAAACAGAGGTCCTCGAGGTCGAGGGAACTGGCGGGGAGTTCACCACACTCGCCATCGGCGACTTCAGCGGTGACCTTGAAGACGATTGCCTCGTCCTGGAGGGCGACAAGAAAACCATCTCATACATCTCGATCAACGTCAACGAGAACGACGAGGCCGATCCCCTCTCGACTCCCGACAGAAAGGCTTCTCCCCCGGCATCACCGGTGAAGTCCATCGCTCCGCTCATCGGCACCATCTACGTCCTTCAGGAGGGAGAAAACTTTGTCCGCGCGGGCGATTTCAACGGCGACGGGACCGCCGACCTGCTTATCGGCGGAGCCGACGGCTGGCTGTCAATCCTCTACGTCAACTGCGGAGCCGTCACCGTCAGGGAGGCGCTTTCCGGCGCGCCCGCGGGAGAGATCTTCGCCAGCGGCGACTTCAACGGCGACATGATTGACGATCTACTCTTCCGCGACGACGCCACCGAGATCCCGGTCTTCACCATCCTCTTCAGCGGCGAGGAGGGAAGGAGCACTTACGTCATTCCGCCACAGAGCATTCCAGGATCGGATGGCTCACTCTTCCGCATCTCCGACTGCGACGGCAACGGGACTGATGACCTCATATGGGTCGACGGCCCCACCGGGGCGGTCTACATCACCTGCTTCGACTTCAGCGGCGAAGTGCTCACGGACGGCCCGGTCTCGATGAAGGACAGCCTTTGGGAGAAAGGGTGGAAACTTTTCGCCGTCGCCGACTTGAATCTCGATGGCTGCGTCGACTACGTCTGGCGTCTTGAGAAGGGCGGCAAGAGCAAGTACGCCGTCAACTTCATGCGCGGTTTCGACGCGGCGCCCTCGTCAAAGCTCTGGAAGTCAGGCGCGCTTCGCCTGCCTAAAAGCGCGGTGCTCCCCGCCAGCCCGCACGGCGTGCAACTCGATTGACCGGCGGGACTCATATATTTGTGATGGGTGTGTGAAATGAGGGAGCGTTAGGCACTGTTTCCTGAATTTCTCAAGCTGCTTGTGCGGGTCTCATGCGCTCTTGGCGGTTTCCAGCAGGGCGATCATGTTGGCGACGGGGACGTCGGCTTGGATGGACTGCGAGGATGAGAGGATGTAGCCGCCGTTCCTCGACATGATGCTGCGGGTTTCCCGCGCTTCGCGCCTGACCTCGTCTGGTGTCCCGTACGGCAGCGTCCGCTGCGTGCTTATCCCACCCCAGAACGACAGCTTGCCGCCGAAATCCTTCTTGAGCGCGGCGATATCCATGCACTCCGGCTGGATCGGATTGAGGACGTCCACCCCCATCTCAACAAGCCGCGGGATCACGGCGTCGATCTTTCCGCACGAGTGCACCCAGACGTCTTTGCCGTAGCTGTGGATCAAATCATATTCCTTCTGCTCTCCGGGGCGGATCATGTCGTCCCAGGTTGACGGCGACATGATCAATCCCTGCTGCGTCCCCCAGTCGCTTCCAAGAAGTACGCCATCTATCTCCTTGATGGATAATATATTGTCAAGCATGACCATGTTCTTCTCGATGATCGTGTTGAGCAGGGAACGGGCAAACTCCGGTTCACCGGCCATGTCGGCGAGGAAATTCTCGATGCCCCGCGAGAAGTAGGCCTTCTCCCAATGCGAGCCCCAGATGGCGGCAAGAACATAACGTCCTGTCGTGTCAGCGGTTCTCTTCACCGAGTCGACCAACTCTTGGTACGAGGGGCCCATTCCGATGACTGATGCTCTCGAGCGCGGCGCGTCAGCTCCTTTCCAGTCCTCTCCGAGTTCGAACCAATTCCACCAGGGAATCGAAACGCATTCGACGTCGTTGTCAATGAAGGCGTCGACATCTTCTGTCTTCAGTTCCTTCTTCAGCTCCGCCTTGGCGTCGTCGCAGAACATCACGCAGTAGGGAGTCCTCTTTGAGGGCTTGTGGGCGATTGTTTCCTTCACCAGGCTTCGCTTCGACATGGGAGTTCCTCCTCATAGTAAGTGTAGTAACGAACACAGCTCAAGAGGGCGCATTTCCTCAATAAGGTCAGTATAGCAAAGTTTGCTTTGTCTGAAAATGAACATATTATGCATAATAGATGGATTAATTTGTCAGTTATAAGAGGTTGTGCAATATGAAGCAGCTGGACAAAGACACCTCCCATATAATTCCCATCAATCCGAAGGCGCAGCTGATGTCGCAGGTGAGGATGGAGATTCATCACTTCTCGTACTTCAAGAGCGATCAGCGATGGAATCACCCGAATAAACTGTTGCCGTGCACAGCGGTTTACCTTGTTCTTGACGGCGACGGCTGGATCGCCGACCTCAAGAGGCGCACGCGGCTTGCGCATGGTCATGCGTACCTTCTGCCGCCGAACACGACGCTGTCTGTCGGCTGCGGCTCTCTCATCGAGAAGTACTGGGGATGGCTGAGCGTCGAGCTGTTTCCGAATATGGATGTATTTGAGGGTGTGGAGGGATTTGTCGAACTCGGTCCGTTCGATGTCGGCGAACCGCATGAGACGTTCGCGGCGCGGCTTATGCGGCAAAACGCAAACGACTATTTCCGTCTTGAGGGGTTACTCTTCTCGCTTCTCGCCAACGCCAATCTCGACGTCGACGCTCTCATCGCACGACAGACCCGCAACTTCGAGTGCTACCGGACGATCCTCGACCATATCGCCAAAAACCTGGCGTTCGGA
>CAYTFM010000234.1:3166-14771 GCA_964436735.1 uncultured Victivallales bacterium | reverse complement strand
TGCTACATCAGTTTGAAGCCGGGGAGGTCTTGGACGTCGACGATGCCGACGACGCGGCGTGAGCGGTCGGTGACGATGATGTCATCAATGTGTTTGGCTTCGATGAGTTTGAGCACATCGACGGCCATTTGGTCGGTGCGGACGGAGGAGGGGTTGTGCGTCATGAGCTCGCCGACTTTCTTGAGCAGCACGGACATGTCGTCTTCCGCGTGTCGTCTGAAGTCGCTGTCGCAGAAGATGCCCAGCAGTTTTCCCTGTGGATCGACGATCACCGCCGAGCCGCTACGCCCCTTGGTCATGGCGAGGAGGGTTTCCTTGACCGTGCTTTCAGGAGAGACGGTGACGAGTCTGGCGTCTGAGCGCATGATGTCGGCGACCCTGAGCGTGACGGATCTGCCGATCGCCCCGCCGGGGTGCAGTCTGCCGTAATCTTCCTTGGTGAAGCCGCGGGCGTCGAGCAGGACCATGGCGAGGGAATCCCCGAGGGCCATGAGGGCGGTCGTGGAGGTGGTCGGAGCGAGGTTGAACGGGCAGGCTTCCCGGCTGACCGCCATAGGCACGACGATGTCCGACCATTCCGCCAGCTTGGAGGCGGGATAGCCGGTGATGGCGGCGACGGGAACGTCAAGGCGGCGCGCGCAGGGCAGGATGTTCACCAGCTCCTCGGTCTCCCCGCTGTAGCTGAGCGCGACGAGGATGTCGTTTTTCTGGAGGATGCCGAGGTCGCCGTGCATCGCCTCGACCGGGTGCAGAAAAACGGCGGGCGACCCGGTGCTGGCCAGCGTGGCGGCCATCTTGTGGCCAACGTGTCCGCTTTTGCCAACGCCACACAGGACGATCTTGCCGCCTCTGTTGAGGCGTTCGACGCATGCTGTGACGAGTCGTTCGAATCCCTCGCCAAGTTGGTCGCGGATGCTTTGAATGCCGGCTATCTCGATGTCCAGCGTCTCTTTTGCCTTGTCGATCCAGGTGCTCATTGTGGGGGGGCAGGGTTCAGGGTTCAGGGTTCAGGGTTGGAGTGAAGCGGAAATCCGCCGCGGCGGATTCAAGATTCGAACCGCAATGGCAGAAGGCCAATATTCACCACACGGAGATTTTATTCAACTCAAATGGCTGCGGAATTAGGAAATTCAATGTGGCGTCGCTTAGGGCTCAATACAAAAGCCGGAATAGCTGCCAGCAAATGTGCAGGTTATTTTACATTGAGCCCTTAGTGAACCCCTCCATGACTGTCGGGGCTCGGATAGAACAGAGCCACGAGTGTGAACGAGTGATTGTAGCCGCGGCGGAGTCTCCTAACTTCATAATTCCTGATTCGCTGCTCTCAAAACACAAATGGTGTGGAAATAGGGATTGTCGCTTTTGTCTTAATCATAATCGTAATCCTAATCTTAGTCCCTCGGAGATATATGACTAAGATCAAGATTAAGATTATGACTGGGCTGCAATTCCCATCAAGGACATTTTTCACGCATCAGGTTGTCTAAACTTCACCATTCACCATTCACTTAGCGTAACTACTTATATGGTTTCGTCCGTGGGGAGGGGGGCGGTCGGTGTCCTTCAATAGGTATATATGGGTAGCGCCTCAGTTCCGAATTTCTTGAAAAGCTTGCGGGGCGTGTTATATTGTTTTTCGTTCGTCCTGTTTCTCCTTTTGTTGCGCAACTCGCTAAAGAGCGATAAGGGGCAGGACGTGGAGCATCCGTGAGATAGTTGAACAGCAGAGAGCAAGAACAAGGAGGATAACAATGATCAAGAAAGCAAAGCCGGCCAAGGGGATCAGCAAGGTCACGTTTACCGTGTCTAAGGAGCTTGCGGGCTCCGCGAAGAAGGCCAACCTGGTGGGCGAGTTCAACAACTGGGGCCTCAACGCCGATCCTATGAAGAAGCAGAAGGACGGTTCCTTCAATGTGACAAAAGAGCTTGCTGTTGGCAAGGAGTATACGTTCCGCTACATCCTCGACGGCGAGAGATGGGAGAACGACTGCTGCGCCGACAAATATTCGAAGAACGAGTTCGGTAGCGAGAACTCCGTCGTGGTTCTCTAAGCATCTCCATGCAAGGCGGCATGTTCCCGCATCTAGTTTTGAGTGGGCGCAGGCTGTGCTTGCTACCGCATGTCGGTTGAGTGGCCGCCTCGCATATTTGTCAACGTCTAAGGGTTCGTTACGAAATAACCTGAGCATTTGCTGGCCTGCCGTTCCCGCCAAATGCTCAGGTTATTTTGTAATGACCCCCAAGCTTTTCAGCTTGAGACGTTGCCTTTTTTTTCTGCGGCACATTGCGTTTTTTTGTGCAGGTTGTTCACGGCGTTGTCCGCGGTGTCTGTTGTTCCTGTCTTTCGCACGCATGAGAAGGAATCTCATGGGGGGCGTTGCTTGGAAGCCCACTGCAAGTCTGAACACCGAACACTGAACGCCGAAACCATCGTTTCCGCCGCGGTGGAAAGAAGTTCATCGGAAGAGGGAATTCAATTTTTGTTATTGGTCATTTGGCATTGGCAAGCGGGTTGCGACAATCCCACTGACTAATGACTAATGACTAATGACTAATGACTAATGACTAATGACTAATGACCCCGGCGCAGCCGGTTCACTCAGCGGGATGATGCGATGTTCCTGGAAGTCTCCGAGAGAAAATGTATTGACACGTCAGAGGCCTTGGGGCGGGAGTGGCTTGAGGCGAACAGCCTCGGCTCCTATGCGTCGAGCACTCTGCTCAACTGCAACACCCGACGCTACCATGGGTTGCTCGTCGTGGAGCAGGAGCACGGGCGTGGGCGGCTGGTGACGTTGTCGAAATACGAGGATTCTCTTTCGGCGAAGGGGAAGGAATTCCACCTTTCGTGCCACCAATACCCGAACCGACTGTTTCCCGACCAGGCGCACTGCCTGCGCGGGTTCCGCATCGACCCGGTTCCCCGTTTCATCTACAACATCGGCGACGTGACCGTCAGTAAGCAGATTTTGCTTTCCTCGAAGGAAAACCGGGTGCTGGTCCGCTACGAGACGCAGGGGGCTGACTTCCCGATGACCTTGCGGATCCGGCCCCTGCTCGCCTTCCGAGACTCTCATGCCCTGGCACACAAGAATCTGGCCGTCAATGTGCTGGCCCGTAGGGCTTTGAACGGTTTTTACGTCACGCCCTACACCGGGCTGCCGCGGCTGTATGTGCAGAGCGACAGTCCTCACGAGTTCTATCCGGGACCGAACTGGTTCTTCAATTTCGAGTATCTGGTTGACCGCTCCCGCGGGTATGACTATCAGGAGGATTTGTATACCCCCGGGGTTCTGCAGTTCGAGTTGACCGACGGAGATAGCGTGATTGTCGCCGCCTCGCTGTCTGAAACCACTTCCGCCTTGGAGACCATTTGGGAGAGTGAGATGGCCGTCAAGACCGAGCGCGCGAGACAGGCCGCTGCCTGCTCCGCCGGTTGCTTCAAGAACTCCCTTGAGGTGCTGACGCACTCCGGGGAAGCGTTCTTTGTCCGTTCACCGACAGCCGCCGCGCCAATCATCACCACGGGATACCACTGGCTTGGCCAGTCCACGCGCGACGCGCTGATCGCCTTGCCGGGGCTTGCCTTTTATGCTGGCAGATATGACAAGGGGGTCGCCGTTCTTGAGGCAGTGGCGGAAAGGGAAAAGGACGGTTTTCTGCCGAAGGATGTCCTTGGGGGGGGCGGGGAGTCGGTCGAGTCGTCGCTATGGTTTTTCTGGGCGGTCCAGCAGTTGCTCCAGACCGCGCCGAACAGGAAAGAGGCGTTGCAGAAGGTCAAATCCGTCTTCTGGCCGGTGATGAAGCGCGTTATCGCGGCGCTGACCTCGGGAGAGCGTCCGGACGTGGTCGTCATGGACGATACGGGGCTGCTGTCGATCGAGGGGGTGGGTGGCGGGTTGACGTGGATGGACGCCGAGGTGGATGGCGCGCCGGTCGTGCCGAGACGCGGATTCATCGTGGAGATCAACGCCTTGTGGCACAACGCTCTTTGCTTTACGGAGGAGCTTGCCGCGCTGTTTTCCGACGACGAGCCGCGGCATGTCGGGCTGTCCGCGCGGGTCGCCCATGCGTTCAAGGAGCTGTTTTGGATACCCGCGGAGAGGCATCTCGGGGACTTCTCATGGGGAGGTCATCTTGACGGTTCGATGCGGCCGAGCCAGATCATCGCGGCGTCGGTGCCATATCCGCCCATCGACGCTTTCTGCCGTGCCGCCATTGTGGAGCTGGTCGGTCATGAGTTGCTGACGCCGTTGGGATTGAGAAGTCTTTCGCCGCGGGAGCGCGGCTATGCGGGGCGATGCCAAGGTGGCCCCGCCGCACGGGAGTACGCAAGGAATCAGGGAGCGGTGTGGCCGTGGCTCTTGTGCCATTACGCGGAGGCCGCGCTTCGGGACGCCGTGGACGCGTCCTCGGTCAAGGCGGAGTTGCAGGCGGTGACTGCCTCGCTTATTGAGGGACAGTACCAGGCGGGCTGCCTCGGTTTCGTCGGCGAGTTCTTTGACGGTGACCCTGGACAGAGTCCCGCGGGAGCCGTGGCGTCCGCCCGGAACCACGGGGAATTGATACGGCTGGCGGCGCTGGTGGGGTAGAGGGGCATTGGGATACAGGGTTCAGGGGGGGAGCGAAGCGGAAATCCGCCGTGGTGGATTAGGGTGTTCGGGGAAAATGTGATTGCGTGAAGGATTGATACGATGCGAGTGTTGATGTTCGGCTGGGAGTTTCCCCCGTATATAAGCGGCGGTCTTGGGACCGCCTGCTACGGCATCACCAAGGGCCTTTCTCAGCTCGGCACCGACGTCGTGTTCGTGGTGCCGACGATCAAGGGAGAGGTGTTGCGGTCGCATGTCGATCTTGTCCCCTCCGACAAAGTGAGAATCACGCGTCGCCGCCGCACGGTCGAGACGTTCATGAGGAAATACGACATTCCTGCGCCACTGACCCCGTATATGCGGCCGTCGCCCTCGGGGGGCGTCGTCAACGTGACGCAGGAGATCATCGAGGACGAGATCGCGTTGGAGAGCGCCAAGACGTCGCTGCTCGGATTGGGGGAGAAAAACGACTATGGGACAAACCTCTTCGAGGAGGTGTTCCGCTATAGCGAGGTTGCCGCCGTCCTCGCGAGGAAGGAGCGTTTCGACGTCATTCACGCCCATGACTGGATAACCGCGGTGGCGGGGTTGAAGGCCAAGACGATCAGTGGAAAGCCTTTCATTTTGCATGTGCATTCGCTGGAGTTCGACCGTGGCGGCGAGTGCATGAGCCGCGAGATCTACAACATCGAGCTGCAGGGCATGCGCGGCGCCGACCACATCATCGCGGTGAGCCACTACACGCGCAACGCCATCATTGAGAAATACGGCATACCGAAGCGCAAGGTCTCCGTGGTGCATAACGCGGTTTCGAGGGAGGAGGCCCGCGAGGTGTACCACGTGCGGCGGAATCCCGACGAGAAGATCGTGCTGTTCCTCGGCCGCTTCACCCAGCAGAAGGGGCCCGAGTATTTCGTCGAGTCGGCCGCCAAAGTGCTTCAGTCCGTCTCCGGCGTGCGCTTCGTGATGGTGGGCGGCGGGGAGCTTCTGCCGCGGATCATCCAGCGCGTGGCCGAGCTGGGGATTGGCAAGCATTTCAATTTCACCGGCTTCCTGCGCGGCAGCGACGTCGAGCGTATCTACGCGATGAGCGACGTGTACGTGATGCCAAGCGTGTCGGAGCCTTTCGGCATCACCTCGCTTGAGGCCGCCCTGTACGACGTGCCGGTGGTCATCTCCCGCCAGTCGGGAGTCGCCGAGGTGCTGAAGGGCGCCCTGAAGGTTGATTTTTGGGACATCCGCGAGATGGCGAACAAGATCATCGCCATCCTTTCATATCCAGCTCTCGCGCAGAACCTCATCGAGATCTCCCGCGACGAGCTCAAGGGCGTTTACTGGAAGAACGCCGCCCGGAAAATACTGGACGTCTACAAGTTCGTCTCCGGGCCCACCAACAGAAGAGGAGTATAGCCATGCCTTCGATATGTCTGTGCATAAACGCCCATCAGCCGATCAGGCTGCGGCGCTATACGTTTTTCGACATAAACAGCATCCACGACTACGAGGACTGCGAGAAGAACCGCTTGTGGCTCGACAAGATCGCCGACGCCTCCTATCTGCCGGCGAACGCATTCCTGCTCGAGCTCATCAAGAAGCACAAGGGGGCGTTTGTCGTCTCGTTCTGCCTGTCGGGCGTGCTGCTCGACCAGTTGGAGCAGTTCCGTCCGGACGTGCTTGAGTCGTTCGTGAAGCTGGCCAAGACGGGGTGCGTGGAGTTTCTCTGCGAGACGTCCCATCGGTCGCTGGCGTTCGTCAAGTCGAAGCGCGAGTTCCGGGAGCAGGTGCAGGCGCACCGGGACCGGATCCAGGCGTTGTTTGGCCAGTTCCCCTCGGCGTTCCGGCTGCAGGAGCTCGCGTTTTGCGCGGAACTGGCGAAGGAGGTTGAGCGGATAGGCTTCTCGACCCTGCTCGTGGATTGTCCCGAACAGGCGCTTGGGTGGCGCACCCCGAACCTCCTGTATCTGCCCAAGGGATGCATGAGGCTGAAATGCCTTTTCCGCAACAACCGTCTGTCTGACGACCTCTCGTTCCGCTTCAACAACCGCGACTGGCCGGATTATCCGCTCACGCCGGAGAAGTTCGTCTCATGGGTGCGGAACATCGGGACGGCGGAGGTGGTGAACATCTTCGCCGACTACGAGCAGTTCGGCAACGCCCAGTCGCACGGGGCGGGCGTGTCAGAGTTCATGGCGCGGCTGCCCGGCGAGTTGGCGCGGCACTCGGGGATGGGGTTCACGACGCCGTCGGCACTCGCCGCCGCCGTGCCCGCCGCCGATCAGATCGACATTCACGCGCCAGGGACGAAGCCCGCGCCGGACCGCTGTCTGCCGCTGTGGTTCGACAACAATCTGCAGAACGACGCCTTGAACACTCTGTTCTCTTTGGAGACGAAGGTCAGGCGAAACCGGGATCCTGGAGTGCTCGCCACGTGGCGGAGGCTCCAGATGGCGGAGCATTTCAAATACATGTCGACGTCGTTGTCCGCGGATGTGGATTATCATCGTTTCCAGAATCCCTACACCACGCAGCATGACGCCTATATCAACTTCATGAATGTCATCAATGATTTCTCGAACTGCCTGGAGTAGTTATTTCCGTGTGAACCCTAACCTACGGGCGCCGCGCAATTCCCGAGATGAGATTATCGAAACGGATCTGGCGCAGAGTTCGAAACGGAAATAACTAATGAGTGAAACAAATCAACTCAACAGCGTTTCCCGCTGTTTCGAGTTTTGTGCTTCGATTTTCGGATTTCAATCAAATTGAATGATAAGAGGAGGTCATCGTGTCTGGAAAAATCGGGAAGCTCGTGTTCGAGGTGAGTTGGGAGGTCTGCAACAAGGTGGGAGGCATCCACACCGTCATACAGAGCAAGGCGCGGAGCGCGGTGGAGCAGTTCGGCGATGACTACTATCTGTTCGGTCCACAGCGCCAAAGCAATCCGGACTTCGAGGAGACTGACGAGGAGTGCTGGAGGAATGTGCGTGAGGCGACCGAGGCGAAAGGCATCCACTGCCGTTGCGGCCGGTGGAACATACCCGGCCGTCCCAATGTCGTCCTTGTCGGCTTTGAGAAGAAGTACAACCCCGACCAGTTGCTGTACCAGTTTTGGGAGGATTTCGGTGTCGACTCCCTGTCCGGCGGGTGGGACTATATCGAGCCCGTGATGTTCAGTTATGCCTGCGGCGAGGTTATCGAGGCCATCTACAACCTGCACAAGGGGACGAAGGGCGGGATTCCCGCGGTCGCCCACTTCCACGAATGGATGTGCGGCGCCGGACTCTTGTGCGTCAAGCAGCGTCTCCCTCAGGTCGGAACGGTGTTCACCACTCATGCGACCGTCTTGGGCCGCGCGCTCGCCTCGGGCGGCGCCGACATCTATAGCAAAAAGGAGACCATCCAGCCGCAAATGGAGGCGCGCGCCTACCACATCACGGCGAAATACTCAATCGAAGCCGCCGCCGCCCGCGAGGCGGACTGCTTCACCACGGTGAGCGATATCACGGCCCTTGAGGCGAAGGACTTCCTTGGCAAGGGGATTGACATGGTGCTGCAGAACGGTCTGGACATCGAGCAGATACCGGACTATTCCGTTGACAGGACCCGCCCACTCGAATCCCGGAAACGAATCCTCGAGTTCGCCTCCCGTTTCCTCGGCAAGGATATGGGCCCTGCGACCAGGATCGTGATGATTTCGGGAGTGTACGAATTCCACAACAAGGGGATAGATATTTTTCTCGAATCTCTCGCCGCTCTCGAGAAGAGCCTGAAGGATGAGCAGAACGTCCTCGCCCTGGTGTTCACGCTCGCCGCCCACACGGGGATCAACCCTCTCGGCGCGCAGGATGGCAAAGAGGGGAACGCCCCGATCGTGACGCATAAGCTGAGCGGCGAGTCGACCGATCCCATCCTCAAGGCGTGCCAGGAGCTTAACCTCCGGAACAGCCCGCGCAACAAAGTCAACGTGATTTTCATGCCGGTCTACCTGAATGGGCAGGACGGTCTGCTCAATCTGAAGTACTACGACGCCCTGTCCGGTTGCGACGTTGGCGTCTTCCCCTCCTACTACGAGCCATGGGGCTACACCCCGCTCGAGAGCGCGGCGTACGCGGTCCCCGCGGTCACCACCGATTGCACGGGCTTCGGCTTGTGGGCCAAGGAGAGCGCGAAGTCGAACGAGGGGGCGGTGGTCATCCACCGCCGTTCGGTCAAGCAGGAGGTCGCCGTGAAGGAACTCGCGGGCTGCCTCAGTAAATTTGTTGGCCGCACCGACAAGGAACTGGCAAACTGCCGGAAGGATGCCCGCAAGCTGGCCATCAGCGCGGGCTGGTCGAACTTTTTCAAGAACTATGTGGCCGCCTACGAGATGGCATGCGCCGCGGCGGCCTCCCGCGAGGGGGTGGTGAAAGTCGAGAAAACCGAGGGCGGGATGTTGTTCGCCGGCAAATCGTCGACGCAGCCTTTCTTCCGGCCGCTCGTTTCCGTCTCGGAGCTGCCGAAGAAAATACGGCGCCTCCGCGAGGTCGCCTACAATATGTGGTGGGCGTGGAACCACGACGCCCTCGAGCTGTTCGCGGGGCTCGATCCCAAACTGTGGGCGCAGATGCGGAACAATCCCGTCAGGATGCTCGAAACCGTCTCCCAGGCGCGGTTAGTTGACGCGGCGAAGAACGACAGCTATGTGAGCCTCTACGCCAGCGTCATGGAGAAGTTCGACGCGTACATGAGCCTCAAAGAGACGGTCGACCTGAAGCTGACCGGCGTGAAGCGCACGGCTCCGGTGGCCTATTTCTCCGCCGAGTACGGCATCCATGAATGTCTGCCAATCTATTCCGGCGGTTTGGGAGTCCTTTCCGGGGACACGCTTAAGGCCGCCAGCGACTTGAACGTCCCGCTTGTGGCCGTCGGTCTGCTGTACAAGAATGGGTATTTCCGCCAGAGAATCGACGAGAAAGGGTGGCAGGTCGCCGAGTATCCCGAGAATGAGTTTTCGAACATGCCGGTTCAACTCCACCGCGACGAGGCGGGGAATGAGACGCAGATATCGATCGAACTGCCAGGCAGGATCCTGTATGCGAGGATCTGGGAGGTCAAGGTGGGCAGGATCTCGCTGTTCCTGCTCGACGCTGACATTCCCCGGAACACCAGCCAGGACCGCAAAGTGACCGCCCAGTTGTACTGCGCCGACGCCACGATACGGATCGAGCAGGAGATTCTTCTCGGCATCGGCGGCGTCAGAATGCTCAAACAGTTGGGCATCACGCCGTCCGTGTTCCATATGAACGAGGGGCACTCGGCGTTTTCGCTGTTCGAGCGCGTCAGAGTGTTGATGGCGGAGAAGGGGCTTTCCTTCGACGAGGCGTGCGAGGTGGTCCGCTCCAGTTCGGTCTTCACGACCCACACGCCGGTCGAGGCGGGCAACGAGCGGTTCGCCAGAAGTTTGATGGAAACCTATTTCTCCAGCTTCGTCGCCGTCACCGGCATCAGTTGGAACCAGTTCTGGGATCTTGGCCGCAAGGATGATGATGGAGCCGAGCAGCCGTTCCTCATGACGGTCCTCGCCCTCAAGCTGTCGCACAAGTCGAACGGCGTCAGTCAGATGCATGGCTCAGTTTCCCGCGCCATGTGGCAGGATCTGTGGAAGGGCTTCCTGCCGTGGGATATACCGATAGGGCATATCACGAACGGCGTCCACATGAAGTCTTTCACGTCGACGCGGCTCGGTGAATTGTACGACACCTACATCGGGCGTGACTGGCATGACAAGATCGACCAGGCTGACCGCTGGCAGCGCGTGCACGACATTCCCGACAATCTGTTCTGGCGCGTGAAGGCGGAGTTGAAGCAACAGCTTATCAACTTTATCATCGAGAGCGTGGCGAATCAGTGGAAGAAGTACGGGTTTTCAAAGACCTGGCGCGAGGAGGTCATTTCCAACATCAATCCGGCGGCGCTGGTCATCGGTTTCGCCCGCCGGTTCGCCCCCTACAAGCGGGCCGACCTGATTCTTTCAGACCTCGACCGCCTCGACAAGATCGTCAACAACGGCAAGCGCCCCGTGCATGTCGTGTTCGCGGGCAAGTCGCATCCCAATGACAAGCCCGGCATCGAGATCATCAAGAAGGTGATCGGCATCTGCAATGACGCCCGCTTCAGGGGCAAGGTGTTTTTCCTTGAGGACTACGACATGCAGACCGCGCGTCTTCTGCTCCAGGGGTGCGACGTCTGGCTCAACAATCCGAGGCGCCCGTACGAGGCGAGCGGCACCAGCGGTGAAAAGGTCATCGCGAACGGCGGGTTGAACCTGAGCATCTCCGACGGGTGGTGGTGCGAGGGGCACAACGGAACTAATGGGTGGACTATCGGGCCGGTGGTCCGGGAGTTCTCCGAGGAGTTGCTGCTTCACTCGTCGGACGAGGACGACGCCCAGGCCCTCTACTCGTTGGTTGAGGACGTGGTGACGCCGATGTACTACGACCGGGACGACGAGGGCATTCCGCGGAAGTGGATGCAGGTGGTGAAGAACTCGATCGCCACGCTCACGCCGCAGTTCAACGCCAAACGGATGCTCAAGGAGTATTTCACCGTGATGTTCGAGCCGACGGCGACACGCGCGCTGTCGATGCTCAAGGACGGGTGCCGCCTCGCCAAGGAGGTCGCGGACTGGAAGCGCAAAATACCGATGCGCTTCTCGTCGGTCAAGATCACGGAGGTGAGGATCGAGGGGGCTCAGGGCGAGTCCGTGAGCACCGGCGCGCCATTCACCATCAAAGTCGGTGTCGATCTGGGCAAACTCTCCGTGGACGAACTGTGTGTTGAGTTGGTCGTCGGGAAGGTCGAGGCGGGGCGCTTCATTGAAGCTCCGCTCTGCCTGCCGCTTCGTCTTGTCGAAAACAAGCGCGGCATGGCCAGTTTCCATCTGGACCACAAGATGGCCGAGAACGGGCAGTTCTCTTACGGCGTGCGGGTCATGCCATTCAGTAAAAACCTTAGCTCCAAGGAGGAGACAGGGC
>CAYTFM010000234.1:0-3156 GCA_964436735.1 uncultured Victivallales bacterium | reverse complement strand
TAGCTGTAGTTTGTCAGGCATATATTTCACGGGCGACCGTGAAATTATATGCCTGAAAAACTATAGTAACGAAGATGAGATCAAGCGGCCGGTATGGCCGCAGCTTTCAACGCCACACGTCCAACTCTCAATGTGCACGGAGTTGAAAGTTGGACGTTGTGAGTTGAACGTTGAAAGTTTGAATTTCCCCACGCATGAACATCGGTCTGATAATAGAGCTCACCAAACGTGATTTCATTGAACGATACTCTGGATCGGTTCTTGGGATTTTCTGGTCTTTGATCTGGCCTTTTTTCAATGTGTTCATCTATGTCGTCGTCTTCTCGAATATCCTCGGTTCGCGTCTACCCGGTTCGTCGGCGACGTACAGCTACAGCATCTATCTGGTGGCGGGGTTGCTGCCGTGGTTGGCTTTCTCGAACACCATCCTCCGATCCTCGACGGTCTTTGTAGACAAGAAATACATTCTGTCGAAAGTGAGGATGCCTCTTCCCACGCTGCCCCTCAACATTGTCCTTTCCGAGACCATCACGTTTCTCATCGCCATGGTGCCGTATCTCGCGGTGGTCACCTATTCGGGGGTCAATCTTTCGAAAGCGTTGTTGTTCGTGCCGTTCATCTATCTGCTGCAGCAAGTGTTCGCCTACTCCCTTGGACTCATCATCGCGGTGCTCAACGTGTTCGTGAGGGACATCAAGGAAATCGTCGGCGTCAGCCTGCAGGTCTGGTTTTGGTTCACGCCGATCGTCTACACGCAGGACATACTGCCGAAAAGCGCGCGGTGGCTTTTGGTCGACTTCAACCCCGCGTATTTTTTCATCAACGCTTATCAGCAGCTTTTCACCTGGGGACAGTACCCTTGTTTCACGAACTTGATCGCCGTGGTTGTCATCTCCCACGTTCTGCTGCTGGTCGCCTATCTGCTTTTCAAGAAGCTCGAGAAGGACATCAGGGATTTTCTATGATCAGTGCCGCCTGCGCAATCCTTCTTTCGCTCTGTGTGTTCACGGGGCTGTCCGTCTTGGTGAGGCGAACGGTGGTTCATAACTACCTTGGGCTGGTCTACATCGTCTTGAGTTTCCTGTTTTTCCTCTCCATCTTCATTGTGGGGCTCATCTTTTGCGGAGGGCCGGGCAGATGATCGTGGTGGATTCGGTCTCGAAGAGATACCGGTTGTACCGGACGCCCGCGGACAGGCTGAAGGAGCTTGTGTTCACCCGTTCGTACCACATTGACTACCAGGCGCTGGCAGGTGTCTCGTTCACGGTCGGGAAGGGGGAGTCGCTCGGCATCATCGGCAGGAACGGCGCGGGGAAGTCGTCGATACTGAAGATCCTCTGCGGGGTGATTCTGCCTGACACGGGCAGCGTCAAGGCGGCGGGGAAAGTCACGGGGCTTCTCGAACTCGGCACGGGTTTCAACCACGAGATGAGCGGGACGGATAACATCTTCATGAACGGCATTCTTATTGGAATGAGCAGAGACGAGTTGCAGGGGAAGCTCGCCAGTATCATCAGCTTCTCGGAACTCGGTGATTTCATCCACGAGCCGATGAAGACCTATTCCTCGGGGATGATGATGCGGCTCGCGTTCTCGATCGCCATTCATGCCGACCCGGACTGTTTCATCATCGATGAGGCTTTGGCTGTTGGCGACGCCCACTTCGTGCAGAAATGCATGCGGCGGATCCGCGAGTTCCGCCAAAAGGGTGGAAGTCTCATTTTCGTCTCCCACTCGATGGAGGCGGTGAAGATGATCTGCGACAAGGCGATTCTGCTTGAAAAGGGCGTTGTTGTCGCTGAGGGGCTCCCAGAGGATGTCGTCAATAAATACAATTATCTGTTGGCGAAGATGGATGACGCGGCGGACAAGATCGTTGTCGAGAAAAGTGCGGGTGCGCATTCTTTCGGGACTTTCGACGCGGCGATCACTGGCGTCTCAGTCATCGGAGAAAACTCAAGATCGTGCAAGATCTGCGCGGGGGAGTCCGCGTCAGTCATCATCGACATTGATTCGTCAATAGACTTGGATGACGCCACGGTTGGTTTCGTGATACGTGACAGGTTCGGGCAGAATATTTTCGGGACGAACACGTATCATATGGGGAAGCGGATATCTTTCGCGAAGGGGCAGAAATATCGTTGTGTGTATTCCATGCCGTTCAACATCGGCGCCGGCAAGTATTCCATCACCGCCGCCATCCATACGAAGGATGTGCATCTCGAGAATTGTTGCCATTGGTGGGACAAGTCCGTTGACTTCGAGGTGCTGGGGTTCATCGGCCCCTTCTTTGAGGGTGTGTGCCGCTTGGAGCCGGCGGTCGAGTTCACGGTGGCGCCCGGGGGTGACGGGGCGGCGGCTCCAACGAAGAAGCGATAAGGTCGTTCATACCACTACATATTGGCTCCGACCGACGGGCGGCGTGCGCATATCGAACATGTAATGAGGATGTTTATGAGTGAAGAGACCATCAATGTTGACAAAATAATGGAGATGATCCGAGCGGAGGCGATGCGCCGTCGCATGCGTCAAACCGTCGAGATGTCTTTGCCGGAGTATGTGGGGTGGTCCTCTGTGCCGCCATTTCATAAGAAACCGGAGTATCAGGCGGGAGAGCTGCTCGCCTACGAGGACGAGGATTTCATCACAAACGGATTTCAGGCGATCCTCGGACGGAATCCTGATCAGAACGAGATGGGCACCTATCTGGGCATGCTCCGTTCGCGTCAGGCGGGTAAGATAGAGCTGCTCGCGATTTTCGCGGCGTCGCCTGAGGCGGTTCATGGGGGAAAGATTGTCGGGTTAGAGAAACAAGTGCTCATAGCAAAGATAAAAAGAAAACTCTTACGACTGCCATTCGGCATCGGCGTGGTGTTTAATCACCTCAAAGAACTGCTTCTCTTGCCCCGGCACATTGAGTACTGGTATGCGTCACTCGGACTTATGCGGACGAAGCTCAAGGAGGACGAGCGACTGACTGCCACTTATTTCAAGAGCCTCCAAGGAGAACTGAACCGTAAGCTTTCATACCTGTCCGAGCAGATTGCGGAACTGGCGCACGCGCATGGGCAGACCCGCGCGATGGTGGATACGGCGGTCAGGAGGCACGGGGAACTTGTGAACGCGCACGGTCAGACCCGCGGCCTGGTGGAGGCT
>CAYTFM010000233.1:0-14775 GCA_964436735.1 uncultured Victivallales bacterium | reverse complement strand
GAATGAAACAAAACAGTTCAACAGCGTTTTCCGCTGTTTCGGATTTCGTGCTTCGGATTTCGGATTTATCAATCGCCACAGGCATAGAACATTAAGGGTTATGAATAAAATATAGGAGGGTGTGTCATGAAAAGGTTGAGCGTGCTGTTCACGGGAAAAGAACGTCTCGAGGTCATCGAGGAGGACGCGCCGAAGGTCAATGAGGGCGAACTGCTTGTCGAGACCGTCCGCACGATGATCAGCACGGGCACCGAAAGCACCGTGTACCGCAGGAACTTCGCGCCGGGAACCCACTGGGACCAGTGGGTCAAATATCCGTTCCGTCCCGGCTACCTGCACGTTGGCAACGTCATCGAAGTTGGCAAGGGCGTGATTGGGTGGAAGGTCGGCGATCGGGTCGCCTCGCGCTCTGGGCACTCAAGCATTGTGGTGGTCGACGCGGAGAGCACTTCACGGGCGTCATCGCCCGAGGCGGGCGACTGCACGCCGGTCAACCGGGCCATTCGGATCCCCGATAACGTCTCGGATGACGAGGCCGTCTGGATGGGGCTCGGCAAAATCGTGCAGGTCGGCATCCGGGCCGCCGAGCACAAGTTGGGCGACGCCGTCGTGGTGGTGGGACTCGGACTGCTCGGCCAGCTTGTCGTCCAATACACCCGCCTGCTCGGCGCCTCGGAGGTCATCGCCATCGACGTCTCGCAAAAGCGGCTCGACATGGCCGCGAAACACGGCGCGACAACGCTGTTGAAGATGTCGGCGGCGGACGCCCTCTCCTCGGTGAAGGAGATCACCGGCGGACATGGCGCGGATGTCGTCTATGACGTCACCGGCCACCCCGCGGTGCTCGCGGCCGCTCTGCCGCTGGCGCGGCGCTTCGGCTCGTTCATCCTGTTGGGAGATCCCGGCGCGCCAAACCTCCAGACGCTCACGCCGGACGTCATCACCCGCGGCGTCCGCATCATCGGCGCCCACGACGGCCATCCCGCGCAGTTGCCGAACCCCTTTGTCAGATGGTCCTCGCTGGAGATGTACGAACTATTCCTGAAGTACGTCTCGCGCAAGCAGATGGGCATGGCGGATCTTATCACCAACCGCTTCGCTCCCACGGACGCCCAGCAGGCCTACACGCTGCTCCAGACCGACCGCGAGAACGCCATGGGCGTCGTCTTCGACTGGAAAAACACTCCGAGGAACGGCTGATAAGCGGCGGCGTATCTGCCAGAGATGATCGACAGGCAAACGGGCAAGTCGGACGGATTGTTTATCGTGTGGATGACAACTCAAGACCATTGAAAATCTGGGAAGGCGGTACTGCTCGCATGAAAGATACTATCCCAGCCTACTCCTTCCCGCATCACATGCGGCGTCAGATTTTTACTCTCATTGAGTTATTGGTGGTGATCGCGATCATCGCCATCCTCGCAGCTATGCTCCTGCCTGCGCTGAAGGGCGCCCGTGACACCGCCCGACAGATCAAGTGCGCGGGCAACCTGAAGCAGATCTGCTCGGGCATGCTCCTTTACGCAGGCGACTACAACGAGTTCCTTCCAGACAACCTTGTCGACCGCGCCGACTTGTCCTTTCAGATCTCGTGGGATGATCTGATCTCCCAGTACTTGGGTAGGAACCTCTCGCAGGCCGACATTGAGAGAGGCAGCTTCCCCAAGGCGCAGGAATGGGAACTGCTTCTCTGTCCTTCGGGGCGGGAGAACCCGTCATGGATGGGCACGTCGAGCGCCAACAAGAGCTACAGCATGCTCAGAGGCAGTCTCGCCGGGTCGGGTGCGTCTCCGTCGGACAGTCCCCCATCAGTGTTCGGCATCACCAGCATCTGGTACGGCGCGACCACAGGCTATGGCGGCGGGCAAGCGCCATGGTCGGCGGTGCTGAGCCGTCTTGGCGATCCCTCAGGCACGATCCTGGTGACCGAATGCTATAGCGATGTCAACATGCGCGGCTGCTGTTCAGGCTCCGTGATCGACACCGCCGACAGGCACACGAACAACGGCGTGTTGGCCCATGGCGGTGGACGCATTGTCAATTACCTCTACTGTGACGGCCATCTCCAGGCCCAGCAGCCTGCCATGACCTTTGGACCCGGCGGCTCGCCCACCCAACCGCGGGGTCAATGGACCCGGGTCGTCGGGGATTGATTCGATCGCAGCCTACTCGTAATCTTAATCTTGCTCTTAATCATATTCTGCAGTTCTAAAGAGCGAGATTATGATTACGATTAAGATTTAGGATTATGAACAATCGGTTTTTAAAAGGACATAGCCCTATGAGACTCTCTCTGCTGCCCTCCCTGCTCGCCGTCTCCATTCTGGCCGCCTCATGCGTCCACGAGCCGTCACAACCGGATCAGGGCGACATGCCGGTTGTGCGGGAACTGATCGAGGATGGAGGCTTTGAGGGGGCTGCCCCCGGCCCGTGGCATGAGAACAACTGGGCCAAGAACCAAGCGGAGTTTGCCCGCGACGCGGATCATCCGTGGAAGGGCTCGTTCAGCCAGCGCATACGCATGTGCCGCATCGACGGCTCCCCCAACCTCGAACTGGTGCAACCGCTGAAGGGGCTTGCGCCCGGCGACGCCCTTCTCGTCCGTTTCGCTCTGCGCGGCACCGCCAATGGTCGTCCGGTGTCCGCCAAGGTGCGCCGCTGGACCAAACCCTACACCACCATCGCCTCGATGGAGGTTCCGGTCACCGAAAACTGGCAGGTCAACAGCTTCCCGGTCCTCATCCCGGCCGGCTTTGACACCAGTGACGTCGCCTTCTTCATCGATCTGCACGACGAGTCGACGATCTGGGTCGACGGCGTCTCGGTGGCCCTGCTGCCCACGATCGACCCGCGTCCTCTCACGGCCGGCAACCTGGTCCGCAACGGCTCGTTCGAGGTCGGGCTCAGTGGCTGGGTCGCCACCATGCGCGACGCGGGAAGTCTTGATCGGGTCAGCACCGCCCGCGACCGAATCTCGCCTGCTGACTGGAACGTGGCGGAGGACCCGCAGGCTCCGGACGGGCAACGGGTTCTGCGCTTCGTGGTCCATGAGGAGTGCAGGGCCTATGTCGATTCCGGCTTCTTCCCCTACCGGCACGGACATCCCATGCGCCTGACCCTACGGCTGAACGCCCCTGCCGCAGGAGCCACCGCGCGTGTCGCGCTCGGCCGCGGCGACTCGCCCAACACAGTCGGGTGGCTCGGTGAGTCCACGCTCAAGGCCGCCGCCCCCGGCTGGCATAGCGTCGTCGTGGAATGCGTCCCCGCCGCGTCAGCCGGCGGCGCCTTCGTCGAAGTGACGACCGCCAGCGCAGGCGTGTGGCTGCTCGACGCGGTCCGCGTCGAGCAGGCGCCCGGCGCCGACGCCACATGCATTGGCTGCATGATGCCTGACGCTCCGCCGGGACGAATCTTCCGCGGAAACGAGCTCCCCCGGCTGCGCGTGCTCGCCGCGGGAGCCACCCCCGGTGACATCCGCGCGACTGTCCGCATTGACGACGTCTGGGATCGCACCATTGCGGAGCTGCCGCTGACCCTCGCCATCGGAGCTGATGGACGCGGCAGCGCGGAGCTGGAGCTGCCCCGAGACCGCTTTGGCAGCTTCCGCTGCTCCGTCGAGTCCGATAGGCGGCTGCTCACCGAGCAGCTCTACACCGTGGTTCCGGAGCTGCCCCGCCCCGACGGCAGCGGACGCTCGTTCTTCGGCGGCCATTTCGCCTTCGATCCCTACAACCTCGACCTCGCCGAACGGGGCGGGTTCCGCTGCCTGCGCATGATGTCGACACAACTCGACACCAACTGGATGGCGGTGCAACCGGCGGAGGATCGGTGGACCATCCACACCGCCGCCGTCGAGCGCGCCGTCGCCCGCGGCTTCTACGTGCTCGGCAACCTCAACAGCCCGCCGGAATGGGCCGCGCTGAAGACCGGCAACCAGCAGTACGCCTGGTGGCACAGCCGCCTGCCGCGCGACTGGACGGAATGGACGACCTACGTCCAGCGCACGGTCACGGCCTTCCCGGGAATCCGCGCCTGGGAGGTCGGCAACGAGATGGACTGCGACTACCTCATCGTCCCCCCCGACGTCGACAAACCAACCGCCTACGCCGATTTGACGCGACGCACTCGGGCCGCCATCGAAGCTGTCGACCCCAAGGCCAAGATCGTCGGACTTGGCGTCTCGAACCCCGACCGTCCGTTCTGGCGCGAATCGATCGCCAAGGGCGCCGCTGAGAACCTCGACGCCATCGCCTTCCACTTCTACTATGAGGATCTCGACCCCTTGGAGAAGCGACCCGACTTCACCGCCATTCTCGCCGACATGCGCGCCGCCACGGGACGCACCGGCGCGGCTCCCGAACTGTGGATGGGCGAAGGCGGCATGTGGTTGAACCGCTCGCCCTCGCGGCTGCGCCAACTGGGCGTTCCTCCGGCCGGCACCACCGACTTCGATGACGCTCATGCCATCGTCCGCATCGCCGCCGCCTTCAAAGCATTGGGCTTGAAACATCACTTCCACTACGCAGGCGCCACCAGTCCCTCCGGCAGCGGCAACTGGATCTGGCGCAGTGAATGCAGCGGCCTGTTCGACTACGACGGCGCGGCGCGCCCCGCGCTCGCCGCGCACGCGGCGATGGTTTGGCTGCTCGACAACGCGGAACCGCGCGGCGCGGAGACGGTTGTCGTCGACAAGGCCCAGGTGCGACTGGCGCGCTTCCTCGAGCCGAACCGCGGACGGATCACCGTGGCATGGTCACGCATCCCCGTGCGAGCGGACAAGGTGCCGGGACTGCTGGACGGCACACGCGAGGTTCGCGACTTGATGGGCAACCTGGTCGACGGAACGGTAACGCTCACCGCGGCGCCGGTGTACCTCATCGCCGCGCCGTAGTCAGATTCGACGCGGCATGGTCCGTCGCTTGAATATTCAGTTGAATCAGGCGGGCGTTGAGGCCGCAACTTGGTTTCAGTGTTCAGGTTTCAGGTTTCAGGAAATTGTATTTTGCCGCTTCCTGACACCTGAAACCTGGTGACATTGAATTTCCTTAGCGTTCACGTAACCGGCTTCGCAGGAGCTTATCCGCATTTACTGCCCCAAGGGGGCTGTGTAACAAAGCCCAGGGGTGGCACCTCGCGCCTACCCTGGGAGGCAAGGCGGCTCAACGGATTTCCAGTTCGCACTCGTTCCAGGATGAGGCTGGCAGCTTCAGTGAGCCATCGGACCCAACCTCAACCAGCTGTGGCTCAGCCGCCATCCGCGCCGGGCGGGTGACCGTCATCCGCCACGCGCCCTTCGCAAGCCCCTTCAAAGAAACGTGAGTGCTCGCCGACTCCTTGCCGTCGGCGTCCGTGCACGTTTTGCTGACAAGAATCTGCTTCGCCTGCGCCAGCGGCGCGTCATCACGCGTGACCGCGATGACGGTGGCGAAGCCGGCTTCGCCGGAGACGCCAAGCGCGTGCAGATTACCGATCGGCTTCCCGTCGAGGTAGCCGCTGAACCCCTCGGCCTTCGGCGCGGAGAAACTCATCTGCCTCCGTTGCGTGTCGGTGACGATCTGCTTGGTGTCGGAGACGACGGGATTGCCGGGTGACTCCTTCATCCACGGCGCATCCTTCTGCGTCTGTGGGACGGGACCGAACGCCTTGCGCACCGCATGAACGAATTGCCAACCGGGCTTGTACTGGTACTGGCCGTTCATCAAGCCGTTGTAGTCGCCGGCGAACGCCGGATCGTCAACGAACAGGGTGATCGGTTCGACGCTTCCGCTCAGATATCCATTTTTATAGATGATTCCGGCGGAGCGTATGTGATCGAGGATCACGCTGTCTTCGACGAGATCGCCGATGCTGGGCTCCCGCGCCTCGAGCTTCTTGCCCCAGCCGTCGGTCCCGACGGCGCGCCCGCCATGACACCAGGCGAACCAGATCACGCCCGACCAGTTCTGAAGCGACGCGGTGGCGGCGATCGCCATCGGCAGCATCGAACGCACGGGTTTCCTTTCCGCAATCAGCTTCTGGTTCTCGCTTTGGTTGAGCTCGCCAATCACGAACGGCTTTCCGCGCACGGCGCTCCGCGTCAGGTTGGTGAAATCGGCGAAGTCCTTGACCACCAGCGGATCCTCGTAGGCGTGATCTTCAATATAGCCGTCGGTTCTCGATCGGAGACTCAGACTGTTGTCGCCGCGCCAGAGGTTCGAGAACCCGACCGCGCCCTGATAGCCGCATTCGCGGACAACCTTCTCCATCCGTTTCGCATAGGACTCGTCGAGAGCCGCGCAGAATTCGGCGAAGCACCGCCGCTGTTCCTTCGTCGCGGCTTTATAGAGCTCGAAGGGTGCGACGCCGCGTGCTTGGGCGAATTCCTTCAGCTTCGCATTCAGCATCTTCGTCCAGTAATCTGGAAAGACATTCTTGCAGATCAAGGTGTACTCGCTGGAGAATTCGTTGATCAACTCAAGCGTGGCGACCTGCGGCTCCTTGCCATAGGCGATCCCGGTGTGCGGGTTGACATGGGTCATGAGACTCCTCGCGAACTCCGCGGAAAGCAAAAAACAGCGCTCGTCGAAGACGGGAAGCATTTTGCGGGGATCGAAGGACTTCTGCCACTTCCAGGAGTTCAGCTCCTTCATCGCGTCGGCCCACTCTTTGTCATCCTGCTCGGAGACTTTCAATATCGAAACGTCATCGGGGAAGTAAGAGCGCGACCAGTGGATGGAGAACGCCAGATAAATGTTTTTCTCGCGTAATTTTGCGTTGAGGTAGTCGAACCGCTCCCACGCCTCGGGATTGGCGTCGCGGGAGTTGCCCTGGTAGTTCAGCAGCGAATGACAGGTGGGGGGATTCCAGTCGGCGCTTGGACGCAGATTGTGGTGCGGCCGCACCATGTTGATACCCAGCGAGGCCAGATTCTCCGCCGTCCTCTCCGCGAGCGCGTGATCCGGGTAGAAGGCGACGAGATTCATCCCCCAGAAGTTGACGATCTTCCCGCTGGGGTCGACGAACCGCTCGCCATCGACCCGCAGCGGCGCGATCGACGCGGTTTTCACCGCTTTGCCAGTGTCGGTGGCGAGCGGCGCGGCCACCTCCTTCCGCTCGGCCTCGCCCGACTTCGGGGCGCATCCCGCCACGGCCAAGAGAACGCAGGACAGCGCGGCGGTCATCGTTATCGTCTGTGCACTCGGACTCATGGACATACCTCTCCTTGTGTCAATATTTGTCGGCGTAGTTTGTGAACCAGTTCCGCAAGGCGTTCGTGTCCGCGGCTAACGGCAGATTCGTCATAAAAACAACTGAGCCGTCGAGGTAGAGGACGTTGAAGCCGGCAGTGTGATACGGCACCCCCGCCTGCATCTTTGGATAGTCGGCGAGGATTCCTTTCCCCGGCGTGTCCATTTTCATCGGGCCGTAGTAGAGGTTCGAGATCCGCGTGAAATAGTCCGCATACCAGTAGTTCCCGGGGTTCGAGAGGCTGCGGTGTTCGTACTGCCCCGCCACGCGGGGGGCGCTGGGACACATGAAGAGATCGGGGTTTGAGAGATAGCCCTGCCACAGCAGCACGCCAAAGCTGTTCCATCCTTCGTTGAGCGGATGATCGGCCACGCTCCGCCGCAGCAGCAGATATGAGCCGGTGGCGTCCTCATACCACGTGCTCCCGTTGTAGTCGCACATGTACGAGATCGTGCAGGAGCCGATCTGCTTGAGGTTGCTTAAGCAGAGGCTTCGCCGCGCCGTGTCACGGGCCACCTTCAACGCCGGCAGCAGGAGCGCCGCCAGGATGGCGATGATGCCTATGACAACCAGCAGCTCGATGAGAGTAAACCTCTTTTTGCTCATGTGGTTACTCCCCCCTTGCGATGAGCTCATCAACCGGCGCCAGCGCAATGTCAACACATCCTAACGCCGTGCTCGTGTAGCATATGTACCGGTCGTGCAAACAGAACTGGGGATGTGGATGAACGTGGTAGCGGGCGTATTGCTCCAGGCATGGCATCGAGGAGACGATGCACGACTCCTTCCGGGCCGCCACATCGATGAAGACCACTTTGGCCCCCTTGCTTCCCGAATAGGCGCTGAGGTCGCTCACCAGATATTTCCCGCATGCGTCGGCGTGGGAGTGGGAGACGGTGTCGCTTGGCCACACCAGCACCCTCTCGCGGGTGACAATGTCCGCCTTCTCCGTTCCGCGGCCATAATGGACGTACCAGATGTGCCGTCCGTCGGAATCCCACCACTCATGGCCGTGGCGGGGGGTGTCCTCGGGGAACAGCGGCGCCGGCTGCCCGCCTCTCTCGAGGAGCCACATCCTCTTCCGATATCCATGAAACTCGCCGGTCGAGGCGTCACTCCAGCCGTCCTCGGCAAGCAGCATCGTCCGCGGAGCGGTGGGACTGAACTGCGCATGGTTGACGCAGCGGTCGAACCTCGCCCAGACGTTCACCGGTCCGCCATCCAGCGGCATCTCGCCGACACACCACTCGTTGCCGATCTGGGCGTCGATGTTGACGCATGAGTGGTCGGCGGAGAACGTCAGATGAGTCGCCACGCGGTGGGGACGGCGGTTTTTCACGAGCGCCTCCGGCAGCCGGTTCACCAGGCGCGGCTCTGCCCCGGGCTCCGGTCCGATCGTCCAAAGCTCCGAGACGGATATCCAGTACGCCTGTCCCGTCCTCCGGTCGATCAGCGGCGAGGCGTCGAGGAATTGCGTCTCGGGGACCGCCCGGAGCGTGTCGGTCTCGAAGTCGAGGACGGCCAGCATTCTCAGCTCGGAGGGGGGAAACGCGCAGTAGAGCCAGAGGTAGCGTCCATCATCCGTGTAGCTGGTGTTCACGAAATAGAAGGACTGCTGCGCCGGGGCGATCCGCGAGGTGAGCATATAACTCACGACCCCGCTTACCGGATCTGTCCAGCGGGTAAAATGCTGCGAGCTTTGCGGCGTTTTCATGAGAGGACCTCCGTCATTTCACGTGCATGTGGGCGGTTTTCCGCAAGAGGCCCGCGGGAGGATGCGCCGCACCCACAGCTTTCCCTGATGATCAGGTTGGTTTGTATCATTCGCGACACCTGCTCTTTACGCGGCTTTTCCGATTGAGACACCTCAATCATGATATCCGCCGCCGCGCTCCCCAATTCGTAGACGAGTTACCTGACGGCGCTCAGCGTTTGCGTGAAGTACTCGGACACCAAGGGGAAGTCATTGTAGCTGATCAGCGCCACGTCGCCAGGCACCGCCAGCCCCCGCGCCTTCAACGCCTCAAGCACGCCCATGGTGGAGTGGTCGCCGTATGAGATGAGGCCGTCAAACCTGATCCCTTTCCCCAGCATCTCCGTCAGCATGGTCATCGATGAGACAATCACGTCCCCCTCCTCCTCGGGCATGTGCGCGACCAACGAGCCGTCATAGCGCAGTCCGTTGTCCCGCAACGCTTTCTTGTACCCCGCACGCAGTTCCTGACAGTGGAGCTGCGAGCGCAGTTTGCCATTGATCAACGCGATCCGCCCTCGCTTGTGATCCCGTATAAGATGCGCGGCCGCCTCGTAGCCGGCGGCGAAATGATCGACGTTGACGTAGGGAAAGCCACCCGCACACTGCCGCGGACCGATCACCACGACCGGACTCTTGAGCCTGATCAGTGCCCGGACATCCTCTTGCCCTAAATTATAATTGACGACGACTACCCCCGAAGCGAGCGTCCGAGCCGCCTCATCGGTGGAAAACGCATCCGCCATCGAACACCCATCGAACAGCGGGAAAAGACGCAGCCTCAGCGAGCTCTCCGCCAAGCGAGCGCACAACCCATCGACGACGGGACCCAGAAACACGTCGCTCCGGACCGCCTCCCGCGAGAAAGGATACACAAGATTCAGCGTGGAAAAGCCGCTCGACTTTCCAGTCGAAACCTCCGTCACAAACGTCCCCTTGCCCTGCACACTGTAGACCAACCCCTCCTTGGCCAACTCCGCCAGGCAGCGTCTGATCGTGATCAGACTCACTCCCAGCTTCGCGGCCAATTTGATGGACGGCAGCAACTGGTCGCCAGGCTTGAGAGTTCCGCCCTCAATCAGATCTTTGATGTGGTTGACGGACTGGCTGGTCTTCGACAACAGCTTGAACTCGCTCATATGCGCCCCGTGTGGGCAGCGCCTGGACGGCGACGGCCAGGCCTCCTGCGCCAATGTTATTATATACTTGTTATATATTATACGCTATATATACTTACTTGTCAACCCCCGCATCCGCGAAACCCCCGCCCCGCGCCCGGCCACGCGGCATGCTCAACTATATTTACTAAATATTCACTAATATTATTAAACTTTATTGACTTCATGCCGCCTACCGCCTACAATGAGGGCGTGGACGGCCGCCGCCGTCAACAAGAACAACGGGAGGAAGGCGCCATGGGGAAGCCGAAGGTGACGATCAACGATGTCGCGAGAAAAGCCGGCGTCTCGCCGGCGTGCGTCTCATTCGTCGCGCACAACCGTCCGTCGATCAGTCCCGAGACGGCGCGCAAAGTCCGCAAGGCGATGACGGACCTGGGTTACCGCCCGCCGCGGACGTGCACCACGACCGCCCCGGGAGAGTCCCGCCGTTCATCTGGCTCCAGCCCCGCAGTGGCCTTCGCCGTGTTCGGCTGCGGTGACCCGGGCTCCCTCGCGCCAATCTACGCCGAGGTGTTCCGCGGCGCCTCGAAGCGGGCCGAGGAATCGGGAGCCAACCTGCGGATCCTCTATCCAGCCGACGCCCGGGAGCTCCGCGCCGAGGTCGACCGACAAGGCGTCTCGGGTCTCGTTCTTTTGGGCGCCGACTTCAACGATCCCATCTTGGGTGAGGTCATGTCATCCGCCTCGGCGGTCAAAGTCATGGGACTGCCTTTCGAAGCGCCCTCTCCCTGCGACCATGTCACCTACGACAATCCGGCCGTGGGCAGACTGGCGGCCCGCCATCTGCTCGAGCGGATTGACGGCCCTCTGGCGGTCTTCTCGTCCGCCACGCCGAAAACCGCCACGCCGAAGGAATCCGGGTTCGAAGGGCGTGTCAACGCGTTTTTGGACGAGTCGGCAAAGTCGGGGCGCCGAGCCGAGTCGTTCCTTTTCACGAACCGTGGCGCCACCGACGAAGCATTCTCCCGCCTGCTCCGCGCCACACATCCGCCCCGCGGGATCTTCGCGACGGCCGACTCTGAACTGCAACTGCTCCACACCATGCTGTCTGCGAATGGCATGCGCCCTGGAACCGACATCGTCCTCATCGGCTGCAACAACGAGAAATTCGCCATTGACCAGCTCAAACCAAAGCCCGCCACCGTGGATATCCACGCCCGCGACATCGGCGAGAAGGCGGTCGAGACACTCCTCTGGCGCGTCCGGCACCCCGGCGGCCCCCGCGTGCGGCTGTTTCTCGAGCCAATGGTTGTCGAAGGATAAACGACGAGAAAGGAGCACGCCCATGCCGCCATGCATGCAATTCCTCAAAGAACCGCGACGGCCGATCCCAGCGTTCACCCTCATCGAACTGCTCGTGGTGATCGCCATCATCGCAATCCTCGCCGCGCTGCTGCTGCCCGCCCTCGCCAAGACGAAGGAGACCGCCAAAGGAATGCAATGCCGCAACAATCTCAAACAACTCCACCTCGGCTGGCTGGGCTACGCCGACGACGCGGGCGGCTGGCTGTGTCCCGTCGCCTGGCCGCCGGACGTCCAGGCCGACACCGAGGATATTTTTTGGAGTCAACTCCTCGCCGACAGGATCGGCGAGAGCGAGCGCTACGCCCGTAAAGGCTTTGTGGCGCCTTTCAGGCAGAACGGCACGCTGGCCTGTCCCTCCATGCTGACCGCCGGCGGACCGGTAGAAATCGCCTGGTACACCCACTACGGACTAAACACATGGCTGGGCGGAGGAGGACTGGGACGGGTGGGATTCACCACGACGAAAAACCGGAAGAACCTCACCGCCATCACCGAGGCGTCGCGCCATCTGCTGCTCGCCGACAGCCTGCGCCCGCCCGGCGACCCTTTCAAGGGATACTACCGCGTCGCACACCCGCATTGGTTCGACAAAAGCATCAACTTCATCCATGGCTGGCGGGCTAACGCCATATTTGTGGACGGACACTCTGAGCCGCAGGATCGGGCTTTCTTCTTCTCCCAGGATGACGCGGGAAACATTTCAAACACTGTGGCGCCATGGTTCGCCCTTCCTTGACGCACAGCCAGTCTTAGCGATTTAAAGCTCAACATCTTTGAAAACATCAAGAAACCAACAACACCACACCTCACACAAGGCGGACCGATCGCCCGATCAATCGGACGCTTTGTGCAGAAAGGCACGGTTACAAATTGGGTTGCGGACAAGCTCCGCATTGTTAAACAGATCGGTAATCCCGAATTGAAAGAAGCAACACCATGAGATGCCTCATCCACACCATCTGCCTCGCCGCCGCGCTCGTTCTCTCGTCATGCCAGACCGTGGTGGAAGAGCGCAGCCCGCATGACAGCGAAGCGACCGCGCAACCGGTCCCGCAGGCAAGCCTTCAAGACGTGGCGCTCCCAAAGACGGACGCCGTCCGGGTCACCCCCATCAATCCGGCGGAGGCGGTCTTCGAGCCGTTCTGGGACGAGTTGATCAATGGCTTCAAGAAGTGGAAGATCGACGACGGGAACGATCATGGTCTCGCCGTCCGGCAGTTCTGGTGCGACGTCCGCTTCGATTGGGCGCGGAAACCCGCCGCCGGTCCAGCCCTGCGGATGTCGCGGAGCTTCGCCATCGACTGCCGTCCCTACGACACCCTGATCGTCAGCGCCGCCCCGCCCGAAGGAGGCGTCATCAGCGTCACCGCCACCACCGACAAGGGCGTCCGCGCGAAAAGCTTTCCCCCCGCTCCTTCGCTGAAAAAGGAATATGAGCTCCCGCTCGACGGAGCGGAGCGGATCGACGACATCACCATCGAGATATCAACGGACCGCGACGGCCCCCAGATGGGATTCATCTCATGGCTGGGACTTGCCAACCAGTCCATGCGCGCCGAAGTGGCGCGTCAATGGGACACGCTGCGGCGGCAGCCACTCGACGTCTACCTCGCCCCGGAGGACGCCACGATCGGCTTCAGCCCGACGTTGGGGCTTTTGGCCAACACCGAGGATATCGAGGCGATCCGTAAGCGGAATGAGGCATATACCGCGCGGACGGGCTCGCCGTCCAGTTTTAACACCGCCTCCTTCGCCAAAGCCATTGAGCCGGAAAAGTCCATATGCGAGTTCATCTCCTCGTTCGCGAACACCGCCATGTTCGCCCGCGAGCGTGACTACGCCCAACGTTTTCCGAACCTCACCGTCATGGCGGCCACCGCCGTGGTGCTGAAAGACAAGGCGCTGCTGCGCAGAGCGGCGCGGACCGCGCTGTCGGTGGCGATGTGCCCGTATTGGGACGCCGGATTCATCTCGTTCTTCCCGGGAGGAATTTGGGATCAGCGCTGCTTCACCCAGTCGAGTGTGTCCCAGCAGCTCGCGGTGACGCTCGACCTCGCCGGCGAGGCGTTCTCCCCGGCGGGAAAGGAGTTCATCCTCCGCAGGCTCGCCGAGAACGGCCTTGGCGCGATAAACTACAACGCATGGAAGTTCGACTACATCCACCACTGCAACCAGCTCGCGGCGTTCTCGGCGGGAAGAATACCCGCCTACCTCGCTCTTGAAAAGTCGTGGTCCGGCGCGCACGTTCCACCCTACACCGACCTCGCCATGAAGGAGCTCAACGAGTGCGTCGAGCGGGTCATCCTCCCGGACGGCGGATTTGTCGAAGGAAGCGCCTATCTCATGTACACGTTCGACACCTCGTTGTCGGCCTATTACGCCTTCGCGAAGTCGCGGGGCATCCCTTTGAAGGAAGCCCTGCCCCCGTGCCTGCGCCGTTCCGCCGACTACGCCGAGGTTCTGATGTCCACCGACAAGAAAAGCGGCGGCTTGATCCCCATCTGCGACGGACAGGGGCGGGGCGGCTACGTCAGCTGGGAAAGCGCCGCCATTCTCGCCCATGCCATGCCTGAGAGCCAGTGGACAAACCTCTTCCGCCAGCTGTTCCAGCGGTATCAAGGAAAGCTGCCCTCCTCTATAATCACGTGGACGCTCGAACCGGGCATCCCCGAGAAGGCGCCGCCGCCGCGGCCATTCGTCCAGTTGCCGGACATGGGCGTCGTCTCGTCGCTGCGGGCTCTCGGCGCGCATCAGGTCAAGCTTTTCATCATGGGCACCAAGGCCAACGCCGGCCACACGCACGAAGACAAGGGATCGTTCGTGCTGGAGTTCGCCGGCGAGACGTTCGCCATGGATCCAGGCGGCTGGGTCTACGCCGACGTCCGCTCGCCGCTCGCCAAGCAGTGCCAGCGCCACAACATGCTCGTCCCCGTGGCCGAACGCGGCGCCCGTCCGCACCCGCAGTGTCCCCTGCCCGTCGACGTCAAGCCGTCCGCCACGGGGGACGCCACCAGCTTCCGCGCCGCCATAGACGCCACGCCCGGCTGGAAAGGATTCTACAAGAAATGGATCCGCAGCTGGGACTCTCCCACGCCCGACATCCTGACCATCACCGACGACTACGAACTTGAAAAGGGAGATGGGGTTGAGTTCTGCTGGATCACGCAACTGCCCGTGACGGTGGGAGACGGCTCGTTCACGCTCACCGGCGAAAGCGGAAAAGCGGTCGTCTCCGTCCCCGCCGACTGCACTATCCACGTCGACACCGATCTGCAGCTGCGCGAGAAAGAGAAGATGACACGCATCCGC